>CAYYIC010000016.1:0-11642 GCA_964471005.1 uncultured Staphylococcaceae bacterium | reverse complement strand
GAAAAGAAAAAGATAAGTTATCGTATACATTGTCCGGTATTAAAGAGATGCGCCGCCTTCCCCAAGCCGTCATCATCGTCGACCCTGAAGTCGAACGCAATGCCGTCCGCGAAGCTCGCAAGTTGAAGATCCCTGTTTTCGGTATCGTCGATACGAATTCAGACCCCGATGTTCTCGATTATCCCATTCCCGCCAACGATGACGCCGTCCGTTCCGTCCGTCTCATTGTCAGCGTTCTCGCCGATGCCGTCGTCGAAGCAAAGGGTGGAATCCCGGTCGTCGCTTACACCAAAGATGAAGGCGAAGAAGTGACGATGAAAGATGCCATTCGTCAAGCCGATAAAGAAAACCAAGAACGTCTCATCGCAATTCGCGCTGCTCGTAAGGAGCGCCAAGAGAAATATGAGCGCTATCAAGCGATGCGCGCCACCAAACGCGATGACTACAGCCGCGACCGCAGAACAGAAGTCAAAGAAGAAGTAGTCCAAGCTCCGGTTCTTGAAGAAAAAGAAGTCGATGTTAAAGTCGAAGAACCAAAACCTGTCAAAGCGATGACCAAAAAAGTCGCCCCCAAAACCGAAGATACAGCCAAAGAGGAGGATAAATAATGGCCTCAAGCAACTTAATCGAACTCATTAAAGTCCTTCGTGAACGCACTGGTGCGGGCATGATGGACTGCAAAAAAGCCCTTGAAGAAAATAATCTCGATGTCGAAAAAGCCATCGACTGGCTCCGCGAAAAAGGTATTGCCAAAGCCGCGAAAAAAGCTAGTCGCATCGCCGCCGAGGGACTGACCAAAGTCCGCGTCTGCAAAGGATGTGGCAAAGGCATCGTCCTCGAAGTCAACTGCGAAACCGACTTTGTCGCCCGCGGTGACAAATTTATTGCTCTCGTCGATAATCTCGCCCAAGAGACACTGCACGAAGAACCACTAGACATCGATGCTGCCCGCATCTTGGTGGCTCATCATCTGACCGATGCGACTGTCGCATTAGGCGAAAAGATCGATTATCGCCGTTTTGAAATTCTCAAAACCGCGAAAGGTCAAGGCCTCGGCTCCTACATTCACATGAACGGCAAGATTTCCGTCCTTGTCTTGCTCGCTAAAGACGACGCTGAACTCGGCAAAGGCCTAGCGATGCATATCGCCGCCAATAACCCGACCTATGTCAGCAGAGATGAAATTCCCGCCGATGTCATCGAACACGAAAAAAACATCGCTCGCGAATTAGCAAAATCCGATGAAAAATTAGCCAATAAACCCGCCAATATTCTCGATGGCATCATCCTCGGCAAAGTCAACAAGCTATTAAGCGAGACAACGCTTCTCGAGCAGA
The DNA here is from genome assembly GCA_964471005.1 of uncultured Staphylococcaceae bacterium. Lineage (GTDB taxonomy): Bacteria > Bacillota_I > Bacilli_A > RFN20 > CAG-826 > UBA1424. Next base: position 10,305 of record CAYYIC010000016.1, on the reverse strand, counting down.
CCTATTTGCTCGATGGCGAAAAAAGCGTCGCTGAAGTGTTGAAGGCCAAAGGAAACAAAGTTCTGAAATTCGTTCGCTTCCAAGTTGGAGAAGGCATTGAAAAGAAATGCTGCGACTTCGCTGAAGAAGTGATGAGTCAAGTGAAATAAACACTCTTTAAGAGTGTTTTTTCTTAAGGAGATCTTATGATTAACTACAAGCGAATCCTGCTGAAATTATCTGGAGAAGCCCTCTCTGACAATCGCCAAAAGCTCATTCTTAATGCTAATCATTTGGATATTGTCGCCACAGCTATCAAGTCGATGTATGAGCAGGGCGTGCAAATCGCCATCGTCGTCGGCGCCGGCAACATCTGGCGCGGTAAACTCGCTGAGCGAATTGGCATCGAAAGAAGCACGGCTGACTACATGGGAATGCTCGGCACCATCATCAACGCACTAGCCCTTCAAAGCGCGATTGAAAAGACCGGTCTTGAGTGCCGCGTGATGTCGGCGATTGAAGTCAAAGCCGTCAGCGAACCATACATCAAAAAGAGAGCGATCTCCCACATGGAAAAAGGTCGCGTCGTCATCTTTGGTGGCGGCACCGGCAATCCCTTTTTTACGACCGATACGACGGCGACGTTACGGGCCATAGAAATTGAAGCAGATGCCATTTTGATGGCGAAAAATGGTGTTGACGGCGTTTATGACGACGACCCTCGCACTAACAAAAATGCCAACTTTATCCCCGAAATCACCTTTGGTGAATTGCTGACTAGAAACCTTCAAGTCATGGACCAAACAGCGGTCAGCATGATACAATCAGAAAATATCATCGTTCATGTGTTTAATATGAACGACACGAGCAATTTTCTCCGCATTTTAAACGGCGAGAAAATCGGCACTATCGTCAAGAAAGGATAATGAATATGGATGAACTAGCCCTTGAAGCCCTCGATAAGATGGAGAAGACCATTCAAGTCTTCAAAGCCAACCTCAACACCTTGCGCGCCGGACGTGCCAATGCCGCCCTCCTCGATCGCATCGAAGTCGATTATTACGGCGATAAGATTCTCATCGGCCAGATCGCTTCCGTCTCCATCCCTGAACCGCGGCAATTGCTAATTAAACCATACGACCGCGGCGACCTGCGCTCGATTGTCACGGCGATTAACGCCAGCGATTTGAGCATTAATCCGATTGTCGACTCCGATCAGATTCGCCTGATTATTCCCGCTCTCAATGAAGAGACGCGCCGCGACCTAGTCAAACGCGCTAAAGTCTACGCCGAGGAATCAAAAGTCGCCGTTCGCAATATCCGCCGCGAATATGTCGATTACGTCAAAAGCTCGGAAGATTATAGCGATGATTTAAAAAAACGCATCGAAAACGAAGTGCAAAAAGTGACGGACGAATCAAACAAAAAAATTGAAGAAGTCCTCGCCGGAAAAGAAAAAGAAATCATGTCGATATAGGGCGGTTAATCCGCTCTTTCTTTTTTGTATAAAAAGATTTCGCTGATTGATTCTTTTATACTGCGCCCGCACAATGTATACTATTTGTATGATTGTGGGGAAAGAAAAAGAACAAGCGGTGGCCTTTAAACTTCACAAGCCACTCTCTCATGTGGCGTTCATCATGGACGGTAATGGCCGCTGGGCCAAAGCCCGTGGCCTCCCTCGCCACCTCGGTCACAAAGAAGCTTGCGAACGCATTATCGACGTCTTAAATGCCTGCATGGAATTTGGCATTCGCGTCATCTCTTTATATGCTTTTTCAACCGAGAACTGGAAGCGCCCGAAAGCGGAGGTCAGCCACCTTTTTAATTATCTCGAACTATTTTTTAAACGCGAGTTATCGACCCTTATTAGCGATGGTGTCAAAGTCATGATTTCCGGAGACGTGAGCCGCCTTCCGCCAAAGACGCAGAAGACGATTGCTAAGGCAATTAAAGCCACTGAACATCTGACGCATCACGTGATGAATATCTGCCTGAATTACGGTGGTCAGCAAGAAATTGTAAGAGCGGCGAAGCTCATCGCCGATAAAGTCACTAAAGGCGAGATTAAAGTTGAAGATATCAATGAAGATACCATCTCTCAACATCTATACACCTTTGATCTTCCCCCTGTCGATTTGATGATTCGCACGAGTGGCGAACATCGCCTCTCCAATTACCTGCTGTGGCAAAATGCCTACGCCGAATTTATTTTTCCGAAGGTACACTGGCCCGACTTTGACCGCGAAGCCTTAATTGCTTGCCTCAGAGAATATGAGAGCCGGAACCGTCGTTTTGGGGGGCTTAAAAATGAATAATAACTCGCATAAGATTACACCTAACGAATTGACGCCTGACACCAAGGCGACGATGAAGACGAGAATCATCACCTCGATAGTTCTCGCCATCTTATGCCTTCCCTGCGCATTTATCGGTGGCTGGTTTTACTTTGCTCTCATCTTTTTTGTGGTAGTCATCGCCACACACGAGATTGTTTCTGTCGAACGGAAAAGACGTTTTTCGCTCTTTATCTATCTATTTTGCTATGTCATCATGTTTTCTTTAGTTTACTGGGTTTTTCTTAAAAACCAAGTTTTGCAATTTCGCGATTCACCCCAAAGTAATGCCTTCGATATTGAAAAAGGTTTTAGTACGCTCTCGGTTTCGACGATTGCTATCGCCTTGGCCGCCGGCGTCTTCTTTCTCGTTGTCCTGGCCAATGATAAGTTTGCGATTCACGACGCGAGTTATCTTTTTACGATGATTGTCGTCGTCGCTCTCGGCATGCAGTCGCTCCTTTTCATGCGCTACTACCCATATTCGAAGTTCGCCTTTGGCGCCATCGATAGCGCCACTGATACCACGACGCCATTTTTTAAATACTTTCAATCAGCTTTTCTGCTTATATATCTAGCGGTCGGAGTCATGATTAATGACATCGGTGCCTATTTCATCGGCGTTTTGTTTGGCCGCAACAAAATTAATCCCCGCATATCTCCCAAAAAGACCTGGGAAGGTTTCTTTGGCGGCATTCTTGTCAGCTTTCTCTTTTCGACTGGTCTCGCTTTACTCGTCGGTTATCTCGGCTATCCGATTTTGCCCTTTTTGACTCCCGAGAAATGGTATTGGATCATCCTTTTATCGTTAGCGATGCCACTAATTGGCAATCTTGGCGATTTTACTTTCAGTTCCATCAAACGCCATTATGAGATCAAAGATTTTGGCACCTTGCTAAAAGGTCATGGCGGCGTCTTGGATCGTCTCGATTCGGCGATATTTGCGGCGATTGTCATCGCCATTCTCATCATCTTTATCAATAATGGCTGGGATTTCTTCTTATGAAGCGCATCCTCCTGCTCGGAGCATCAGGGAGCATTGGTCAGCAAACCCTCGATGTCATCTCTTCTAACAGCCAGCAGTTTGAATTAGTGGCTTTTTCAGTCGGAGAAAAGGTTGATACCGTGTCGACCATCATCCGCCTCCACCCTGCGGTGAAATACGTATGCGTTAAACATCGAGAATATACGGATATTTTGCAACAACAGCATCCTCATATCACCTTCTTTAGCGGCGATGAAGGGCTCATTCAAATCGTCAAAAAAGCAAAATATGATCTCATCGTTAATGCCCTCGTCGGATTTGCCGGTTTTCCTCCGACGATTGCTGCCTTGAAGAAAAAGGCGACGATTTGTCTGGCCAACAAAGAAAGCCTCGTCGTCGGTGGCGAAATAGTCAATCGCCTCCTTAAGAAAGGCCATGGCAAAATTTTTCCAATCGATTCCGAACATGTCGCTTTGGCTAAATGTCTGAGCCAGGCGCGACAAGATTCGATTAGCAAACTCATCTTGACCGCTTCGGGTGGGGCTTTTCGAAGCCTTAATAAAGACCAACTATCTAATGTCACTGCCGAAGATGCATTAAAACATCCGACTTGGCAGATGGGAGCGAAGATCACAATCGATTCCGCGACGATGATGAATAAGGGCTTTGAAATTATCGAGGCCCATTATCTATTTAATTATGAACTCGATAAAATCGGCATTTTAATGCACGATGAAAGCCACGTCCATTCACTTATTCAGTTCGAAGACGGAAGTTTTCTTGCCGACATTAGCCTTCCAGATATGAGGGTGCCAATCACCTATGCCTTGTTCGAAGGTCAGACGCCATTTTCTTGCACGCGAATAAAATCGCTAAAGCAGTTAAACAATTACCATTTTCATGAGTTTGATAGCGAAAAATATCCGTGTGTAGCTCTGGCCAAACAAGCTTTGCAAATGGGTGGTACGGCCCTGGCTGTCCTTAATGCCGCGAACGAAGTAGCGGTCCATGCCTTCTTAGAAAATCGCCTCCCCTTTCTTTCCATTCCTGATTTAATTGCAAAAGAACTTAACTATGTTAAAGTTAAAAGACAGACGATTCATAATGTCATCGAGGCTGACCGTTTAACCCGCCTTCATCTTAGAAAAATTATAGGTAATTAACATGCAAGTATTAACATTTATTCTCAACCTCGTCCTCTTTCTTGTTTCCCTCGGGGTTTTAATCACGATTCATGAACTCGGCCATTTCATGACCGCCAAACTTTTTAAAGTCTATTGCATCGAGTTTTCAATCGGCTTTGGCCCGAAGTTTTTTAAGCGCAAGAAAAAGGGCGGAGAAACAACATTTTCAATCGGCTCCATCCCTCTTGGCGGCTATGTCTTGATGTATGGCGAGGGCACCGAGCTCCCCGATGGCGTCGTCATCGGCGAAGAGCGAAGCCTCGAAGGCATTAAAAAACGGAAAAGAGCGATTATCCTGTCGGCCGGCATCGTCTTAAATATGGTGCTTGGTATGACCCTTTTCTTTGTGTCCAATACTGCTCTTCCGTATTACTACTTTCAAGGCGAAAGCGTCATCCAAGAAGCCTCGCCAGCCTATGAAGCAGGCCTCCGCACAGGCGATCGACTCGGCTACGTCAATTTCATTCACGGCGATAATCAGACGCTCATCATCGATAGCGCCGTCACTTTTCAAGAAAAGACTTATGTGCTTGGTTTTCTGCCAAACAAAGTCCGCGAAAATCCCAAGCTCGAAGAAGGCGTTAAATTGTATCTGCCTTTCGCCGATGGCCAAACGGCAAAGGCGGCTGGTGTGAATGATTCATATATCACCCTTCTCGACGAAGGAAAAATCGCGAATATTCCTGATTTATCCAAAGCGTATACGGCGAATAATTTTATTATTAATGATTCTTTTGTCGCCAATATCTCGACCTATCAACTAAATGATGAAGGCGTCGCGATAAACCCAACCGTTCATGACTTAACCTTCACTATCGTTTCATCTGGCCTTAATGAGCCGCTCGTTTTTGATAGCCTCGGCATGGCCTTTACTTTTACCCGCCAATGGCGGAGTTTTAACGATGCTCTCAAGGCGACATGGCGCGACTTTGCCTACGCTAATACGGCCGTCGTCCGCGGCATCGGCATGCTCTTTAGCGGCAGCGGCGAAGTGTCGGGCATCGTCGGCATCTTCTCGACCTCATCGACCATTTTAGCCGACTTTGGTTTTGCGAGTTACCTCTATTTGTGGGGGCTTATCTCGGTCAACCTCGCCATCTTTAATCTGCTGCCGTTTCCCGGCCTTGACGGCTGGCAGTTACTCGTGACCGCCATCGAAGGCATCACCCGTAAAAAAGTGCCGACGAAAGTCAAGGCGATCATCTCCGCCATCGGTCTCGTCTTGCTTTTTGGCCTCATGATATTTATCACCATCAAGGATATCGTCCATTTATTCTAATCGATTATGAACAACAAGATGGTTCGCTTCCTTAACTCGCTGGACATCCTCGATGTCGAGATTTTCGATCTTGATTTTGATCTCGTCGGCATGAATCCGATCGACAAGAGTCAAGTCGACATGGCCATCGTCAAAGACACGCCGTGGCAGTATCATCTCCTCGAGCGGTTTCAAAGAGGGTTGAGCAAGATCGCGTATCCTTATACCATCACTTTCTCTTATAAAGAAAAGCCGTCTTTTTACGACGCGGTCCATGTCATCGAAAATTGGTATCGCGCGAACTATCGCGCCAATGCCCCATTTGCGATTCGCGATGATCATAATAGCATCGTCTTAACTTTTAATAATGAGCAAAAACGCGAGAATTTCACGCCAATTATGGTCGAAATGAAGGCTTTTTTCCGTTTTCTTTGCTATGATTTTGCGTTTCTCGACGAATATATTCCTGAGGAAAAAGCAATTAACGTGTCGCCAAGTAAACTTGAAGCGCTAACGAAAAAAGCTGAAAAAGTCATTCAGGAATTCGAGTCTGAGGAAGACGAAGACGCCACCTATTATCGCGATGCTAAGTCCATTGAAGAACAGCATAAAGAAGAATTGGCTGATGTCGAAAAAAAGATGATTAGTATCATGCGTTCTAACAAGAAAATGATGCTCGAGGAGCGCAAGACGCAAAACTACCGCCCCGGTGGCATATATACCGTCATCGAAAGTATCGGTGACATCATCGCCGAAGGTCAACGCGTTGACTTTGTCGGTAAAATCTTTAGTCACGATAAGCGCATTTTTGGTAATGGCCGTAACTTCTTAACCATCGGTGTCGGCGATGATCGGCACGCCATTTTTGTCAAGATGTTCGGGTCAAAAAATGGACAGGACGACAAGTTTGACAGCTATAAAATCGGCATGAGCATTCGCGTCTTAGGCATCGTTGAATTAGATAAATTCAATAACGAATTAAATGTGACGGCCCACACCCTCTCGATTTTGCCCTCGAGTCCTCTTCGCAAAGATCCCGAGGATGAAAAGCGCGTCGAGCTCCATCTTCACACCAAGATGTCGAACATGGATGGCGTCGGCGAAATTGAAAAGTATGTCAAAGTGGCCAAGTCGATGGGTCATAAAGCCATTGCCATCACCGACCACGGGGTTGTCCAAGGCTATCCGGACGCCCAAAAAGAAGCTAAAGCGCAAGGCATCAAGATGATTTACGGCGCCGAGCTCTACATGGTTGATGACGATTTAAAATATATTTCCAACCCCGCCGATATCACTCTCCATGACGCCACATACGTCTGCTTCGACTTTGAAACGACGGGTCTATCATCAAAGTACGACCGCATCATCGAATTCGGCGCGACGCGCTTTGAAAAAGGCATGATTGTCGACTCGATCGATTTCTTTATCAATCCGAAGCGACCCATTCCGAAAAAGATCACAGAGATGACGCGCATCACCGACGAGATGGTTAAGGACGCTCCTGAAGAAGCGGCGGTCATCGGAAAAATTCAAGGCTTTTTTAAAAACGCAATCCTCGTCTCTCACAACGCTGATTTTGATATTGGTTTTCTTAATGAAGCGCTCCTTCGCTCGGGACTAGAAACGATTAAAAATCCGGTCATTGATACCCTTGCCCTCTCACGTTATTTATTTCCGGAAGCTCGCTATCACAATCTCGGGGCTCTATGTCGTAATCTTGAGATTACATCATATAATGATGATGAAGCTCACCGCGCTGATTTCGACGCCAAAATTCTCAATGAAGTGTGGCTGGCAATATTAAATATTCTCGTCAAAGATAACATGTTATTGACTCATGCTGATCTATCGACTTTAAAAGCTAAGGATTCGATTCTTCGACATCTTAAACCGCGCCACATCGTGGTCTTGGCAAAAAATGAGATCGGTCTCAAAAATTTATATAAGCTCATCTCGATAAGCCACGTCGACTACTTTGCTGAAATCCCCAAGATTCCCCGCCACGAGTTAGTCAAGTATCACGAAGGTCTTCTGTATGGTTCGGCTTGTTTTAATGGCGAGGTGTTTGATACGGTTCGCACCAGGACGCACGATGACTTAAAGCGGGTGATGGAATTTTATGATTACATCGAAGTTCAGCCCGTCCCCAACTACGCTTATCTTGTCAACACCGGATCGATTGAAAATACTGATCAAGTTCAAACTCTGATTAAAGATATCGTTGTGGCCGCCGAGGAAATGAGTAAACCCGTCGTCGCCACCGGTGATGCCCACTATGTCAATCCCGAAGATAAGATTCACCGCGATGTCTATATCATGGCCAAAGCCGTCGGCGGTCGCCCTCATCCTTTGAACACAAACCCCTATGAAAAAGCGGGGGTGGAATACTTTGAAAATCCCGACCAGCACTATCGCTCAACACGCGAAATGCTGAAGGAATTTTGCTTCCTTGGCGAAGAGAAAGCCCGCGAAATCGTCATTCAAAATTCCTGTGCTATCGCTGATTCAATCAAAGAGATATTTCCCGTCAAAAGTGAGCTATTTCCGCCGAAAATTCCCGGAAGTGAAGAGTTTTTGCGCTCCCTGTGTTTCAACACCGCTCATGAATGGTATGGCAATCCGCTTCCGCAGCATATCGAAGAACGCCTCAATCGCGAACTCAATGGTATCATCAACAACGGATATGCGGTGAACTACTACATCGCCCACAAGATTATCGCCAAGGCTCAAGAAGATGGCTATCTCGTCGGCAGCCGCGGTTCCGTCGGCTCCTCTTTCGTTGCGACGATGTCGCGCATCACCGAAGTCAACCCCTTAAAACCCCATTACCGCTGCCCGAAGTGCAAAAATTCCGAATTTGGGCAGGATAGTAAATACGCCTCAGGCTATGATTTACCGGATAAGTTTTGCCCGGTATGCGGCAGTAAATATCTTAAAGACGGACAGAACATCCCTTTTGAAACATTCCTTGGTTTTAACGCCGAAAAAATTCCTGATATCGACTTAAACTTTCCGAGCGACTATCAAGCCCGTGCCCATGATTACACGAAGGTGCTGCTCGGCGAGAACAATGTTTTTCGCGCCGGCACGATCGGCACAACTGCCGATAAGACAGCTTTTGGTTATGTGCGCGGATATTTTGAACGCTTAGGAAAAAACTTAAGTGAAATATCACGCGCCGAAATCGCCTACCTCGCCTCGGCTTTAACCGGCGTCAAGAAGACGACCGGCCAGCACCCAGGCGGCATCATGGTCATTCCAAATGATAAGGAAGTATATGATTTTACGCCCGTGCAATATCCGGCTGATGACAAGACTTCGACGTGGAAGACAACTCACTTTGACTATCGAGCCATCCACGACTCGCTCCTTAAACTTGACCTTTTAGGTCACGTGGACCCTTTAGCCTTGAAAATGATGTGCGAAATAACCAATATCAGCGTCGAAGATATTCCCCTTGACGACGCCAAAGTCATTTCGATCTTCTCAAGCGATGCCGTCTTCAAGCGCAAGAATAACTATCTGAAGGTTGAGACGGGGGCTTTAGCCATTCCTGAATTCGGCACCGACTTCGTCCGCGGCGTCTTAAGAAAAACAAAACCAAAAACCTTTGCCGAATTAGTTATCATTTCTGGTTTAACTCACGGCACGAACGTCTGGGCCAACAATCTCGAAGTTCTATTTGATCAGAAGATTCTCGCCCTCAAAGACGTCATCGGCTGCCGCGATGATATCATGGGCTATTTGATTGCCAAAGGCATCGAGCCAAAGATTGCCTTCACCGTCATGGAAACAGTTCGTAAAGGCAAAGGCATCGCCCCTGAATTTGAAAAGATCATGGTCGCCCACAATGTTCCCGCCCATTTTATCTCCTCGTGCAAGCGCATCGAATACTTGTTCCCCAAAGCTCACGCTGTCGCTTATGTGATGATGGCGGTGCGCGTCGGTTATTTTAAAGTCTACTATCCCCTTGAATTCTACGCCGTCTTTTTTAGCGTCCGCAGCAAGCAGTACGAATTTAACACGATGTATAAAGGCGAAGACGCGATTACGACAAGGATTGAAGAGCTGAGGCGTAAGAGCATTAATCGCACTGAGAAAATTCAACCTAAGGAAGTCGGCATTCTCGATACTTTAATCGTTGCGATTGAGATGCTTGAAAGAGGCTTTAAGTTCGGCAATATCGATTTGATGAAATCCGACGCCGTCAATTTTACCGTCGACCACGATCGCGGCGTCCTCATTCCTCCCTTCAGCATCCTCGACGGCCTCGGCGAAGCGGCGGCGCACTCCGTCATCGAAGCGCGCAAGAATGGCAAGTTCATATCCAAAGAAGATCTCTTGTCACGAACAAAACTCAATAACACGAATGTCGAGCACCTCAATAAGCTCGGTGTTTTGGATGATTTAGGAGATACGAACCAAATTTCGATTTTTGAATTTAATTTTGATTAAAAATCATTATAATAGTTAATTGCGGTCAACTCGGGACGTAGCACAGCTTGGTAGTGCGCTTGGTTCGGGACCAAGAGGTCGAGGGTTCGAATCCCTTCGTTCCGACCA
>CAYYIC010000015.1:0-13118 GCA_964471005.1 uncultured Staphylococcaceae bacterium | reverse complement strand
AAGATACTTATTACCATAGATTCTTTGTAGTCTCTCTTATCGGATAGCATCCGTTATTAAATAAACGAATCGGCGCATGTCATGCCTCGTTTTAGGTAATAATAGCCATTTTAGACACCTTTTTCCTATCTTTCCATAGGAAAAACATTCCGTAATCAACAAACACAAACCAAGGAGGTTAAAAATTATGGATCCATTAGCCACTATTTTGATTATCGTTTCTGGTATCGCGGGTCTCGGCATCGGCATTATGCTCGTTTTTGTCATTCCTGCGCTACGCGCAAAATCCGCGAGTAAAAAAGCGGAAAAAATCATTCGCGATGCTGAAATCAAAGCTGAGCACACCGTCAAATCCGCTCAGATCGACGCCAAGCAAGTCGCCTACGAGATGAAACTTGAAACCGAAAAGGAACTCAAAGAGAAAAAGGCTGAGTATCTTGTTCTTGATAACAAGTTATCGCAGCGCGAATCAAACATCGATCGTCGCGATACGCAACTCATCGCCAAAGAAAACGTCTTAGAAGAAAAAACAGAAACCTTGAATCGCCGTCTCAAAGAGGCGGAGCGTAAAGAAGAAATGCTGCAGCAAAAAATCGATTCCATCATCGAGGAATTAGAAAAAGTCGCTCAACTATCCGTAAATGAAGCGCGCGAGGAAATTTTCCAAAGAGTCGAAAGCAAACTCTCGCGAGAAATCTCAGCCTTTATTAAAAATAAAGAGGATGAAGCTAAAGAGACTGCACAGGAAAAAGCCCGCGAGTTGATCGGCCTCGCCATCAACAAATACGCTCAAGATGTCACAACTGAAAGAACAGTATCAGCCGTCGCCCTTCCAAGCGATGAGATGAAAGGTCGCATCATCGGCCGTGAAGGTCGCAACATCCGTTCATTAGAACAACTTCTCGGCGTCGATTTAATCATCGATGATACGCCAGAAGTCATCACCGTTTCTTGCTTTGATCCAATTCGTCGCGAAATCGCTAAATTAACTCTTGAACGGCTAATTAAAGATGGTCGCATTCAACCGGGACGCATCGAAGAGGTTGTCGAAAAAGTTAAAGTCGAAGTCGATGAATCAATTCGCAAAGCTGGCGAAGACGCGGCCTTTAAACTCGGCCTGCCACGCATCAACAAAGAATTGCTGACATATGTCGGAAGATTAAAATATCGTACGAGTTATGGACAAAACGCCTATGACCACGCGATGGAAGTCGCCTATTTAGCCGGCATCATGGCCGTTGAACTCGGCCTCGATCAAAACCTGGCTAAGCGCGCCGGTTTACTCCACGATATCGGCAAGTCGATGGACTTTGAAATCGATGGTTCGCACGTTGAAATTGGCGTCCGCCTCGCTAAAAAATACGGCGAGCCCGAAGTCGTCATCAATTCAATTGAAAGCCACCACGGCGATGTCGAACCAAAATTTGTCATCTCGCATTTGGTGGCAGCTGCCGATACGCTCTCCGCTGCCCGCCCAGGCGCCCGCAGTGAAACGGTGGAAAACTACATCAAACGCATCGAAAAACTTGAAAGCCTCTGCAAGTCATATGATGGTGTCTATCAATCATATGCCATGCAATCTGGACGCGAAATAAGAGTGATGGTCATCCCAGAGAAAATCGATGACCTTGCCGCCTATAAGCTCGCTCGTGACATCCGCGAAAAAATCGAAAACGAGCTCACTTACCCAGGGCAGATTAAAGTCTCAGTCATCCGCGAATACCGCGCTACTGAAACCGCGAAATAAATTAGCGATAGAAAGCCATCATTTAATGAGAATTCTCTTTTTCGGCGACATCGTCGGCCGCAATGGTCGGCAAGTCGTCAAACGACATCTTAGTGAACTTGTCGAAAAGTATCGAATTGATTTTGTCGTTGCCAATGGCGAAAATGCCACTCATGGCAAAGGGCTGATCGAAAAGCACTATCACGAGCTTATCGACTCTGGCATCGACGCGATTACCATGGGTAATCACTATGCGACCAAAAGCGATATTCGCCGCTACATCGATGAAGCTGAGTGTCTAATTCGACCGCTTAATATTTTAAAACCCCTCGGTGGCGCCGGCAGTGTCGTCTTTGACGTCGAAGGCGTGAAAATTCGCATCACCAATCTCTTGGGAACGGCTTTCATGAAAGAAGAAGTCAACCACCCATATTACGCTTTAAAAGATCTTTTGGCGGAAGTTTTAGAAGACGAGATTCACATTGTCGATTTTCATGGTGAAGCGACAGCTGAAAAGATTGCCTTTGCCTATGCCTTTGACGGCCAAGTGAGCGCCATAATCGGTACGCACACACACGTGCAAACTCGCGATTACCGACTTTTGCCTAACAAGACAGCTTTCATCAGCGATGTCGGCATGTGCGGAGCCTACAATGGCATCATCGGCTTTAAGAAAGAAGAAGTTATCAACCGCACTCTCTTTGGTAAAGATGATATCTTTCAGCTTGATGAAGGCGACCAATCACTTCTTTCAGCTGTCGTCCTCGATATCGATAATAACACCAAAAAAGCGAAAGAGATTTTCCCGGTATACCTTTTAGAAAGCGGTCGCAGCGATGGCTAGGACGAAAATTATCTCTAAGCCTAGCATCGATGAGAGTCGGATTCGCCAAAAGTCGCTTTTCGTCCGTGATTACCAACCCTTTGAAAGCAAATTAGTCCGCGATTTCGCGCAGGGCAAAAAATACTTTATTCGCACCTACGGCTGCCAAGCCAACATGCGCGATGAAGAAATATTGTCCGCCATTTTGCAAGAAGCCGGTTTTACGAAAGCCGCGAGTATAAAAACGGCCGATCTGATAATTCTTAATACGTGTGCCGTTCGCGAAAACGCCGAAGACAAAGTTCTCGGCGAACTCGGAACGCTTAAAGCTCTCAAGGCAACGAATAAAGACCTTATTATCGCCATTTCCGGATGCATGTCTCAGCAGGAGCACATCATCGATCTGCTAATCGAAAAATATCAGCAAGTCGATATTATCCTCGGCACCCATAATCTATATAATATTATCGAATTGATCGACATCCATCTCCGCGAATCATGTCGCGTCGTCGATGTTTTATCCCGGCCGCAAGAAGTCGTCGAAAAACTTCCTTCGACGCGTAATTCCAAGCACAAAGCTTTCGTCAATATTTCCTATGGATGCGACAAGTTTTGCACATATTGCATCGTTCCATATACTCGTGGTCAAGAGCGCAGTCGCCCTTTTCAGGAAATTATTTTTGAATGTCAGCGCTTAATTAAAAGAGGCTATCAAGAAATCACCTTGCTTGGGCAAAATGTCAATTCGTACGGCAAAGACTTGAAAGACCAGAACGTCACGTTTGCTTCTTTACTTGAAGCCGTCGCCCTTTTGAAAATTCCTCGCCTCCGCTTTTTAACCTCGCATCCCTTTGATTTTAGCGAGGATATTATCGCGGTCATGAAAAGGCATAAGAACCTGATGAAATATGTCCACTTGCCCGTTCAAAGTGGCGACAATGCAATTCTCAAGGCGATGGGGCGACGCTACACCCGCGAGAAATATCTTGAGATCGTCGAAAAGATACGCTCCGAACTTCCTGGTGTCCACATCAGCACTGATATCATCGTCGGCTTTCCAAACGAAAGTGAAGAGCAATTCCTCGAGACGATTTCGCTAGTTGAGAAGGTGAAATTTGAAAGCGCGTTTACCTTTATCTACTCGCCGCGTCAAGGGACACCGGCGGCAAAACTCGTCGACAACGTGACAAAAAAAGATAAATCAGCTCGCTTTCAAATTCTACTCAAGGCCCTTGATAAGACGATTGGCGAATCTTCGTCAGCCATGGTTGGAAGCACATTTGATATCCTCGTCGATGGCTGGAGCAAAAAAGATAAATCCGTCCTCTCCGGCTACAGCGAGACAAATAAGTTAGTCCATTTCAAAGGTGATGCCTCGCTGATTGGCAAAATCGTCAAGGTCCGGATTCTTGAATCACATGTTTATTCTTTGATTGGGGAATTAGTTGATGAATAGACTTGATGATGCTCTCCAGCAACTTGAGCACGAAATAGCAAATAGCGAACTTGTCAAAGAGTATTTTTGCCTCCGCACTCTAATTAAAGAAAGTGAAGAGGTTAAACTCTTAAAAAGCCGAGTCAATGAGGCGCAGGCCGCATTGTCGCTCAGCATGGGAAACAAGGAACAACACGCGATTAAGAAAGATGACTATGAAAAGATGTTAGCCATTTATGAGAATCATCCTTTGATTGCTAACTATGCGAGCATTCAACTTGAGTTATACGATTTTTTAAAAAATATCGCCGATTTGCTTGAATAGTGATTATTTTTCGATATACTGCCGTATAATAAAAATATGATTTACGTGATTACCGGTCCGACAAACACCGGCAAAGATCGCATCGCGATAGAACTTGCCAAACGCCTCGGTGGAGAGATTATCAACGCCGACGCTTTTCATGTTTATCGGCAACTCCGCATCGGCACCAACAAGCCGCGTTCAGAGGATTTTCAGGGAGTAAAACACCATCTTTTCGAAATTGTCGATGTCGACGAAAATTACTCGATTGCCCGCTATCAGAAGGATGCCCGGGCGATCATCGATAATCTGCTGGCGAAGAATATCCCTGTTATCATGCTAGGCGGAAGCGGATTGTATATCAAAGCTGCACTTTTTGACTATCGTTTTCAAGACGAAGCAAAAGTTGATTTATCAGCCTTTGAAAAACTCGATAACGCCGAGCTCCACGATGCCTTAAAAGCGGTGGATGAAAAGGCTGCCGAAACGATCCACTATAATAATCGTCGGCGCGTTCTAAGAGCGCTACAAATCTTTTATTCGCAAGGCAACAAAAAATCCGATATTCCAATTCAAAAAGATAATGCGCCACTATATGAGACGCTCTTTTTTGGCATCGAGTTCGATCGGGCCGATTTGTATTTACGCATCGTCGACCGCGTGCAGCGGATGGTGGCGGAAGGGCTTTTTTCCGAAGTCAAAGGACTAATTGATATATATGATACCAATCGGCAAGCATTTCATGCCATCGGCTATAAAGAAGCCATTGCTTATCTTTTAGGCAAAACAACAAAAGAAGAGGCAATTACTGCGATAGTCTCTAACACTAGGCACTACGTGAAACGGCAAATAACTTTTGTCAGACATCAATTTATCATGCACTGGATTCGCGATGTCGACGATATTATTGAGATTAGCAAAAATGGAAAAGCGTCTTGAACGAATCGCCTCGTTGATAGGCGAAGAAAAAGTCAAATTGCTAAAGGATAAGACCATCCTTATTTGTGGATTGGGTGGAGTGGGGGGAACCGCTCTTGAAAGTTTAGCCCGCTCTGGCGTCGGTCATTTTATCATCATCGATTTCGATATCGTGGAAACATCGAATTTAAATCGGCAAATTCTCTATACCGCTAGCGATGTCGGCAGGTTGAAAGTCGAGGCGGCTGAAGCGCGCCTCAAATCAATCGATTTGTCAATTTGCATCGATAGTTTCGCTCGCAAAGTCGACCGTGAATTGCTTGCCAAACTCAGCGAACGCAAAATCGATTTTGTCATCGATGCCGTTGATACTCTTGAGGCCAAAGTCCTTATTATCAAGCACTGCCTTAATAATCAAATTGCGTTTATGTCCTCATTGGGCATGGCCAATCGCCTCGATCCAACCGCTGTTTGCATCACGAATTTAGCGAATACGGATGTCGATCCATTGGCCAAAAGACTTCGAGCCTTAATTCGCAAAGAACAAATTAACCTAGCTGATGTTCCTGTCGTCTTTTCAAGCGAAAAACCGCGGATCAGAGGTTCTAAACTCGCCTCCGTAATGAATGTTCCTTCCGCCGCCGGTCTCGCCCTCGCTTTTTATTGCCTTGAAAAGATACAAAAGTAATTATCATTAAGTTAATATTTTATACATAAGAAACGGAGGTTCATTAATGCCCCTTTTACAAATCGATGAGATAGCAAAAATAGCCGGTATACCTTCCAATTATCTCGAGCCATATGGCAAGTATAAAGCCAAGATCGATACGAGCATTTTTGAATATCTCGATAATGTCCCTGACGGAAAACTAGTCTTAGTTACAGCCATCACTCCGACTAAAGCCGGAGAAGGCAAGACGACGACTTCGATTGCCCTTGCCGAAGGCATGGCAAAAATCAATCAAAAAGCGATGCTCTCGCTACGCGAACCATCCCTCGGACCGGTTTTTGGCATCAAAGGTGGGGCGACCGGCGGCGGATTGGCGTCGATTGGCCCAAGCGATGACATCAATCTGCACTTTACGGGCGACATGCACGCCTTGACCTCGAGTATCAATCTCATTTCGGCCGTCATTGATAATCACATTTTTCAAGGTAACGAACTCCATATTAATCCCGAACGCATCGTCTGGAACAGAGCGATGGATATGAATGATCGCGCTTTGCGCGAAATCATCATTGGGCTCGGCGATAAAAACGGAGTGGAGAGAAAAGATGGCTTTGTCATCACTGTCGCTTCGGAACTGATGGCAATTTTATGCCTTGCAAAAGATGCTGATGATTTTCGAAATCGCATACAAAAAATAATCGTCGCCTACAATTTTGATGATGAACCCATTAAAGTTGAAGATTTGAAAATTTCTCACGCCATCATGAAGCTGATGAAAGATGCATTAAAGCCCAATCTTGTTCAGACGATTGAAAATAATCCGGTCCTCATTCATGGCGGACCCTTTGCTAATATCGCGCATGGATGCAACTCCCTCATCGCTTTAAAACTATCGCGAAAACTCGCTCCCATCTCGATTACTGAAGCTGGATTTGGCTCCGATTTAGGGGCTGAAAAGTTTTTTGATATCGCATGTCGTTATGGCGAGATGAAGCCTGATGGCGTGGTGATGGTCGCAACTCTTCGCGCCCTGAAAATGCACGGCGGGCAACTTCTTGAAAAGATTAACGAAGAAAATGTCGAAGCCTTGCTGAAGGGAGTCAGCAATCTGCGCGTCCACCTTGAAAATATCAAAAAATTTGGTGTTCCTTCGGTCGTCGCCGTCAATCACTTTGCCAGCGATCACCAAAGTGAAATTGACGCCTTAGAAAAATGGTGTGGCGACAATGGCTATGCCGTCAGTTTTCTCGATGGCTATTTAAAAGGCGGCGAAGGGGCCGTTGATCTAGCCCAAAAAGTTGTTAATATGCTGGCCAATGAACCTTCACATTATCAACCCCTCTACAAATTGGATTCGCCAATCGAAGAAAAAATCGATAAGATCTGTAAGCACATATATCGGGCCGGACGCGTCGAATACTCAAAAATGGCCAAAGAGCAAATGGCCAGATTTAATCTTATGGGATTTGGCAAACTTCCAGTCTGCATGGCGAAGACGCCGCTATCACTCAGCGATCATCCAGAAGTTTTCGGAGCCCCTGAGGGATATACGATTACGATTCGCGAATTATCCTTGTCGGCAGGAGCTGGTTTTATCGTAGCTTTGACCGGTAGTATTTTAAGGATGCCAGGCCTTCCTAAAATTCCTTCCGCGGTCTTGATGGAAGACTTACCATATTAATATGAAAGTGATTGATTATTCGTTATTCGACATTGTCGAAATGAAAAAAGAGCATCCTTGTTCGGCCCGCACAAAGAAATTTCAAATCGTGCGAGTGGGAGCCGATATTAAAATGATGTGTTTGGGCTGTGGAAATATCATCATGCTAACACGATATGACTTTAATAAACGCTTGCGCAAAGTACTTGGTCACGAAGAAAAGCAAATCGAAATTCAAAAATAATTACTACATTTTTCTTCACGCTTACTTATATATTGGTGAACCATGGAAACACCAATTATAAAAATCACCAACTTGAGCCGAGTCTTTTCGCTGGGGGGACGAGACTTTTCTGTACTTAAAAAAATTGATTTGAGCTTTGAAACGAAAGGTTTTGTTTTATTGTCAGGAAAATCGGGGTCCGGAAAATCGACGCTATTAAACCTGGTCGCCGGTATTCTAAAACCGTCAGAAGGGCACGTTCTATACAAAGATAAAGTCGTTGATGGGATGGCTGAAAAACACATTTGTGCATATCGTAACCGCGAGATTGGCTTCGTCTTTCAACAGTATAATTTGTTCGACAAGCAAAGCGTCCTTTTCAATGTTGTTCTCCCCTTGCTAATCGATGGTCGTGGCATCACAAAATCTTATGAGATAGGAAGACAATTATTATCTCGATATAATCTGGATGGATTTTACGCGCAAGAAGTCGGAAAACTCTCCGGAGGCGAAAAGCAACGAATCGCCATCTTGCGGGCCATCATCAATAATCCGGCGATTGTCTTAGCTGATGAACCGACGGGAGCTCTTGATCGGGCGAATGCCGAAAAGACGCTGGCTATGCTTCAAGAGATATCAAAAGAGCGGCTTGTCATCGTCGTTTCCCATGATGTCGAACTCGCCCGTCGCTATGCGACGCGTCACATCGAAATAAAAGATGGGCAAATTGCTTTTGACGTCAAATTAGACTAACAAATATAGCGATGTTTAGCGGCTGGAAAGAAACAATCGCTCGTTCCTATCTTCGCGGTGATAGAAGCAAGAATATAATTTTGTTTTTTTCTACATTAATCAGTTTCTCTTCCCTCATGCTTGCGGCCGGTTTTTATTATGGAGCTAATCAATTTGTTGAAACGGCTCAAGAGCAAATTGTCGATAGTTCGTTATATAAAGCGACGAAAAAAGAATTTTTAAGTAGCGGCGATTCCACACCGCTTTCAGTCGTTAAAATCACGAGACCCAAACGCGATGAATTAGGCCTTCTTAATGATATTATGTCTTCTTGTGTGGTAACTGACGATCTATCAAAATTATTTCCCGGTAATCACGAGTTGCTCTATGATGAAAAACGACTTGACGACGTACTTTTTTCGCCGGTTTATAGTTCCGCTCATCTGCAAAGCAAAAAAAGTTTGCTTATAGCCGGAGAAATCCCTTTGAACGAAGAGATTGGCCGAGTTGCCATCAATAAAACATTTGCTTCGACTTTATCTAGTGACTTTAGCTATTTGATCGGCCAAAAATTATCCATCTCTATCCGCACGAAGATTATTGTTTACGATTCTTTAAATGTGGCGGTGGAAGATGTCTTCATGACTAGTTTACAACTCGAAATTTGCGGCATCTTTGAGGAATTAGCTTTTCTCAATACTCCAAAAATCTTTTATTCGCATATCGCTCTCGAGGATTATTTGGTCGGTTATGAACTAGAAGATTTAAGCGATCATTTCGGACGGAACATATCATGCCTAAATGTTTTTGAGATGATCGACGATAATCACTATCTCACCAACTATAATTTGAATGTTTTTGTCCTGTCCGAGCAAGAAATAACGAAGATGTCCACACTCTCCAAAACGCTAAAAAACAGTGCCTCTTCTCTCGCTTTTGAATCCTCTTCTCTGATGATTATTGAGACGTATGAAGAAGTGACAAAGGCAGCTTTATATTCGATGATTATCTTCATTGTTATCGCCTTTGTTGGAACCTGTTCGATCATGGCTCTCGGAGCGTATTCGAGCTATGTTTCAAAGAAAAAGGAATCGGCGATTCTATCGTGCTTAGGCGCTCATCAAAAAAGCATTTTTGATATTTTTTTCTATAAGAATTCCATCATTGCTTCGCTGGCCATTTTAGCATCTTTTATCTCAGCTGCTGCCACGCAACTTGTAGCTAATAAATTATTATATAAACATTTTATGTTTAAAAATCTTATTAGAATTCCGTTTACATCTTTTCTTAATCAGCCATTTTTCTTAATCATCATCGTGCTTTTTCTCGGCTATTCTACGACCTTGATTTTCACTTATTTACCCTTGCGCTTCTACAAAGGATTGCCGCTTGCTGAAGAGCTGAGGGAGAACTAAAATGATTCGCCTTAACCGCATAATTAAACAATACGGAGAGCGAAGAGTTCTCAATGAGATCACCCTTAATCTTCCAAAGACGGGATTTATCGCCATCGTCGGCCCATCTGGCTGTGGCAAGACAACACTTCTTAACATCCTTTCTGGAATTGATGAAAATCACTGTGGTGATTACATCTTTAGAAATAAATCGATCAACTGTCTCAACAAGGATGAAAGAAGTGTTTTTCGCCTGTTAAATGTCGGCTATGTCTTTCAAGATTTTCGCCTCTTCGAAACTGATACGGTAATGGATAATGTCATGTTACCTCTCGACGCCTTAAGCAATGAAACGTCTGAAATCAAAAGGCGACACATCACCTCGGTGTTAGACCTCGTCTCCTTAAGCGACAAAAAAGATGCGTTTGTCAATCTGCTCTCAGGAGGCGAAAAACAGCGCGTGGCCGTCGCGCGGGCTCTAGTGAATAATCCTGTCCTCGTCCTCTGCGACGAACCAACGGGCGCTCTCGATGAACAAAACGCCGTGGCAATAATGGAAATTCTCAAAGCTATATCAGCGCAACGTCTCGTCGTCGTCGTCTCTCATGATGAACGGCTCGTAACCCGCTACTGCGACCGCAAAATTGGCATCATCGACGGGATAATCACTAGTGATTGTACACATAAGAACTCTATGGCGAAAAAGAGAATGATTTTTCCCCAGATGAAGAAGCGAAATAAGAAACCGCAACTTACATTAAAAACGATGATAAGGAGGGCGCTATCACTTATTAAAACCAAAAAATATCGTGTGATAATAAACAATAGTATGATGTCGCTTGGTCTCCTCGGCGTCGGTCTCTCAATCATTTTGACCTTTTCTATTCAAGAGCGAATTGTTACCGGATTTTCCAAAGTAATCGAAGACAGCATGATAATTATGTCCGATAGAGGAGATAGCGACACGCCGATTAATGCTTATAGCGCCAGTTTTGAAAATGTCGTTCGCATCGCTGATACTTATGGTGCCTGGATCGGAGGAATCGGCGCTTCATACGCCGTTAACTTCGAGTCGTTTTTTCAAGATCGTGATGAGATGTTCATCTCTTCGACGGCTTATAAAATTGTTTTACCGCGATTTACGACACGGCAAATCAATGATTATTATTGGCTTGATACAAGTACCGCGAACAATAAAATCTATCCTAATCTTCAAACAATTTTAGATGATGATGAAATTATCATCGGACTTAGCCACAACGATATGACTGGCATTTGTTATGCATTAAAAATCGAAAGAAACTATGCTGCCCTCGGCGACTACATCGCTAGCAACAAGCCGCTGATTACTTTAGGAATAGCCAATGATGATTGGCGATATGAAGATGAACAAGTTTTTCGCATGTGTGGAGTTATCGAAAGCGATGAGCCAACCCTTTACCATACTAACCATTTGTGGAATGAGTATGTCTTTCAAGAGAAAATGCGAATTCCGAGCATCGATGATGGAAGGTATGAGTTTCCGTGGCAGATGGCCAAGTGCTATTTTTTAGTAACGAGGCAAAAGCCTGAGGTCTTTCTTGAAATCGCCTCTTTTGAAAAGCCATTGAGAGATTATGTTTTTCAACTAGCGGGATATGATTTTCATCCGACGCATTGCCCGATATCTGGGCCTTGTCTCTTAAATCGTTTACTCGTCTTTCACGTTGATAAAGAGACAATCGATGTTTCTAATCTCCCTAAGATGTTAAAAAAAGAAAAGGAAATTACTAATTTCGTGTACGCATCGGATGGTGGATATTATTATCACCCCAATTCCTTTTTGGCCGGTTTTGCCAAAAACATTTATATCTCATTAAGCGATGCGCAAATCGAAAAAGCGATTGATGCTGACACTTTGATGGCCTCAGAAAGCGCAAACGTCATTCTCGAACCACCACCAGGCGTACTTCAAGGAAACATCAAGTCGAGCCTGAGTGGCGGTGTATGTTTTTCCAGCAATTTCGAAAAGATAAAACATGGTCGTAAGCCAATCAATTTAGATGAGATTGCCGTCTCGGAAAGTTTGGCAGATAAGCTCTTGTCATCTAAAGATATTATTGGTAAAAAGCTGCAAATCGCCGTTAATTATGCCGATATTGCCTATGATAATGAGCGGATTGAAAAACGGTATTCATTGGTTCAAATCGAAATTGTTGGCGTCGTTCAGGGAACAAATCTCGCTCTTCATCATCGTCCGTTTTGGAGCCTTGGTTTCTTTCAACTTAAAGGCGGAGTCAACGCTTTCGAACTAATTCCGAAGCACATAATTTTAGAAATTGATCAAGACGCCGATCCAAATGTTCTTATCGCTCGGTTAAATGGACGATATAGCGAGTATGAATTTTATAATCCGATGAAAATTATCAGCGCTGGTCTCGATGAGACGATGGCCTTTTTTAAAATCGTTCTTCTCGCCTTTTCCTCTCTTGCTGTCTTAACATCATTTTTTCTGTTCTTCATCGTCATGTTTATCACGATCGAAGAGAATCGCCAGGACATCATCCTGCTCGATTATCTTGGAATTCCAAAAAGTGAAATTAGAAAATCGTTTATCGTCTGTGGCCTTCTTGTCTCATCAATGGCTTTTTTCTTATCTGGTGTCGAAATTGTCATCGTCGATTATCTAATCACCCACGTCATCGCCGGTTACGTCGGGACGAATATTCCCTACATTTTTGATTTTCGACCTCTGGCCGGCATTTTGATATTGTCATTTCTTATTTCGTATGGCGCGAGTTATTACGCTTTTAACAATCAGTATTCGCGAGTAAAAAGCCGTTTCGCCAATCGGCGCAAAATTTTTAAAAAATATAGATAAATTATAATTTGAATGATATTATATCTCGGTGAGTTAAATGACTCACAAGTACTATTATAAGAAAGGTTAGGATTTCATGAAGGGAACAGTCAAAATGTTCAATAAGGAAAAAGGTTACGGCTTCATTCACACCGATGAAGGCTCCGATGTCTTTTTTCATTATTCATCCTTAGTCATGGAGGACTACAAGACCGCCGAAGTTGGCGAAAAAGTAGAATTCGATGTTGAGGAATCTGCTCGTGGCTTAAGAGCTGCGAACATCAAGAAGATTTAAGTTAAAATTAAGTCATTGAACATGTAAGCCCTAATTTATTAGGGCTTTTTCTTTGCCTTCTTACTATCTTTCAACGCTTGTTATATAATAACAATGCTT
>CAYYIC010000014.1:0-13946 GCA_964471005.1 uncultured Staphylococcaceae bacterium | reverse complement strand
GTATTCTGACTAAAAATTATCACAGCATAAACGAATTATCAAGATTATTGCCATCTAATCTTCTTTTTTTAATGGGCGGTTCATCAAATCAGCGATAACCTCGGAAGGTTTTGCGTCTTCAAAGAGCACTTTATATATGGCTTTGACAATCGGAAGTGAAAGATTGATTGTTTGGGCTAGTTCATGAATTACTTTGGTTGTTCTAACCCCTTCGACGGTCTTGATGTTCTCGCGGTTAAAGCGCTGGCTCGAATTGTCGCTTCCAATTATAAAACCAGCTTGGTAGTTACGAGAGTGCTTTGATCCGCAAGTAACGACCAAATCACCAATCCCGGTTAGGCCTAAATAAGTCTTCAAACGCGCATTATAGTACTTTCCTAATTTAACCATCTCATTAAGCCCACGCGTTATGAGGGCGGCTTTCGCGTTATCGCCAAGACCTAATCCATCAATTATGCCGGCGGCAATCGCGATGCAATTCTTCATCGCCGTCGAATACTCTGCGCCGACTTCATCCATGAGGATGTAGACGCGAAAATACTTGTTAGAAAAGAGTTGTTGGACGATGGCCGCATGCTTCTTGTTTTTTGATACTGAAGTAATTAAAGTCAAATGTCGCATTATCACTTCTTCGGCATGAGAAGGTCCTAAAAGGGAGACGACGCCTAATAACTTGTCTTTGGAAATGGAGCTGCGAATAACTTCCGACATGCGCTTTCGCGTCAAGGGATCAAAGCCTTTGGCAGTATTGACAAAAAGTATCTTTTTACCTAGATAAGGGTTTAGTTTTTCAAGGACCTCGGAGACGGCGCCCGTCGGAACGCTTAATAAAATTATGTCAGCATTTCGGGCGATATCAGCGATCGCGTTCGTGGCGATGATCTTCGGCGATAGGAATACATCACCGCCGAAGTAAAAAGAATTGCGATGGTTATTATTAATATCATCGATTTGACTCTGCTCGCGTCCATAGAGAAGAACATCGTGACCATTATCCGTTAAAACTTGGGCGAGAGCTGTCGCCCAAGTGCCAGTTCCAGCAATTCCAACCCGCATTTTATTTTCTTTCCCTCAACACCATTTTAATTGGAGTGCCATCGAAAGAAAAAGACTCGCGAAGACGATTTTCTAAATAGCGCATATATGAAAAATGTGCATATTTGGGCCGATTGACGAAAAGGACGAAAGTAGGTGGGCGGACATCGACCTGATTAGCAAAATATACTTTCAGTCTTCCGCCCTCAAATAACGGTGCTGGATTCATGATTTGGGCATCTTGCAATATATCATTTAAAATACTTGTTTGAACGCGGTTACCATAAGCTTCATAGACCATGTCGAGCGCCTTAAAAATGGTATCGATGCGGCTTTTGTCTTTGGCTGAGACGAAAATAACGGGTGCGTATTCCAAGAATTTAAATTCCTTCTTAACTTTTTTAGTAAAATCGCTCATCGCCGTCTGCGAACGAGGGATTAAATCCCATTTATTAACGACGAGGATGATAGCTTTATTGAGATCGACGGCATAACCGACAACGTGTTTATCTTGTTCGGTAATGCCCTGATTGGCATCGATTACCAACATGACAATTTCTGATCTTTCAATAGCTGAGAGAGCCCGAAGAGCGGCGTATTTATCAATTGCCTCGTATATCTTTCCGCGCTTTTTTAAACCCGCTGTGTCAATTACGACATATTGCTTTCCATCGCGAATAAATTTCGTATCAATAGCATCTCTTGTCGTTCCTTCAATCTCAGATACAATAACGCGATTTTGCCCTAAAATTGCATTAGATAACGAAGATTTGCCGACATTTGGTCGACCGATGATTGAAAATACGATTTCGTTCTCTTCGTGTTTTTCATCTTCGGATTCCGGTAATAACTTTATGATTTGATCAAGGAGATCGCCGACTCCTATGCCGTGAGCGCCGCTGAGAGGAAGAGGATCGCCAAGGCCTAAAGTCGCAAACTCATAAATATCTGCAATCTTGCTTATGTCGTCTATTTTATTGACCGCGAGTATGATCGGCTTTTTCGATTTGTAGAGCATTTTAGCAATTTCTTGATCATCGTTTGTCACGCCGACTTGCCCATCGACGACATAGACGATAACATCGGCTTCGTCAATCGCTATTTCGGCTTGTGCGCGAATTTGTTCTTGAAAAGGACGATTCGCAATTTCGATGCCGCCGGTATCGATTACGCGAAACTCTTTTGTAAGCCAGGTCGCGTTAGCGTAGAGGCGATCGCGAGTCACGCCTGGTTCGTTATCAATTATTGAGCGGCGCGTGCCGATTATACGATTAAAAATTGTCGATTTTCCGACATTTGGACTACCGATAATAGCGACTACTCCAAGGGGCATAATTTTACGCCTCCCCAATTTTGCGCTTGATGATATTCAATACAGCCTCGACGGCTTCATCAATAGTTAAAAAAGATGTATCGAGCAGGACCGAGTCATTAGCTGGTTTCAACGGCGCAAAATCGCGGTGAGAATCGATATAGTCGCGACGGCGAACATCTTCTTCGACTTCGGCCAGCGTGCATTTGATTCCTTTGGAAATGTTTTCTTCATAGCGTCTGACAGCGCGAGTCGGGACATCGGCAATCTGAAATATTTTGACATCGGCATTTGGTAAAACATAAGTGCCGATGTCGCGCCCATCCATGACAACCGAGCGGCGCTGGGCCATCTTTCTTTGAAGTACGACAAGAGCGAGGCGAATATCTTTATAGGAAGCGATATAGGAGACATTAGAAGAAACCTGTGGTTCGCGAATTACTTTAGTAACATCTTCACCACAGCATATCACGCGACCATCGCTTAAAAGCTCAATATCCACTTCGGGGACGAGCGAGACGCTAGAGGCTTCGTCTTTTGGATCAAGCCCTTTTTTCATGACGCAATATGTAAAAGCGCGATACATCGCGCCTGTATCGATATAGGTATAGCCGAGAGCAAGGGCTACTTTTTTGGCAACGGTTGATTTGCCGGCCGCGGCTGGGCCATCGATGGCAATGGTGACTTTTTTCATGGCGGTCTCCTTTTTTAAAACGCTAAAATGCCGATGATAATCACCCCGATAACAAGCAGGATGAGAATCGAAATTAGGGTGATGGTCTGAATCAGTTCTTTGCGTCTATGTTTTGTGATCGGCGAGATCGATTTTTGCTCGTCGATCTCGAAAGCGCTGACACCTTCCATAACATCTTTAAAACTATATTCATACGTCGATATACTACTTTGGGCGTTGCTAGGTTGGACCTTCTTTGTTTGAGCAATGGCATAGCCGGGAGATTTTTGATTATTAGAAAAAACATTTTCATCTGGCATGCGATAGATTTTTTCGCGCAGCTTCTGGTATTTTTCGACGCGAGTGATAGCTTTCAATGTTTAGTCCTACTTACTGATATATTCTAATATAAATTAGAAGTCATTTATAGAGTAATTTGATAAACCTTGCATAAAAGATCACAAAATATTATAATTTTCGTTGTTGGAGGACACTTATAAAAATGGCGAAAAAAGTTAGAATTGACCGCGATGCTTGCATTGGATGTGGTCTCTGTGTGTCGGTGATGCCAGAAGTATTTGAGTTTGATGACGAAGGCAAAGCCCACGTCCATACTCAACCGGCTGAAGGCGTTGAAGTCGAAGTTGCAAATGATTGCCCTACCGGAGCAATTATCGTCGAAGACTAATTGCAGTTAATTTAATAAAAAGGCTACCTACTCGGGTAGCCTTTTTTGTTCAAATTGCGCCATGAAGCGATGAATGCTTTTGTAGACGAGAAAAGTCAAGATTATCACCATTGCATTTTTTATGACATTGAATGGAACGATAGCTAAAAAGCCAAGTGACCACCCGATGTTTGTAACGGCGGGATTAGCAACTTGGGCCATCGCCAAAATGGCGACTTCGGGAAATCCCATCACGAACATGTAAAAGGGAATCATAATATAGACATTAAACACGAGGCTCGTCACTATTTGAACGAGAAAACCAATGATAAATCCAAGGATTACTCCTTTGATATTGCGCCTTTTTTGATAGATGATTGCAGCGGGGACAACAAAGGCTGTGCTATAGATTAAGTCGGCCCATTCGCCGACTGTCAAAGTCGACGTAAATGGTAATTTGATAATAGTTTTAACTATTATTGCGCAGAAGGCGCTGAAGGGTCCATAAGCAAATCCGGCGATGAAGAGGGGAATTTCGTCAAAGTGAAATTCAAGAAAAGAAGGAAAGAAAGGTAATGGAAATTTTAAAAACGGCACAATGTAAAGAATGGCTGATAACGCGCCAAAGATGGCGACGCGGCTCATAAAGCGAATGAGATCGATTTTTTGAAAGCGAAAAAACTTTCCTTCTCGAAGAACGACAATCAGAAGAAATGACCAGATGAGTAATATTCCAACAACAGCAGCTCCCATATATAAAAAGGTCCCTCGTTCAGGACCAAAATGAGATACTTCTCTCATCCAGACTGTACTGTCGCCTCTAGAATTGAACTAGATCTACCCGTAGGTTCGCGGGGTTTACCGCCGGTTGGGAATCGCACCCTGTCCTGAAGCTTTTCCTATTATACTACAAAAATTCAAAAGGAAACTCAAATAGCATGATTAATGCGAACAATTATTTTCCGCTTCTTTTAAGCGCAGACCCGATGGCGTCGATGATATCAGAAGCAATGAGGCTATGTTCACCACGTTTTTCAACGGCAATTTGACCAGCTATCTGATGGAGATAGACACCATAAAGAGAGGCGTCCAAAAGAGAATATTTTTGTCCGAGGAGGCTTGTGATAATACCGGCCAACACATCTCCAGCGCCGGCTTTTGCCATGCCTGGATGACCATAGTCTAGTTGACCTTCAAATTGTTTTGAATAGATAGTTGTGACGGCGTCTTTTAACACGACGGTCGCGCCGAGCGATGTCAGAGTTGTAACCTCTTTTTGCGGTTCCTGACTGTCGAGCAGTCTTCGCGCTTCGCCCATGTGCGGTGTAAGAACGACATGATCAAGACGCTTATCTAGTCCGACTCTTTTTAAAATCGTAAGTCCGGTGGCATCAACGACAAGCGGAATATTTTTTCTGAGGAGGAGTTTGAGAATCCGTTCATTCATCAGGTTATCAGCAAGACCCGGTCCGAATAAGACCGCATCTTTGTTTTCCAGCATCTTTTCAACTTCTTCGATATCGATATAGCGCTTGACCATAACTTCCGGATTTAAATTGACGTAAAATGCATAATCATCTTCTTCAAGGGCGATTGAGACGAGGCCAGAGCCTGTGCGATACGCTGATAAAGCGCTGAGGGCTGGCGCTCCAAAAAAGCCGATGCTACCACCGAAAATAAGCACATGACCATAGTCATATTTATTTGTATACTTGCTTCTTTTGGAAAGTGTTATCAATTCATCCTTCGTTATTTTTTTCATATCTTGCTCCACTTTTTATTTTTGTTTATTACGAGCTTTATTAATAATCATTTCTTTTGATTTCATGACGCGAATCGTCCCGGCCATCTCTTGGTCGGCCAACTTTGTTTTAATGTCCTTGATTAAGGCCATTTGTTCAGGAATCATAATGTGTTCAATAGCATTGACACGCCGCCTCGTCTTCTCTATTTCTTGAGCGAATAACTCCGTCGTTTTTTCTAATTCGACAAGTTTGATGAGTTTCGGCAAAAAATCGCGTCCGGCCATGATGGCATCATCGAATTCTTGGGGCGTAGAACTGAGGGCATATGGAGGCTCAAAATTTTCTTTAATATCAAAGCACAAATGCGGTGACTCGACACTCATCGTCATCGACTTGCTCGTGCTGAGAGTCCATTCAAAAGCCGAAAGCGCTGTCATCTCATACAATTCTGCTTCCCTTATCTTTGCCCGCCCTTTTTTGAATTGCGAAAGGGCTTTGCCTATCATCGTTTCGACCTCGGTTCGCAAGTCTTTGGCCTCATAGACGATTCCCATAAATTGGCGAATTAACTCGTCTTGCTTATCCTTTAAAAGATGATGGCCGCGGCGCGTGATGGCAAGCTGATTCTTGAGCTTAGTAAGCTCCATCCTTGTCGGGTTGATTTGCCCAATTGCCACCGCTATTCGCCTCTTTCGTAAAATTCGGCGATATTCTTATCGCTTATACGCTTTAGTTCGGAGGTCGGAAAGATTCGTAAAAGCTCCCAGCCGATATCCAAAGTCTCCTGAATAGTGCGATTTGTCGAAAAGCCCTGCGAGATGTACTTTTCTTCAAAATTCTCGGCAAATCGCGCATATAATTTGTCGATATCTGATAAAGCACTCTCTCCTAAAACAGTCGATAATTCCTTGGCTTCCTTGCCGCGAGCATATGAAGCGAAGAGTTGATTCATCGTGTCGGCATGGTCGCCGCGCGTCTTGCCTTCGCCGATGCCTTTATCTTTTAAACGCGATAGTGACGGCAAGACATCGATGGGCGGTAAAATACCTTTCATAAACAAGCTTCTAGAAAGAATGATTTGACCTTCGGTAATGTAGCCGGTCAAATCGGGAATCGGATGTGTTTTATCGTCTTCCGGCATCGTGAGAATCGGCAGTTGAGTAATAGAGCCAGAAAGGCCTTTAATCCGTCCTGCGCGCTCAAATAAGGAGGCTAGGTCAGTATATAGATATCCGGGATAGCCACGGCGTCCGGGCACTTCTTTGCGCGCCGATGAAATTTCGCGGAGAGCTTCGGCGTAGTTCGTAATGTCGGTCAAGATGACTAAAACGTGCATGTTTAGTTGATAAGCTAAGTATTCGGCAGCCGTAATTGCCATGCGTGGGGTAGCGATGCGTTCGATGGCGGGATCGTTAGCGAGATTGACAAACATGACAGTTCTTTCAATCGCGCCTGACTTACGAAAATCTTCGATAAAGAAATCAGCTTCTTCAAAAGTAATGCCAATGGCGGCAAAAACAACGGCGAATTTTTCATCTTTTCCTAAGACGCGGGATTGCCTTGCAATCTGAGCCGCCAGCTTCGAATGCGGTAATCCTGAGCCGGAGAAGATCGGCAATTTTTGACCGCGGACTAAGGTGTTTAAACCGTCAATTGCGGAAATGCCAGTTTGAATAAATTCAGAGGGATAATCGCGGGCGACGGGATTGAGGGCTGAGCCATTGATGTTTAGCCGAGTGTCGGCGACGACTGATCCTCGATTGTCAATAGGGCGTCCCAATCCGTCAAAAACGCGGCCTAAAATGTCCGGTGACAGTCCCATTTCGATGCCGTGTCCTAGAAAGGTGGTTTTGGCATCGTCGATTTTCATGCCTTGGCTCGACTCAAATAGTTGAACGAGAGCTTTATCTTCATTGATTTCCAAAACTTTTCCCAAGCGAGTTTCGCCATTGGCGAGTTTAATTTCCACGAGTTCATCATATTTGACATCTCGGACTTTTTCGACGAGCATCAAAGGCCCGACTACTTCTTTGATTGTCTTGTATTGTTTAATGGCCATGATCACTCCTCTCTAAGCGAGGTAAATTCCTTTTCCATCGCTTGTTGAATGTTTATACATTCATCATTTACGTCTGCTTCGCTGACATATTTTATTCTGCCAATCCGTTCAGGCGTTTTCATCCTCTCAATTTCGCTGAAAGACTTGCGGTTCTCGAGAGCCGTATTCGCCAAATCATACCAGTGTAAAATCGTTATAAGCATCGAGTGTTGTTTATTAATTGAGGCATAGGTATCAATTTCATGATAAGCGTTTTGATGCAAGAAGTCTTCGCGAATCATCTGCGAAGCTAACAGCTTAACGCGGTCTTGTTTGGAAAGTGAATCGATGCCGACCAGGCGCACAATTTCTTGCAGGGAAGCCTCTTCTTGAAGCAGAATTTGCACGCGGCGAATCATCTTGCTCCAATCCTTATGATAATGGGCGTCGATATCTAGATGTATCACATCTTCATAGAGGCTGTAACTCTTAATCCAGTCGATGGCGGGAAAGTGACGGCGATAAGCGAGTTGCGCGGAAAGTCCCCAGAAGACTTTGACGATGCGAAGGGTGGCTTGCGAAACTGGTTCAGAAGTATCGCCCCCAGGTGGCGAAACCGCTCCGATGGCAGTGACTGCTCCTTCGCGATTTTTATCGCCGAGGCAAGCGACATAACCAGCTCGTTCATAAAATTCAGCGAGGCGGCTCGATAAATAAGCCGGATAACCTTCTTCGCCGGGCATTTCTTCAAGGCGCGAAGACATCTCGCGAAGCGCCTCAGCCCAGCGCGACGTCGAGTCGGCCATAATTGCGACTTTATAGCCCATGTCGCGATAGTATTCAGCGATGGTAATACCGGTATATATCGATGCTTCGCGCGCCGCGACTGGCATATTTGATGTATTGGCAATTAAAACTGTCCGCTTCATGAGCGATTCACCGGTTCGCGGATCTTTTAAACGAGGGAATTCCATCAGAACATCAGTCATTTCATTACCGCGTTCACCACAGCCGACATAGACGATGATATCAGCGTCTGCCCATTTTGCTAACTGATGTTGAACGACGGTCTTACCAGAACCAAAAGGACCGGGAATGGCAGCGATTCCCCCAATTGAAACCGGAAATAAGGCGTCGATGACACGCTGACCGGTAACCATTATTTTGTTCGGAGCGAGTTTGTTTAGATACGGTCTTTTCTTGCGAACAGGCCAATATTGTATCATCGTCAGATCAATTGTTTTTCCGTCTTTATCGACAATTTTAGCAATGACATCGGTAACTTTTGCCTTACCTTTATGAAGCCAGATTAGTTTTCCAAAAACATGAGGCGGAACCATAATTTTATGTAAGACGACAGGTGTTTCTTGAACGGTGCCTAAAATAACACCGCCGCTAACTTGTTTGTTTAAATCAATAACAGGAACAAAATCCCATTCTTTCTCGCGGTTGAGGCGAGGAAGATCAATTCCGAGGGGGATATGGGGTCCGTGAATCTCATATATATTTGTCAGCGGCCGTTGAATGCCGTCAAAAATTGATTCGATTAAACCTGGTCCCAATTCTGCGGAAAGAGGTTGATTCGTATAGAAAACCGGTTCACCAGGACCGATTCCAGCCGTTTCTTCATAAACTTGAATAGAAGCTAAATCACCGCGGAGTTCGATGACTTCGCCTATCAATTTCTTATGTGAGACGCGGACGACGTCATAAACTTGGACATTTTCCATGCCCGAAGCTACGACGAGGGGTCCAGCAACTTTCGTAATCGTTCCAATTTTTTCCATGTTGACTCCTTTGCTAGAATAGTTTGAGGCCAATTGCTTTTTCGACATCGCCGCGAATTTTTTCTAATCCTTGACCGCTCGCATCATGATCGATGGGCAGAGCGATGATGATAGGGAATGCCTTAGCGCTCAATCGCCTGCGATATTCCTCAATCGATGTTTGCATGACCTCATCGATAATGATGATCTGTGCGCTCAAAGTGACTTCATCCATCACTATTTTTATCTGCTGCTCGTCATTAATGACGTATGTCTCAAAACCGAGGCTTCGAAAAAGAAAGACGTTATGGGTTTTAGCTATAGCCACGATGTGTTTACTCATAATGTTTCAACCATTAAGTTAGCGGCGCGGTCAAGATAGAGGCGGCGAATGTCAAGTATTTCAATTTGCTTGCGCATAACATAGATGATCGTCGACGCGCTCGCTTTGATATCGACGGCGTCAATAGCCAGCTCATCGAGTAAATATTTCATCAGAGCATGTTCAAGAAGTGTAAAATTGCCATCTTCATAAAAAGATTCGAGCGGCTCGCTAAAACGCGTTAGATAAAGGGTGGCATACCTAGCGATAACATCGCGTTTTGGCGCGTTTGCTAGTTTGGCTAAATCATCCGCTGTGATTGAACCATGATCTAAAAGATTAATTTTTATTCGATCGCTGGGGATTTTTAGCTTACCCACCCTTAAAAGGGTCAGAAGATTATTGATGTCAGTCGAAATTACAAAATATTTTACCAAAGATGGATCACCGCGGTTAATAACTAATTCACCAAGTAATCTTTGAAACGAATGCTCCAAGAAGTTGACTAGCGATTGGCTATTTTCAAAAGGGTGATTGTTAGCTTCAGAGATCAGCTGTTTAAAAGGCTCTCTAAGTCCATAATAATCATCATTGAAAATGGCTTTAGATAATTCTTTTTCGCTTAAGAAACCGGCCTCTTCAAAAGGTCCAGCTTCAGCTTTAAATAGTTTCTTTTTATAAAAAGCGCGAATGTTGGTCAAATCGAATTTCGTAAAAAAGAATGATGGCAGATCATCATGCGGCATGATTTCCATCAGCTCGGCTTTTAATTTCAACACTTCGCTCTCGAGAATGATTTCGACAGTTTTGTTTTGCTCTCCTAAGCCGTATCCGAACGATTGCAGTTTTAAAACAAACCCGCTGTCGTCGGTATTCCGTAATTCACGAAATTGAACCTTGTTTAGAAGGCTTGCGGTCTTCGTGCTGAGCAAAGCGCTAGCGAAAGTGTAATCGCTCATCATTTCCCTTCTTCGTTAAATAGATTTGCAAACAGTTCTTTTTCTTTTTGCTTGCGAAGGCGCTCAAGAAGCGGCTTGACGCTGAAATTCAAATCATAAGTATCACCAACTAAGACAAAACCTTCTTCTTCATTTGAAGAAAGGTCTTCTAAAAATAAGCGATATTCGCCGCCAAGAGATTTATTTAAGATATCGAGTTCAACGGTTTTGCTTTTTTTGTGCGTTGATAAAGCTTTGAGATAGCGCTCGTAATCGCGTGTATTAACGCGCATATTGATATTTCCTTTGAGTTCTTCGCTTAAAATTTGCATTCGCACAAAAGATAGTAAGTCGACTCCTTCCAAGGATTTAAAATGCATGAGCACAGCATCAAAAATCTCATCGATAGCTTGATTTTTTAAGGCCGAAATCGCTTGTTTCTTTTCGAGTTCGCTAAGGGCTTTTGCTCTTGCGACGGCGACATGCTTAGCCTCTTCAGCTTTGCTTAGCAAAAGAATGGCTGCTTTTTCCGCTTTCGAAACAATCTTGTGCTCGATGGTTTTAGCCTCGAGTTCCGCTTCCTTGCGAATTAAGTCGCTCTCGGTTTGCCCTTTTTTAATAATCTTCTCGTAGATTGACATGTTCTCGCTCCTAAACGGCGACGGAAGCGTACATGAGAATGCTGACGAGCAAGGCGAGAATGGCATAAGTTTCAACTAAGGCGGTCATCGTGATACCGCGAGTTGCCATTTCCGGACGTTTGCCAGTCATCAAAATCGAAGTGGCAGCTACCTTACCTTGTGCGATGCCAGAGAGCAATCCGACGAGGCCAATAGGAAGAGCGGCACCTAATAGTGCCCAGCCTTGCCATTCGCCAAGTTGAATAGCCGTTCCGCCTAGAAGGCCAACTTTTTGCATAATTAAGACCGCCACGAGAAATCCGTAAATTCCTTGCGTGCCCGGCAGCGCTTGCAAGACTAAGATACTACCGAATAAATTGGGTTTCTCCGCCAAGACGCCATTGCCGGCGCGGCCTGCGATTGAAACGCCGATGGCCGATCCGATGCCTGCCAGTCCTGCAGCTAAAGCTGCACCGATAATTGATAGAACTAATCCATAAGTCATGATTCTATCTCCTTTCTTCTCGTAAATCCGAGATTTCGTTGATTTGTTTTAAACGGATGCTAAAGGGCTCAAATAAGTATCCACCGCCCTCATAAAACTTGCCAAAAAATTCGATATATTGTAGGCGTCCGTCGTGGACATAAGCCGAGAGCATGCTCATTACGAAGTTGAAAATGTGACCGGCTAAATAAACCAAGATAGAAAAAATGAAACCGACCACGCTTCCTTGAATCATGCCAGCGAGGAGGTTCATCGTCGAAGCGATGACGGCCGAAGATAGGCTCAGAGCTAAAATTCGCGAATACGATAAGATGTCGCTCACATAGCCAGTTGAACTGTAAATTGCCCCGAGACCGCCAAACACTTTGCCGAAGATATTCTTGCTCTTGCGACCGGCCAAAAAGAGCAAAAGCAAAGCGCCTGTGCCAGAAAAACCAAGACCCATATAAACAAGAAATTGCGCTGAGGTCCATATCAGCATTTGAGCGCCGACGAAGATTAGACCGACGAGAATAAATATCCAACTTAATGCATCGGCAATCGCACCCACATAATCTTTGCGCTTAACTAGCAAAGCAAATTTGAAACCTAGTCCGTTTAAAATATGTAAAACTCCGAAAACGAGTGAGAAGCCGAGCATGATGAGGGGATCGGTCACAGGATTTAAAATGATAGTCGTCCACTCTTGAGAAAAAATGCTGCCGACGAGGGCTCCTAAATCAAAAGATGCGCCGAAAAAACTGCCAAACAAAACTCCGGAAATTATCGAGGTTATTCCAGAATAAAAGAAGACGCTAATCAAATTCTTTAAAGTACCTTTTGGCTTTAACAGCCAAATAGCTAGTCCGAAAATTACTAACATCGCGATTCCATAACCGATGTCGCCCATCATGATGCCAAAGATAATCCAATACCAGATGGCAACGGCTGGGTTAGGGTCAATCTCCTTGTGATTTGGAACTGAAAACATGTTGGTAATCGTTTCAAATTGAGTGACAAACTTATTATTTTTAATCGCCGTCGGAGGCAGGTCAGCATCGGTCGGTTCGCTATACTCAATGTCAAAATCACTCGTGACATTTTTAACAACCTGATTGAGTTGTTCAACTTGATCGGCGCGAACCCAACCATCGAGATAGAAAGAGCGCTCTGTCTTGCCAAAACTAATAGTTGTCCGATCGATCTTAGCTTGAAGGCGATCATACATCAATTCCAGTGGGCCTTTATCCTTTGCCAATTCTTTGAGGTTGTTCTCCAAGTCAGCAATTTGCTTTTTGCTTTTTGCCAAATCAATTTCGAGATCGCTGACATATTCCGCTATCGAAATATCGATGTCCGGCCAATCTACTTCGGCAAAAGAACGTTTGCTGACTTCGCTGAGAATCGTCTCATCATCTTCAAAAAATGAGGCGAATAAAAGCGCGGGTCCATAAGTCGTGGAAGAAAGGGTTTGATAGGGTATTTCTTTCTCAGTAAGGTAAGCTTCTAATTTTGCTAAACTTTCTTCCTGAATGTGGCCGACATGGTAGCGACTGTAGGCTGCCTTTTTAAAATCCTCTACGCGAATATCAATGCCGCGAAAAGGCAAATACTTTTGATATAGCTCTTCATTCTTTTTAATGTGTGAAGAAAGGTTGGAAAGGGCTTCGCTATCGCGTTCGACGCTAGCGAGTAAATGAGCCTGCTGATCATCTTCGGCCATAAATTCTTCATAAGTTACTTCGCGATGTTGGAAAAAGGATTTTTTCTTGCCGTATCGATTCAACTCGCTAAGAGCCTTATTTATTCTTTGCAGAAGGGCTGTTTCTGAAGTCACATCCGCAGGCGAAGAAGAGTTCGGAACAATCATTAAAAGGGCGGCTTTTTGCAAAGCGCGAACTAATTCCTCCTTGTGCTCTTCGAGAACGAAGACACGGGCTTTCTTAACGGGAACGATCACTGCCTGATACCTCTTTAATTAACTGCTTAATCAACGGTGTCTTTTTGGTCGCGATTTGCCTTTCAATTTGTTGTTCGATGGCCTTTATTTCACGAGACATTATTTCTCTGATTTCGAAAGTTTGAATATTGGTTTCTTCCTCGTATTTAGCGGCTGTAGATTCTGCCTTACTTAATACCGCGGAAGCCTCTTCTTCGGCATTTTTATTTGCTTGTTTAATGAGCTCAATTTTGTAGGCGCGCGCTTCTGAGACAAGACTTGTTGCTAGTTGTTCGGCTTCGAGTATTTTTTTCATTGCTTCCACGAAATTTACCTCACTTATCTAATATTAAACATCGAATATGTATTTTAACATATTCAAGAAACAGTATCTATATATAATGGGC
>CAYYIC010000013.1:6907-14132 GCA_964471005.1 uncultured Staphylococcaceae bacterium | reverse complement strand
TAGGAATTATTTGTAGCAAAAAATAAATAGGGATTACTACAGTACGTTAAAGACAGAAAAATGGACGGCTTTCAAAAGTTAGAGAGAGGGTATATGATATCCAAACAATAACTAGAGAGCCTTTTTTATACATATCACGCCAGTATATAAATAAGTTTGTCGACCGTTTATGCGAACGAATAAAACTTTATCGACCGTTTTTGCGAACGAATAAAAAATTATCGTTTATATTAAGTAATCGAGATGCTACAATCTAAATGAAAGGACGGATGAACATGAGTATAACTTTTAGTGAGACTAGACAAAAAGAATTAAAAAGAGAATATACCGACACCATCTTAAAGACTATTTCAGCTTTTGCTAATTACGATGGCGGCCAAATTGTTATAGGCGTTGATGAAGCCAACAAAGAACTAATTAATGTAGTAGATTATGTAAGTCTTAAACTGAAAATCGAAAACAAGATAAATGGTTTAATTACGCCAAGACCTCGATATGATATAAAAGTCCTAAGTATTGAGGAAAAGAATATATTGGAAATTACCGTTTATCCGGGAATGAATAAACCGTATATGTATAAAGGGGTTGCGTATCAAAGAAATGATACATCTACGATTCCTGTTGACCAATCATCCTTATTAGAATTATCCTTAAAAGGCAAAAACATTTCATATGATCAATTAGAAATTGATGAAGACGATTTTCAGTTCACTGTTTTAGAAAAGAAACTTAATGAGGTTAGACCAGTTTCCAACTTTAATAAAGATATTCTAATAACTTTGGGGTTATTCACAAACAATAAATTTAACATTGCAGCTCAATTGATTGCTGACACAAATAAAAATATGAATTTTGGGATCGATATGGTACGTTTTGGTCATTCGATTTCCGAATTCATTGACAGAAGAATTATTGCTGGAAAATCTATTCTATCTCAATATGATGGCGCTTTAGAAATGTTTATAAAACATTATTCGGAAATTGAAAAAGTTGAAGGTATGCAAAGGATAAAAAAGCAGCCAATACCCTATGAAGCCTATAGGGAAGCAATAGCCAACGCTATTGCACATAGAAATTATTTAGTTTCGTCAAACATTAAAATTGAAATGTACAACAATAGAATAGAGATTATATCTCCAGGCGGACTTCCTCATGGTGTCACAAAAGAGAATTATTTAAAGGATAATCTATCAATTCCAAGAAATACAATCATCTCTCAGGTACTGTATACCTTAGGCATTATTGAAAAGTTTGGAACTGGTATAAGAAGAATGAATGACGCCTATTTCGGCTACGATAAAAAGCCTGCCTTTGTTATTAAAGACACATTCATAAAAGTCATCCTACCAAATATTCTATTTAATGATATTGACATGAATGAAGAAACAAGAGTACTGAACTTATTGGATATAAAAGTTGAGATAACTCGACAAGATGTTGAAAGTATTCTCAAGGTTAATAAAACAAAAGCTGTCGAGTTGCTGAACAAATTAATAACGGATGATTTAGTCACATCCGTTGGAACTGGTAAAAATGTAGTCTATATAAAAAAATAGATATAAGCAATCGATTTTTTAACCACTCGAAATGCTGAATGTCGTGTTACATGAGCGCCTTTACAATAAATTCATTTATTGTTTTAAGGGGTGCCGAATTTTATAAAGGGTGCTGATTTGTAATAAAAATAGTTAGCATCACACAGTACACACATCAAATCTCGAATAGCATTTCGGGATTATTTATTTTTTTATATCCCCTTATCACCTCTTTAATGTTTTAATTTCAATAATTGCTATATCACATCATCGTTATCATCTCATTTTCTACTGGCGGGAGAGTTAAAAAACGAAATCTACTTCGAACATTTTTTCTCTCTTTTAAAGGCATTTAATAGTAGGTTTGTGCAATCTTTATTTGTATGTATAGTGATGACGTAAAGGAAAAGAAAAAATGACCGTCGCCGAAATCAAAGAAAACCTCGAGTTACAACCTCTCCCCAAATATTCAAAAAATGAGGAGCGTTTGAATTTCGTCACACATGGGATAGGCATCATTATTGGCTTCATCTCCCTTGGTGCTTTTATCGCCTTGGCATTTATGCGTGATTTTGATGTATGGCAAATACTCTCGTTAATCCTTTTTGCATCATCGATGATCTTCCTTTATGCGACATCAACCATCTATCATGCCTTATCACCAAAAAGCCTTTGGAAAAAACTCTTTCGATTATTCGATCACAATACCATCTATTTCTTGATAGTAGGAACCTACGCGCCGATATGCGCCTTCGCTTTTGGGGGCACAAATTATGGGCTGACAATTATGATCGTTCAGATTTGTGGACTATTGATTGGCACGATCATGAATGTTTTTCACCTTAACGGCAAAGCCACATCGATTATTACCGTCATCCTCTATGTTGTCATGGGATGGTTCATCGTCATTTTCTTTCCAGCTATGTCATTAATTTCTCCAGAGATTATGTTATTTATCTTATTTGGCGGTATCGCCTATACCATCGGTGTCATCTTCTACGCCATCGGTCACAAACTAAAATGGATGCATGGCGTCTTCCATCTCTTTGTTTTGCTGGGGACGGGTTTGCAACTTGTCGGCGTCTTTCTTCTTATACTTTAATGGTTGAGCACATCACGACCGTTTTCTCTTCCTTTTCTTCTCATTATCATTTCGATTGTCGTATTATGAATACGAAAAAAGAGCCATTTGTGCTAAAATGACCAATGTTATCAGCGTATGGAAGAAATTAAACTCGAGCCCCCGATTAACGAAAAGAAAAAAGCTGGTAAAAACCGCTATCTAATCTATCTTTTTCTTGTCATCCTCGTCACTGGCATAGCCATCTTTTTATCTTTAAAAGATAACTTTGCCGATACGGCCCTGGCTCTTCGCACGAGCAATTGGAGAATTTTGCTCTTGATCATGGCCATGGTCGTCTTTAGTTATCTCGTTGATGGGTTGATCGTTTTTGTTTTTGCGAGGCTATATACACGTCGTTACAAATATCATCAAGGGTTAGCCACTTCGATGGTCGGCGCCTTTTTTAATGCCGTCACCCCTTCCGCCTCTGGCGGTCAAATCATGCAAGTCTACACGATGCGCAAACAAGGTGTCGAACCCTCAAACGGCGCCTCCATCATGGTCATGTCCTTCATTTTATATCAAATTGTATTGGTTGTTTTAGGTGCGGTTGCCGTCTTAATTAAATGGGATCTTCTGTCAAGTATGGAAAACTTTACGATCGAACTTGGAAGCCTCTCAATCAAAGAGATTCCTGTTATCGTTTTTACGATTTTTGGATTTGCAATTAATTTATCGGTCATCATGCTTTTGGTTCTAATGTCTTACTCGCACAAATTCCATAATTTGATCATGCATTACGGTATTGGTTTCCTCGGCCGCCTCAAAATCATTAAAAACCCCGATAAACTAAGAGAATCACTGCGAATTCAGGTCGAAAACTTCAAAATTGAGTTGCGACGTCTTCAATCAAACATCCCCGTAACAATCCTCATTATGCTTCTCTTTGCCATATCATTAGTGAGCAAATATTGTATTCCATGGCTCGCCGGTATCGCCCTTGATGCCTATAACGAGACGGTGACTGGCGCCATTTCATTTAAGGGCTTTTGGGA
Source organism: uncultured Staphylococcaceae bacterium (assembly GCA_964471005.1). Lineage (GTDB taxonomy): Bacteria > Bacillota_I > Bacilli_A > RFN20 > CAG-826 > UBA1424. The sequence goes on along the minus strand of CAYYIC010000013.1, from coordinate 10,479 downwards.
TTCCATTTTCCTTTCAAGCTATCATCAGATGATTACCGGTCTCATTCCCCTTCCGGGTTCGGCCGGCGTCAGCGAATATTTCTTCCTCGTTATTTATAAAGGCTTTTTTGATACGTATGCCAATACGGTTGCCGCTCAGATTATCTGGCGAACTGCCACCTTCCATATCGTCGTTCTCTTCGCCGGTTTGGTGACGGCCTTCTATCGCTCATCGCCGAAAGAACACCTCGAAAGAGCTAATCGTCAAACCTTTATCGATTTGCAACTTCAAACTTTTGAAGAAAGAAAGCGTAGCGCTGATACCTTATATGAGACGGCGCGTCTTTCTCGTCGCGAAGTGCAGCAAAAACTCCGCACTCTTAGTAAAGTGCTAACACACGAAAAAATGACGGATGAGATCGAGGAAGCTCTCAGCGAAGAAGCGATGCTCCCTTCCGGAAAGAAGAAGCCGAGCAAAGAGAAAAACCTGGCTGTTAAAAAAGCGTCTAAACCCAAGGATAAAAAACCAGTTGTGAAAAAGAAGAGCGACGAACCTTGGGATAGCATCGAAATTAAGTGATAATAAGATTATGAATATCGCCCTCTTTTCTGACACATATCCACCCGAAATTAACGGGGTTGCGACTTCGACGCGATCACTTTTTAACACCCTGGTTAGCCACGGTCATCAAGTATTGGTTATCACGACGAATTCGACTAGTAAAGAAGTGACCTACATCGATGGCATTCTCCGCATTCCCGGCGCGGAACTAAAAAAGCTCTACGGATACCGCTTGTCGTGGATTTACAATTCCAAAGCCATGAAAATTATCCGTGCCTTTCAACCCGATGTCGTACATATTCAAACCGATGCCGGAATCGGAGCATTTGGACACATTGTCACCATGTTGCTAAAACTCCCCAAGGTTTATACTTATCATACTATGTATGAAGATTATACTCATTATGCGACAAAAGGCTACTTTGACCGCGCCGCCAAAAGCGCGGTGCGAACTTTTACAAAAACGATCATTTCCAGCGTTGACGAGTTTGTCATTCCCAGCGTGAAAACGAAAGATTATATGCGTTACATCGGCGTCGATAACTATATTCATATCGTGCCGACAGGGACTGATTTTTCGAAGTTTTCTATGGCTAATATCGATGCCAAAAAACTCGAAAGTCTTATGAAAAAATATCGCCCTGATCCAAGTGTCATCACCCTCTTGGTCTTGGGGCGAGTTGCCAAAGAGAAAAGCATCGATGTCTGCCTTAAATCTTACGCATCATTTTTAAAGGCGAAACCGCGTTACAAAACGCAATTGCTCGTCGTCGGCGGTGGTCCGGCGCTTGAAGAATTAAAGCTCCTCGCTGAGGAATTAGGCATCTCTCACGCCACGACATTTGTCGGTCGCGTCTTGCCTGACGAAGTTCAATATTACTATCATCTTGGCGACTATTTTTTATGCGCGTCGCTTAGCGAAACACAGGGCTTAACCTTTATGGAGTCGATGGCGTCTGACCTGATGGTCATCACTCGCTATGACACGAACTTAATCGGTGTCATCAACGATGGCGAAACGGGCTTCTTCTATCAGGGACCCGACGATTTCCCCCGCGTCTTTGAACAGGTCCTCGCCCTTTCAAAAGCCAAAGCCAAAGCGATCGTCAAAAAAGCCAAAGATGGCATCGAACCATATTCGATCGAGACTTTTTATCAAAATATCATAAAGGTGTACCGCCGTGCGATTCGAAAAAAGTGGTAATGAGATTTTAAAAATCAAAATAGGTAAAACCAAAGTTACGATTGTTTTGCCGAGCGAAGAAATAAAAATCAGCCCCGATACATATACAGAATTTCGTCTTTATGTCGGAAAGATATTAGATGAAGAAGAACTACAAAAAATCAAAACGCGAGACGAAATCGATAAACTGCTCAAAAGCGCTTTGCTATCGGTTACCAAAGGTCATCCGACTAAGAAAACGCTAATCGCCAAATTGAAAGCAAAAGGCGCGAATACAACACAAATCGATAAAATTATCGATATCTTGAGCAAGAGCGGCCTTATCGATGATCGGCAATTTGCAAATGATTATCTCGAATATGCCAAAACCAAAGGCTACGGCCAAGGGCGAATTATTCAAGGACTCTATGATAAAGGAGTCCCTCAGCACTTAGTCAAAGGCCTCGAATTTCGCCTTCAAGATGAAGAAGATCGAGCCAAGAGAATGCTTCCTAATCTCGAAGTTAAGTTCGCGCGATACAATTATGTTCAAAGAAAAAAACGCATTCATGATTCGCTGCTCAGGTTAGGCTATTCATCAAGCATCGCCATCAAGCTATTGGACAAGATCAAAAAGGGCGACGAGCAAAACGAGTTATCGGCCTTGAGAAAAGATTATGATTCCGTTAAGCGGAAAGGCATCGGCAAAAATCGCCAAAAGGTGATGAGCTATCTACTCGCTAAAGGCTATCGATATCAAGATATAATAATGATTATAACGGAGGAAAAAAATCATGAAATGGATTAAAGATTTACAAGAGAGCGATTTACTTCGCGGGCCGCTACTTGTCATTAATGCCAATAAAGGCATCACCAACAATGGACTGGCCTATATGAATGTCACCTTGCAGGATAAGACGGGGACGATCGAAGCTAAAAAATGGGACTTAAGCGAAGAAGATGCCATGCTTCTTACGGCCGGAAACGTCGTCTTGATTGACGGCGATGTCCTTAACTACCGCGATAACTTGCAAGTAAAAATTCGCTCCATCAGCAAAGTTGCAGATAACGAATTCGACGCGACGCGCTTTACGATGTCATCGCCCATCCCGCTTGAGGAATTAGAAAAGCGCCTCGATTACTATGTAAAATCTCTTAAAGATGGCGATATTTCTTTGCTGACGAAGACCTTAGTTAATAAGTTCTACAAGAGTTTTATTACTTTTCCAGCGGCGGTCCGCAATCATCACGAGTTTGCTTCTGGCCTCATCCATCACACGATGCAGATGGCCGATCTTGGCGAGGCCCTTGCCAAGCTCTATCCGAGCGTTGATCGCGACATGTTAATCGCCGGCATTCTTCTTCACGACCTCGGCAAGACTCTTGAATTGAGCGGTCCGATTATACCTAAATACACCTTAGATGGAAAATTATTAGGTCACATCTCAATCACTCATGCCGAAATTCAAAAAGCCGTCAAAGAGCTCAATATCACGAGCGAAGCAGCAACCCTTCTTTCGCACATGGTTCTTTCTCATCATGGTAAATATGAATATGGATCACCGGTCTTGCCCTTAACTCGCGAAGCTTACCTGCTTAGCGTCATCGATGATTTAGACGCTAAGATGATGATTCTTGACAAGGCTTATGATCAGACGGTAGAAGGCGAATTTACCGCACGTCTTTATGCGATGGATGATCGTTCGTTTTATAAGCCGAAGATAAAATAAAAACCGATATATTATATAAACAAGACGATTATTGATCGAAAACTAGACCGCTTTTGTCGATTGTTTATCGATGTACATACGATCATCGATAATCTCTAAGAAACGGGTCGGAGTCATACCCTCATCCTTACTAAATAAT
>CAYYIC010000013.1:0-6807 GCA_964471005.1 uncultured Staphylococcaceae bacterium | reverse complement strand
AAAATGGAAAAGAGTGATAAAAAGTAAGACTAAGTTTCGCGAATCATATCAAATCATCACCAAAAGTGGCCAATATAAATGGGTTTATGAATTAGGCGAACCGATTTTGGACAAAGACGGAAACGTCGAAGCCCTCGAAGGCATCGTCATCGATATTTCGGCGCAAAAGCAAATGGAAGAAACCTTGCAGCACAAAAATGACTACAACGAATGGACGGAGTTATTGAATCGCAATTACCTAGAGCATTTATTAGAAGAAGAATTAAAACACAAATCCAATAAAAAAAGAGCTTTGCTCGTGGTTAATCTCAACACCGTACAATCCTTAACTCCCATTCATGGATATCACTATTCGCAGGAGATGATGAAAAAGATTGCCGAAGATTTTAAAAAGATTACATGCGATAATTGTAAGCTCTTTTTAACTCACGAGAACCGCCTGACTTTTTATATCAAAAATTATCAAAGCAAAGAAGATTTATTAACTCTTTATCAGCGAATTAGCGAAATCGTTGAACCGATTATCACCATGGAGCGCATCACTTGTGGTGTCGGCATTTACGAACTTTCCCCGACGAGCAAACCCCATCAAGTCGACACGATTCTTAAAAATTTGCTTCTCGCCAGCGAGAAAGCTCATATCAATGACGAAAAGCCCATCCATTATGTTTTCTTTGATATCGAGATGGAAAATGAGATTAACCGCGATAAGCAAATCCAAAAAGAATTGACGGAGATCGCCAACGGCATAAAAACGGAAAGGCTCTTCCTCCAATATCAGCCGATCATCGATTTGAAAGCCAACAAAGTGTGCGGTTTTGAAGCCTTAGTAAGACTCGATAGCAAGACGCTTGGCATCGTTCCTCCGCTTTCATTTATCCCTTTGATGGAACGCACAAAACTCATTATCCCACTCGGGGAGATGATCGTTCGCAAGTCACTCGACTTCTTAAAGAAAATTCACAACTTAGGCTACGAAGATATGTCGGTTTCGATTAATATTTCGGCTATTCAACTGCTCGAAGAGCATTTTGCCAGCAAATTCAGCGATATTATCAAAGAGGTAGGCGTGAAACCTGAAAAGATCTGGATCGAACTGACTGAATCGGTTTTTGCATCCAACTACCAGGAGATAAATGCGATTTTAGGAAGGCTTATTAAACGTGGCGTGCGTGTGGCTATCGATGATTTCGGCACTGGTTTTTCCTCGCTTTACCGCCTTCTTGCCGTCAACATTAACAGCATCAAAATCGATAAGGCTTTTATGGACGGAATTGAACTTATCAATATCGATGAAGCCATTACCAAAGACATCGTTTCGCTCGGTCAAAAGTTACGTTACACGGTCGTCGCTGAAGGCGTCGAGACGAAAATACAAAAAGATTATCTCGTATCATATGGATGCGACCGCGCTCAAGGTTATTATTTCAGTCGCCCGCTAAACGAGGAAGACGTCGTTGCCTTTATCAATCGATTCAATAATTAAAAAAGCAAGGATAAAACCTTGCTTAAATTTTTAAATGAAGGTCGAATTACAGACCTTTTTTAATTTCGGTTGCCAAGGTTGGGAGGTTTAATTCAGCGAGGCGGCGATTCTTAAGCATGGTGATCTGAAAGCCTTCATCGGCGATGTAGCGCGGAACGACATGGACGTGGAAGTGCATGACGACCTGTCCGGCCTCTTTGTTGATATTGGTGAGAATATTGACCCCTTTAGCCCCGAGCATCGTAATATCGGCTTGGGCGACGCGCTGGGCGACATCCATGACCTTGTGCATGATCGTCTTTGGCGTCGTAACATAATTTGGATAATGGCGCTTTGGTATGACAAGAGCGTGGCCGGGCGTCACTTGTGAGATATCAAGAAAAGCCAGCACCTCGTCATCTTCATAAATTTTTGTGGCGGCAATCTCGCCACGGATTATTTTGCAAAAGATACAATCGAGATCATTCATAAATCTACCTCCAAGAATAGAAGAAAGGAGGACGTCTCCATCCTCCTTATATTATAGTTTTGTCGCGACTAGCTATCAATTTTTATCATCGAATAAATCAGGGAATTGTTCCTTGAAGTAATCGTAGATAGTGGTGTCGTGATACATCACGCTGTAGAGTTTGATATACGATTCATAAGCGTTGTTGATGTATGAGTCCTTCGCCGACAAGACGTGCGTGACTTCTTTGGCGATATCTTCGCGATCCAAAGTTGGATAGCTATTGTCGCTCGAGCGCGAAAGCTTGGAAGTTGAGACAGCTTCTTTGACTTTGATGATGTAATAGGTGGAACTCGATATGTCATAGATAACAAAGTTATCTTTGCGGACATCGGTGCCTTGTTCGGATGTCGTCGGTGTCAGATAGTACTCGCCGCGCAGATTGCGGACGTATTGACCGGACTCATAATTATGAGTGGCATCTTCCGCCTCGATGTCATCGACTTCGTTGGCGACGTTGATGTTAAATAAGCGCGAGCGAATAGCTTCAGGAAGCTCGCTGAGACCGCCGCTTTTGACATACCAGCCGTCATTGGTGTAGTCTTCGAGTCTTAAGGAATCGGATTTAATCGTCAAACCGACTTGCTTGGTGTAGGCGTTGCTATTCGTAAAATCGGCTTCGATACCCGTGTCGTTAGTGAAGCGATCGTCGGTAATCTTTAGATAATCCTTAGCGATTGAACCAAATTGGGTTTGTGGATAATAACTTGCCGATTCGTCGAGTTGTTCGAGAACATCAGCATCGGTTACCGGCACGCTGGCGAGTGGGAAAGCTGTTTCCAATAAAGCGACGGCATCGGCAGAAAGGTCAATGCCCCTCCAGGCGTTCGCTAATACTTCGAAGTCAACTTCATCGGCGGCGTTGACATCGAGTATGTATTTATCAACAAAGGCATTGATCAATGATTTGGCAGCGCTTGGATAGGCGGCGTTGTTAACGATTTTAATATATTCGACTTCGCGGGCATAAGTGCGACCGAGAGAAGAATAGTTCGTGTCGTAGAGGAATTGTTCGACGAGCTTTTCGCGATATAGACGAGGAAGAATTCCACGAGTGATGTAGTCTTGATAGCGATCGATGTGGACATAATTGACGATTTTTTCGACTTTGACATCGGGTTTGATTAATTTGTCTTTGTACCAAACAGTCGCATCATCGAACACGCCTTCGATGTCATAGAGGTCGCCAGCTAAGCTGACGGCGTATTTTTCTTCATCGAACACGCTGCGTTTAGAATAAGATCCACCGGTCGCGGCATCATGGAAGACTTCTTTGATGCGATAATCCATCGTATTTTTGAAGTGGACAAGACGAGCAAATTCGTTAGTAACCTTTTCGCTTTCGATGTCATTTTCATCGCGATAGACATTCGCGTGAGCATCGATGAAAGCGCGAACTTCAGCGGCATTTTCGTCTTTTGCTGCCAATTCTTCGACCTCAGCAAAGGAGCCGAGTTGATCGACAGCGATGACATACATCATCTCATCGAGAACCTTTTTGGGATTATCCGATGAGCTGGTTAAGGCGTCATAGATAAGCGACATAATGTTTTGATAAACATCGGTCTTTGTACCATCGTTGTTGACGATAACGGGGTCTTCGTAGAATCTTGGCAGAGCAGTCACTTCATTGCATGAAGTTAAGACAAATGCTGAAGCGGCAACGAGTGTAAGGAATAATCCTTTTTTGTTATTTGCCATTGTTGCACGCTCCTCCCTTAGCCCATAATGCAGGCGTTTTCGCACCTTCGGATTTTTCGTATTCAATTGCGCATGTCTCGCTCAATAATTTGCTTGATGTGCGCAAGGCGTTTTGCTGTTCGAGGAATTCAACATAATTATCCCACGTATCTTGCCAAGCGACTCTCGTATTGTAGTCGGCCTCGTTGCGCGTGGCATTAATCCACGTTTCGATGGCAGACTCGAGGTCGATTGTGGTGTTTTCGCCATGGCTATTAACATAAGTAATCGGCGCTCCAAATTTGATGTAAGGTTTGCCAGTTTCAGCATTAGTGCTCGTCAATAGTTTTTCATAAATGAAATATTTAAGATTTGCATCGAAGCCTTTGATTTCGCCTTCAACTGATTCAGCGCGGCTCTTGTAATCCTTGATTTGCTGGTCGAGGAAATTGACATAGGTCGGCTTGTAGTTGTCTGTGCCTTCAACATATTCAGGATCTGCTGAGGTGTAAGTTGGATAATCTTTTTGGCTGGGATATTTGGTCGTGTAGTAATTGCTTAAAGAGACATTGTTGGTCGTATTGTCAAAAGCGCTTCTTTCCACGACGATGAAATGGAAACCTTGATAGCCGGAATCTCCACTTGTGCCACCGCGGACGGCTAGGACAACTTTGCCGTCTTTGGTCGTCAAGACTTTATCGTTGGCATCTTTATGACCATCGCCGTTGACGTCGAGTTCGAGTCCAGAAACATGTTTAAATCCGGACATGGCGTTATAGGTGGCGTTAAAAGTGCCGACGAAATTTTCGTCTTGAATCTTGTCACCGACGATTGTGCCGGGGATAAGAGGCAATGAATTCGGCGTGATGACCGAGATGTCATGGCGGTTAAAATATTTATTAAAGAGAACATTGCGTGGATAATAATAGGCATCGTTGTCGTTGACTTCAAAAAAGTCGGCATCCTTTGTGACATCGGAGTACTCGTCGAGCCTCTTGAAAGCTTCGTAAGGTATCGTGCCGATTTTATTTGAGCCGGTGGCGTTTACGTAGTCGGTGCTCATCTCATCGGTGATGCCGAGTCCTTCTTTAGCTTCCGACAAAGTCGTGCTGTTATTAATTGCTTCATAGGCGTAGACGCCTAATTTGAATTCGTTAATAAAAGATGTGCTCTTCGACATGATGCCGAGATCGCCGAATTTTTGGGCTGAGCCGGTATCTTCAGAATAAAGTTGAGCAAGCGAGCCAAAGGTCTCGACGCCGAGAGCTAAGTTTTCACCGACGTTGGCGAGCTTTTTAGCCTCTGCTTCGGTAATTTCCGAATTGTAGAGAGCATTGGCGCTGGCACTCACTTTGACGAGGATGTGGCGGACGTGATAAGGAGTCATCTTTTCAAGATAACCGCTGAATTTCAAATCGTTATCAACAGCTTCTTTTTTCGCATCGCGAATGAAATCGATGTTTCTTTCATAGAATTGATCTTCGAATTCAGTCGTCATTCTTTGATAAGCAAAATGCTCCCAAAGCTCATCTTCGTCTTTGACGACATAAGTGTCGAGTTGCTTCTTGAACTCGTCATCATATTTTGTACCGTTATCGTCAGCGGCTGATTCCGCTTTTGACTTGACGCCTGCGACGTCGTTGTCGGCACCTTTCTTAATATCTGGATAAGTGTCAATACCTCCGCCCTCCGTATCGTCGGTGATAAAGTAGTTGCGAACAAGAACTTTATAGACCGAGTCAAAGAGCGACGATGCACCGCTAGTTGTTTGTAAATATGAATCAAACAATTCTTCAGCGGTGTAGTGATACTCTTGGCTATTAGCGCCCGTATACGTTAAAACATATCCGTCACCGGAAAATGTTGGGCCGTCACAAGCAGCTAAAGCAAAGGTACTGAGTAATCCAGCTACTATTCCGAGCGTAATCTTACTTTTTCTCATAAGTAGTTGTTTCCCTCCTAAGCCTGAACATAGCACGAATATTCTATTACATTAATATTATTAATACAACAAGCAATTTATCAATATCAGCTGTTTCTCTTTAAAAAATAATCTTTCCTTTTTTTGGATTTTTTAAATCCGAAAAGCTTTTATCGCCAGTCTTTCAAAAGGCAAGTTCTTATCGTTCTGTTTGAATATGTATATTGATTAATATACAATATGAGAGATTTTAGGAGATGATAGCATGGATGTTCTTAAAATAGTCGATCTCCACGTTAACGTGGAAGACAAAGAAATACTCAAAGGTGTGAGCCTTACTGCCAGAAGCGGTGAGACGGTTGCTTTGCTCGGCCCCAACGGACACGGCAAGTCAACTCTCTTGCAGGCGATAATGGGCAATCCCCGTTATCAAATCACCAGCGGGCAAATTCTTCTTAACGATCAGGATGTCTTAACTATGTCGGTCGACGAACGCTCGAAAGCCGGCCTCTTTTTAGGCATGCAGTATCCAAGCGAAGTGTCCGGTGTCGTCAATGCCGATTTTCTCAGAGCCTCCATCAACGCACGGCGAGTTAAACCTCTATCATTATTTCAATTTTACCGTTTGCTCGATTCGACATATAAAAAGATGGGCATTCCCTTTGAGATGGCCAACCGCTCGTTAAACGTCGGCTTTTCGGGCGGCGAAAAAAAGCGCAACGAAATCTTGCAGATGATTCTTTTGGAACCGCGTTTTGCCTTGCTTGACGAAATTGATTCCGGGCTCGACATCGATGCGATGACTGTCGTCGCCAGCGCCATTCGCGAAGAACAAGAAAAAGGGCGCGGCTTTTTGGTCGTCTCACACTATGCGCGCTTATACAACATGATTAATTTAAATCGCACCATCGTTATGGTAAACGGAAAAATCGCGGTCGAAGGCGGACCGGAAATCATTCAAAAAATAGATACTAAAGGATATGAGTGGATTAAAACCGAACTGGGTATCGATATCGAAAAAGAAGAACCGGCCATGAGCGCGGTGTCGATTGGCGTATGCGCCACTAAAGAGGCGATTCGGGATGGCAAATAACATCCGGAAAATCATTCTTGCCGACTGCCAAAAACAAGAGCTTATCGTCGACTTCAGCGAAGGCTTTGACGGTTTGGAAATAAACGTGGGCAAAGGGGCTAATCTAGCTCTTAATCTCA
>CAYYIC010000012.1:0-14362 GCA_964471005.1 uncultured Staphylococcaceae bacterium | reverse complement strand
GTCAAAGGCGTCGGCTTCTTAATGCCTTACATGGAAGTTTCTGGCGCTTGTGCCGGCTGCGGCGAAACGCCTTATTACCGCTTGGCCTCACAACTCTTCGGCCGCGATATGCTCATCGCTAATGCGACAGGCTGCACCTCAATCTACTGCGGTTCAACTCCTCTTACGCCATTTGTCAAAGACGCTAACGGCGAAGGTGTGGCTTGGGCCAACTCCTTATTTGAAGATAACGCTGAGTTCGGTTTTGGCATGAGATTAGCCACCGATTACAAACTAAGTTTGATATCACGCATTCTCGACGAAGCTCTCGCAAACGAGTCAGTCGAAGAAGAACTCAAAGATACCGCTCGCAAATATCTTGAAAACATCAAAAATAGAGACGAGGCTCGCAAAATTGTTCCTGAACTCGTCCGCCTCGTCAAAGCCAGTAAGGATAACGGCGTCAAGCGCCTCCTCGACCACGAGCGTGATCTCGTCGATAAATCAGTGTGGATCGTCGGCGGCGACGGATGGGCTTACGATATCGGCTACGGCGGCTTAGATCACGTCTTGGCCAATAACGATGACGTCAATGTTCTCGTCCTCGATACCGAAGTGTATTCAAACACCGGCGGTCAATCATCGAAGTCCTCACAAGTCGGATCGATCGCCAAATTCACGGCCAGCGGCAAATCCGTCTCAAAGAAAAACCTTGCTTTGCAAGCTATGACATACGGCCACGTCTATGTCGCCCAGATTGCGCTAGGCGCCAACGCCATGAAAGCCATTCAAGCTCTCAAAGAAGCTGAGAGCTATGACGGACCATCGCTCATCATCGCCTACTCGCCATGCGTCAATCATGGTATCAAGGGTGGCATGACCAATTCGATTCGCACCGAAAAAGCGGCGGTGGAATGCGGCTACTTCACGACTTTCCGCTTCGATCCGCGCAATGAAGAAAAAGGCCTTCCGGCCCTCACCCTCGACTGCAAGGAACCCGATTTTAGTAAGTTCAGAGACTTTGTGATGAACGAAACGCGTTTCTCACAACTTCCTAATGTCAACCCTGAACACGCCGAGGCTCTCCTTGCCAAATCGGCCGAAGATGCCAAAAAGCGTTGGGAGAAGATCAAGAAGTTCGGACTTTAATTGCTAATCACAAAAAGCATGCAAAAACCCGATAAATCACGTGATTTGTCGGGTTTTTTGCTCACTTATTGCATAAAAAAATGGTCGGAACGAAGGGATTTGAACCCTCGACCCCTACCACCCCAAGGTAGTGCGCTACCAAGCTGCGCTACGTCCCGCCATGTAAAGCAATAATATTATAATCTAAATTTTTCTTTTTGCCATAACAATAGTAGCTTGTTTTTCTAGGAAAAATTTGATGTATTTTTCTGTGTCTTATTAGTAAGGGAATACAATAGATGGTAAAATATTATTTTGAGGTAAGACATGGAACGAAAAACTATCTTTATAAAAGGCGCTCGGGAGAATAACCTGAAAAACATCGATTTAGAAATCCCTAAAAACGCCCTTGTGGTTTTTACCGGTCTTTCCGGAAGTGGCAAGACAACCTTAGCCTTTGACACTATTTATAGCGAGGGTCAACGCCGCTACGTCGAAAGTTTATCGAGTTACGCGCGGCAGTTCTTGGGTAATGTCGATAAGCCGGATGTCGATTCGATCGAAGGTTTATCACCGGCCATTTCGATCGATCAAAAAACGACCTCGCACAACCCTCGTTCGACAGTCGGCACCGTCACTGAAATCTATGACTATTTGCGTTTGCTCTATGCTCGCATCGGCATTCCTTATTGCCCGATTCACCACGAACCAATCGTCTCCTTCTCCCCTTCCAAAATGGTCGATGTCGCCCTTGCTTTCGAAGGTGACACAAGGCTACAAATTCTATCTCCTATCGTGCGGAACGAAAAAGGAACGCAGGCTGAGACTTTGGCCAAGATTCGTCAGCAAGGTTTTGAGAGGCTCCGCGTCGACGGCACTTTATTAAGAATTGACGAAGTTCCCGAACTAGAAAAAAATAAGCGTCACAATATCGATATTGTCATTGATCGATTAATCGTCAAGAACGATAGTCGGACGCGGATTTTTGATGCTATTGAACTAGCTCTTGATTGGTCGCATGGCTATGTAATCTTATTGACCGATAAAGAAGAGAGACTTCTCAGCCAGCATCACAGCTGCAAATATTGTGGTTTTTCGGTGCCAAAACTCGAGCCTCGCCTCTTTTCATTCAACGCCCCACTTGGCTATTGTCCAAAATGCAAAGGTCTTGGCATCAACCGCGAAGCGGCTTTTGATCTATTGGTACCAAACGATAATTTGTCAATCATGCAAGGTGCGATACGCTACTATAAAAATGTTGTTTACAGCAAAAACATCGATTGGCAAGAATTCAAATATTTGTGCGAACAATACAAAATTGATTTAGATATACCTTTTAAAAACCTCAGCGAATATCAGAAAAAAATCGTCTTCTTTGGCAGCGACAAGCCTTTTAAATATGTGATTACCTCAGTGAGTGGCAATAAAAACCACCGCTCTGGATATATTGAAGGAATCAAGACCAAAATCGACCGCCTCTATTTAGAAACGGCCAGTTCGATGATGCGGGACTACTACGAGATTTACATGCGGGATAGCGAATGCACCGAATGCCATGGCGCGCGTCTTAACGGCCAAGTTCTCGCCGTGCGCATCAACAAACTGAATATTTACGAAGTGACGACTCTCCCCATTAAACTTTTGCTCAAATTTATCGATGAACTAGATGTGGTGTTGACTCCCACCGAAAAAGAAATTGGCCAACTCGTCATCAAAGAAATTCGCAATCGCACGCAATTTTTAAGCGACGTCGGACTCGATTATTTAACACTGTCGCGGATGTCGATGACCTTAAGCGGCGGTGAAGCGCAGAGAATTCGCTTAGCCACACAAATCGGCAGCCGGCTCTCGGGCGTCTTGTACGTTCTTGATGAACCGAGCATCGGCCTCCATCAAAAAGACAACGCCAAACTATTAGCCACGCTGAAATCGATGCGTGATTTAGGCAACTCACTAATTGTTGTCGAGCACGACGAAGAGACGATTCGCTCGGCTGATTATATCGTCGATATCGGCCCTGGCGCCGGCATTCACGGCGGCTTTATCGTCGCGCAGGGCAGTCTTCAAGACATCATGGACAATAAAGGGTCGGTGACCGGAGATTATCTCGCCGGCCGCAAAACGATTGCAATACCGGCGACAAGACGAAAAGGTAACGGCCGTTTTGTAACCGTCAAAGGGGCAAGGTGCAATAATTTAAAAAGCATTACCGTTGATTTTCCTTTAGGAAAGTTTATCGCCGTAACTGGTGTTTCTGGCAGTGGAAAATCCTCGCTCGTCTCACAAACACTGCATCGTGCGATAGAAAAGCGTCTCACTGGCGCCGACAATTTTCCCGGTGAACACGACGATATCTTCGGATTAGAAAACATCGACAAAGTCGTCAACGTCTCACAAGAGCCGATCGGGCGAACCCCGCGTAGCAATCCGGCGACTTACACCAAAGTATTTGATGATATTCGCTCCTTATTTGCGGAGACGATTGAAGCTCGCGCTCGAGGCTTTGACAAAGGCCGTTTCTCCTTTAATGTCATCGGGGGAAGATGCGAAAACTGCCAAGGAGCTGGCGTCACACGAATACCGATGAACTTTTTACCAGATGTATATGTCCGCTGCGATTCTTGTAATGGCAAGCGTTACAACGAAGAGACTTTACAAGTTACTTATAAGGGCAAAAATATATACGAAGTCTTAGAGATGACCGTCGAAGACTCGCTGTCATTTTTTGAAAATCGACCGAAGATACGGCGCAAATTACAGACCCTTTTTGATGTCGGACTCGGCTATATCAAACTCGGTCAGCAAGCCACGACTTTAAGCGGCGGCGAAGCCCAACGCGTCAAGTTGGCTTTCGAATTGCAGCGCCGACCGACTGGCAAAACCTTATATATCCTTGATGAACCGACGACGGGGCTACATACCGATGATGTCAAACGACTCATTTCTGTCTTGCAAAAAATCGTCGATGACGGCGACACCGTTTTAGTCATCGAACACAACCTCGATGTCATCAAAGTCGCCGATCATATCATCGACATCGGAAAAGATGGTGGCGATGCTGGAGGGCGAATTATCGCTGAGGGAACCCCTGAAGAAATAGCAGCCTGCCCCAATTCTTATACCGGATACTATCTAGCGCACATCTTGAAAGGAAAGATTAATTGAGTTGTTGAATAACACATTGCATGTTATTCTTTCAAACAGATAAAAAATTATGGAATTTCTTGTTTACATTGGTCTAATTCTCGTTCTTGCCGCCTTCGTTTTCTTGCATCTAACTCTTAAAAAAATCGTCAAGAGCGAAAAGCAATTGAATTTATCGAAGTTGGACTTCATTAAAATGGGAGCATCGATAGCCGGTGCCGGCTTGTTCGCATTCGTTGCGATGCTGGGATTAATTCTTGCTAACGGCTGGAACCTCAGCGGCGGTGAATACGCCTTAGCCCTCATCGGAAGTTTTGTCTTGGCGCTTGGCCTGTCATCTCTTTATGCCGCTTTTGGCTTGGTTTTTTACAAGCCGACACTCGAGTCGCAAATTGTAAAAATAGCCAAAATTGTCATGTATGTTTCAATTCCGGTCATCATCATTTTTCTCGCCTTGGCCACCGAAGGAATCGCCAATCATCTGACTTATCCTTTGGTCAATCGTATCTCTCTTAGCGAAGGTTTCATCGCTCCCTCCGATCACACCGCCGAGTATGCGGTCGCCTTCTATGGCATCTTAATCGTCAGCGGTGCGGTCATCGTCTATTTTGTGAGCGATCATTTCTTTTTCAAAAAATTCAAACGGCACGGCATCCTCGATTCGACATTTTACATCGCCTTTCCCGCCGGCTTAGTCGGCGCCCGTCTCTGGTATTGCTATGTTTTGGAATTCGATACATACGCCGACGATTTTCTGGCCGTCTTAAAAGTATGGGATGGTGGTTTGGCAATTATGGGAGGAGCGATTCTTGGCATTATCGCCGGTGTCACTTTTGTGTTGGCGCGCCGTAAATACGTCAATATCCGGTGGGCGATGGATGTCATCGTTCCAGCTATTTTAATCGCCCAAGCCATCGGCCGTTGGGGCAACTTCTTTAACCTTGAAGTTCACGGGCTCGAAGTTGCGGCTTCTTCGTGGCGTTTCCTGCCTTCTATCATCGCCAACAATATGGCTTTTAGTTCGACTGATGGGCAAGCTGCTTCTGGCAATATTTACGTGCCCCTATTTTTAATCGAATCAGTAACGAATCTCGCCGGCTATTTCATCATTACTTATGGTGTCGGCAAAGGCCTCCGCAAGTGGCTTTCCCTCGGCGATTTGTCCATGAGCTATCTCATCTGGTATGGTGCGACACGGGCGATTATGGAGCCCCTTCGCTCCGCCGAATTTGAATATGGGCAGTCTTGGATTTCTTCCTTTCTCCTCATCGGGGCAGGTGTTCTCGGAATCATCGCCTTTCATGTCTATGACTACCTTCGCAAGAAAAATAACTTGGAGCCTCGTACATACGACACGGTGTGAAAAGCGATGTATAAACTCGTGCTTTTTGATATGGATGGTACGATCGCTGATACCGACGGCATGCTCGTCGCGACTTTTATTGAGATGTATCGCCTCTATCGCCCCGACTACATGCCGACGATTGATTATATGCTGACTTTTTCCGGCCCTCCCATAGTTCGCACTCTGGCGCGAGAATTTCCGAATTTATCTAAGGATTTCGTTTTTAACGAATTTAATCGCCTCTCCCTTCCTAACTACGACAAGCACGTCAAAGCCTTTCCCAATGTTCGAAAACTCGTCGAACAATTGCGCACTCAAAGCATTAAAACCGGCATCGTCACATCAAAGCATCGCTATCCATCCGAATATACTTTGAAACTAATCGACCTAGAAGGCGCGTTTGACATACTCATCACGCATGATGATGTTAGAGAAACCAAACCTAACCCTGAAGGAATATTTCAAGCCATGAAGCATTTAGGCATCACCGATAAACGCGATGTCTTGTATATCGGCGATACCGCCACCGACTATCTAACCGCGAAAAATGCCGGAGTTGATGTGGCCATCGTGACGTGGACGCCCCGTGACTTACCTAGCGATATGAAACCAGAATATTTACTTGATTCATTTAATGAATTTTTTGAGGTAATGGATAATGGAAAAGCACATTGATGTAGCAATTATCGGCGGGGGCATCGCCGGAATTACGGCCGGTCTTTATGCCAAGCGGAGTAATTTAAGCGTCATGGCCATCGACCGCAATGTCTTTGGCGGCAAACTGGCTAAACTAGGTGAAATATATAATTATCCGGGTTTTGAAACTATCAGCGGTCCTGAGTTCGCATATAAATTGATGGAACAAGCTGATAAAAACGGCATCGAACTCGAGTATGGCAATGTCATTAATGTTACCAAGCAAGAAGATAATATTTTTTTAGTGCAAACCGAAGAGCATATGATTCGCGCTAAAGTAGTCATTATCGCGACGGGGACAATTGAAAAACAACTTGGCATCTCTGGAGAAAAAGAATTATTAAATCGCGGCGTTTCTTATTGTGCGACGTGCGATGGACCTCTCTACCGCCATAAAGAAGTCGCGGTGGTTGGCTATCTCGATACCGCCCTTGAAGAAGCTATTTATCTTTCCGGAATTGCCAAAACCGTCTTTTTGATCAGCCGTGTAAGCGCCAAAGAAATCGAATCTGAAAAACTGCCTTTCGCTTTAGCGAGGAATAACATTCAGTTGATCGACAGAACCGATGTCGTCGCCATTAAGGGTCAAGAGCATGTCGATAGTATCAGCGTGATGAATTTAGATACACACGATGAGCGAGAAATTAAAGTCAGTGCCGTTTTCCCTTACATCGGGCAAAAGACCTTGACGGAATTTCTTGCTAATCTCAAAGTCGAGACGCGCAACGGCTACCTCGTCGTCAATAAAGATATGGAAACAAATATTCCAGGCCTTTTAGCCGCCGGCGACACGACGGATAAAAAACTCCGTCAATTAGTGACCGCCGCCGGTGATGGCTGCATTGCCGCGACGAGCGCGATTCGCTACATCAAAACAAAAAGGTGATTATCCTTGCTGATTTTCTCGCCTTTAGGCATTTTGTTAACATAAAAAAACAATAAAAGACGTGTTGTTTGCGTATTTTTTGTAACCTTGTGTGTTATTATATCTAATATAAAGGTATTTTTATGATTGATTTAATTATCTTGACCGGTGT
This sequence comes from uncultured Staphylococcaceae bacterium, assembly GCA_964471005.1. Taxonomy (GTDB): domain Bacteria; phylum Bacillota_I; class Bacilli_A; order RFN20; family CAG-826; genus UBA1424. The sequence goes on along the minus strand of CAYYIC010000012.1, from coordinate 7,033 downwards.
CTCCGGCGCCGGAAAATCAACCGCCGTCCGGACATTTGAAGAAATGGACTATTACATTGTTGAAAATGTCCCTTTTTTGGTTATTAACAAGTTATATAAAGCATTTGAGAATGACCCCATTCGCTATCGGCGAACCGTTGTCGTCATGGCTATTGACGAGGCTCTTAAAGCCGCGCAAGCCGCTCGCAAAAACACCAATTTCCGCGTCACCTTTTTAGCCCTTGATGCTTCGGAAGCCGAACTCTTGACGCGCTTTCGCCTCACCCGCCACATTCATCCCGCCCAAGCCCACGGCCTCTCGCTTGCCGACTCCCTCGAACGCGATCGTAAAATCATGGATGTTTTAAAAAAAGACGTCGATATGTATGTCGATACAACCGGTAAAACGGCGACCGAACTCCGCAAGTTTATCTTTACTAATATCCAAGGTATGGAAAGCGGTAATTTGACTGTCAACTTCATCTCTTTTGGTTTCAAGCACGGCATTCCGAACGATGTCGAGATGATCTTTGATACCCGTATCGTTCCTAATCCTTATTGGATTAGTGAGTTAAAAGATATGACTGGTCTTGATGAGCCGGTCAAAAAATTTATCCTCGAGGATGAAGAGGCCAAAGAGCTGATTGTAAATATTGAAAAATATCTCGACTACTATCTAGCAAAAGTGCGCGCTGAGGATCGTAATTTCTTCGTCATCGGCATCGGTTGTAGCGGTGGTCAGCACCGCTCGGTCGTCATCGCTAATTATTTGGCGGAAAAATACGCCGCCAACTATCGGACGCTCTGCCTTCATCGCGACATCGGAAAATACAAAAAGTGAGACCGACGATATCGTTTACCCGCAAAGTCAAAGAAGAGATCGTCACCAAACCTTTTACCGAAGAGCGGCTTCGCGCCCTCGTCTCGGCCTTTATAAAGGTCAATGGCCGCATCGAAATTAAGAATCGCCATGTCGCGATTCTTTTACAAACGGAAAATGCCAAAATCGCCAAATTCGTCTACCAAATTATTCAGAAGATATATGGCATCAACATTCACTTCTCCTATGAAAAAACGATGAAGTTTAAAAAGCGCATCACCTACAACATCATCATCGATCAAGAAGCTGAATATATTCTCGGGGATCTCGAAATCTCTTTTTTAGAAGGCAAGATCGCCAAGAACATCGTTTTTAACGATGATATGATTGGCGGCTATCTAGCTGGAGCTTTTCTCGCCGGGGGATCCGTCAATAGCCCACGCAGTTCCAATTACCATTTCGAAATCTCGCTCAGCGATGAGAATTACGCGAAGTGGTTTATGAAACTCATCGCGAAATATAAGGGTGGCGGTTTTAGTCCAAAAACGATTAAAAGGCGCGAACAGATTGTTATCTATTTGAAGAAATCTGATCAGATTGCCGATTTCCTCATCTTGATGGGAGCCACCGCGTCGAGCCTCGAATTTGAAAATATTCGCATCGATCGCGATTTTGCTAATATCGGTAACCGCCTGCAAAATCTCGACACGGCGAATTATGCCAAGACGCTGACTTCGGCGACCCGTCAAATCAAAGATCTAAAAACCATCGACCAAATTCTCGGAGTTAAAAATCTCGCCAATGAAAAGCAGCGCATCCTCGCCCAACTTCGCCTTGAAAACGAAGATGCGACTTTGGAAGAACTCGCTGATTTAATGAGTCAGAAAATGGGAAAAGTCGTGACCAAATCAAACGTTAATCACCTGTTTCGGGCCCTCCAAGTCTTAGCTAGACGCTATCGAGGTGATGGAAATGAAAACTAACCTGCAACTCGGGCAAAGGATTGCGACTCTGCGCAAAGCTCGCGGATGGAACCAAGAAGAAATGGCTTTTCGTGCCAGTTTAAATCGCAACTATCTCTCTGATATAGAAAACGGTCGGCGCAACCCATCGCTGAAAGTTTTGGAAAAAATTGCCTTTGCCTTCGAAATCAATCTCGAAACGCTTTTTCGTGGAATTACTTCGTTTCCGTTTGTATAAAACTATTGTTTTATGAACATTATCTGTCGCCTGCATAAAAATCGTAAACGCTTACAAAGTAATTTTACTTAAATAATCTGCTTAATTCTTATATAATAAACGCGGTAGAAAAAAAGGAGGACATATATATGTCAATCAAAATCGCTATAAATGGATTCGGAAGAATCGGCCGCCTCGCCTTTCGTAGGGCCTATGAGACCGGCGAATTCGAAGTTGTCGCCATCAACGACTTAGCTGATGCGGCTTCATTAGCCTATCTTCTTAAGTACGACACCGCGCATAAGCGCTTTGGCGTCGATGACATCACCGTTGATGTCGAAAAAAACGCTATCGTTTACAAAGGAAAAGCCATTCCGGTCATCGGACAGCCTGATCCCAAACTCATCAAATGGTCCGATTACGGCGCTGATCTCGTCTTAGAGTGCACCGGCCGTTTCAAAGGCAAAGTCGATGCCGCCGTTCACATTCTCGAAGGTGGCGCTAAAGGTGTCGTTATCTCCTCGCCCGCCGATAAAGAAACCCCAACCTTTGTCTACGGCGTTAACGAAGGCAAACTAACCAAAGATATGACCGTCATCTCCGGCGCGTCATGCACGACCAACTGCCTAGCCCCAGTGGCTAAGGTTCTCGTCGATAAATTCGGCATCAAGGGCGGTTACATGACAACCGTTCACGCTTACACCAATGACCAGACGACGCTCGACCTCGTCAAAAAAGGCAATAGCCGCCGCGGTCGCGCTGCCGCCGCCAACATCGTTCCGACGACAACTGGCGCCGCCAAAGCCATCAACCTCGTCATTCCCGAACTCAAAGGTCGCCTTCAAGGTGGTGCTCTCCGCGTTCCCGTCATCGATGGTTCATTAGTCGATCTCTCGCTTCTTCTTAATAAAGATGTCACCGTCGAAGAAATTAATGCGGCGATGAAAGAAGCTTCCCAAACATATCTTAAAGACGTCCTTGCCTACACCGAAGATGAAATCGTCTCTAGCGATATCATCGGTGCGACCGCTGGCTCGATCTTCGATGCCACTCAGACGGCCGTCTTCACCAATCCTGAAGGCCAGCAGTTCGTCAAAGTCGTCGCTTGGTACGATAACGAATACAGCTATACTTGCCAATACATGCGTATTGCCAAAGAGATGGCCAAAGTTTTAGGAATAAAATAAGTTGTTAACTAAAGGTGCTTTAACAAAGGCACCTTTTTGTTTTTAAGGAGGCATATTTATGCTCACAATTGATCAATTAGGCGATCTTCGAGGCAAACGCGTTTTAGTCCGTGTCGATTTTAACGTCCCTCTAAAGGATGGCGAAATCCGCGATGATAACCGCATCGTTCAAGCTGCTCCGACGATTAAAATGCTCATCTCCCATGGCGCGAGAGTCATCTTGCTTTCTCACCTCGGAAAGATTCAACACAAGGAAGCTCCGGAAGTCGTCGAAGCGCAAAAAAAGAAAAATAGTTTAAAACCAGTAGCCGCTCGCCTTGGCGAGATACTTAAAGCCCCTATCGCTTTCTGCCCCGAAACGACTGGCGAAAAGGCCAAGTTCTTTGTCGGCGTCATCGAACCCGGGGAAGTTCTTTTGATGGAAAACACCCGCTATGAAAAGGGTGAAGAAAAAAATGATCCCGAACTCGCCAAAAAATGGGCGGAAAACATCGATGTCTATGTCATGGATGCTTTCGGAAGCGCGCACCGCGCCCACGCCTCGACTTACGGCATACCGGAAATTCTCAAAGCTCAGGGAAAGCCCGTCGCCATCGGCTATCTCGTCGAAAAAGAAGTTCGCAACTTAACACGCTGCGTCGATGTTAAAGAAAGTGATCGCCCCTATATCGCCATCCTCGGTGGCTTTAAAGTGTCGGATAAAATTAAAGTTATCGATGCTCTATTAAAAAAATGCGACAAGATTCTCATCGGCGGAGCGATGGCTTACACCTTCGCCAAAGCCTTGGGCCGTTCAATTGGCAAATCGCCATGCGAAGACGAGCAACTTGCTTTTGCTAAAAGGTGCTACGAAGAAGCAAAGGGCCGCATTATCCTGCCCCTTGACTCAATTGCTACCGATGAATTTGAAGGCTGGACGAAGAAGATTGTCACCGATGATGCCAATATTCCTGAAGGCATGGAAGGCATGGACATCGGCCCGAAGACTGCAGCGTTATATCAACAAGAAATTAGCAAAGCTAAAATGGTCTTTTGGAATGGCCCAATGGGCGTTTTTGAACAAAAGGATTTTGCGGTCGGCACGATCGCCATCTGCCAAGCCGTCGCAAAGCTTAGAAATGCCTTTACCGTCTGCGGTGGCGGCGATTCAGCGGCCGCCGTCAAAGAATTTGGCTTTGCCGATGCTTTCTCCCACGTTTCCACCGGGGGTGGCGCTTCTCTTGAAATGATCGAAAATGACGGACACCTGCCTGGCATCGATATCTTAAAGTAGGTATGGCAATGAGAAAAAAACTCCTGCTCGGCAATTGGAAAATGAATAAGACCCGCGAAGAAACCAAGGTTTTTGCTTTGGGGTCACTCGCCTTATCATCCGTCGCCGAACTTCACGGCATCGACATTGGTGTCGCCCCGACTTATCTCTCCCTTTCCATCGTCAAAAAATATAATCCGAATTTAATCGTTGCCGCTCAAAATGTCCACTATCAACCTTCAGGGGCATTTACTGGCGAAGTATCGATAGGTATGCTTAAAGAAATTAATATTTCATGGGCTATCGTCGGCCACTCCGAACGCCGGACTTACGACAATGAGACAAGCGAAAAATGTAATCTTAAAATCAAGGCTTTATTAGCCAACGAAATGACCCCTGTCTATTGTGTCGGAGAAACGCTTGCGCAGTTCGAAAATAAAGCGACCAAAAAAGTAATAAAAGAACAAATTAGTGCCGGTTTTGCTGAAATTACGGCCGAAAATGCCGCGAAAGTTATCGTCGCTTACGAACCCGTTTGGTCGATTGGAACGGGTAAAAACGCCTCATCTGAAATCGCCCAGGATGTCTGTGCTTTCATCCGCGGTCTACTGCGCGAAAGGTATGGCCAAGGAGCTGAACAAATTCGCATCCTCTATGGTGGCTCAGTCAAACCCGACAATATCAAAACTTATCTTTCGACCGCCGATATCGACGGAGCCTTAGTCGGTGGCGCTTCGCTCAATATCGAGTCCTTTAAAGAACTTATTAACAACATGATTTAGGAGGATTTCATCTTGAATAACTACCGGACATACCAACCAGATTCACAAGTGACGACGGGCAGCAAATTTGTCGGCACGGTGTTTGCCTATGCCGCCATCGGCTTTTTAGTTACAGCCGCCATCGCCCTTTTGACAGGATATCTTTTCACAAGTTTGATTCCCGTCGACATCGCTAGCAACACTTATCTCGGATTAATCATCGGTGCGTCGCTAATGCAACTCATTCTCATCTTGTGGATTACCTTGTGGGTCTTTCGCCGGGGTGGCAATTTAATTGTCCCCTTCGCCCTCTACACAATTACCATGGGTATCTTGCTTTCAACTTTGACCCTGACGATGGATTGGTATCTCATCGGCATGACTTTCGGCCTCACATGCCTCGTCTTTGGCATGATGGCGGCGGTCGGTTACTTTTCCAAAGTCAACCTCTCAGGGCTATTAATTGTCGGAATGGGACTTCTAATCGGATCAATTTTCTTATCTTTGATAAATTGGTTTATTGGCAGTGACTCGCTCGGTTGGATTGTGACCTTTGCCTCTTTTGGAGCGATCATGCTCATCACCGCTTTTGATGTCTGGCGCCTAAAGCGCATCAGCGAATCAGGTCAAACAAGTAAAAACATAGCTCTATATTGCGCCTTTACCATCTACATTGACTTCATCTACATGTTTATGCGCATAGCGATGATTCTCTCGCGCGTAACTAGAAGATAGCAATTTTTATTTAATCTATTCAATGCTCGTCCAAAACAAGATAAAATATATCTAAGAAAGAAGAGGTAACAAAAATGTCAAAATTCTTTATGTGCCCCATCTGCGGTAATTTCGTTGAGTCGATCGTCGATAGCGGCGTGGCGATGATTTGCTGCGGACAAGAGATGGAAGAAGTCGAGGCTGATACCCAAGAAAACGTCTCCCTTGAAAAACACGTCCCCGTCGTCCATGTCGAAGGTCACCAAGTCGTCGTCAAAGTCGGTTCCGTCACCCACCCGATGCTCCCTGAGCACTTTATTCAGTGGATTCATCTCGAGACAAATCTCGGAATTCGCCGGACAAAATTAAACCCCGGACAAGCCCCAGTCGCCACCTTCTGCTTAGTTGAAGGCGAAGTCGCAGTCGCCGCCTACGAATACTGCAATCTCCACGGCCTTTGGAAAAAGGCTCTGTAAGCGCAAGTTATTTTGTTAAGTAAGATCGGCGTTACTGCCGGTCTTTTTTAAAAAAAGAGCAATAGTCAATCTAGCCTATCGATAATGTTGTGCCATTCAGGCAAAGGAATTAACCTTACTAAGTAAATAAACGGAAAAAATAAGTTTTTGTTCTTGACACCTTATAAGTATGGATGATACATTATGTAAGCATGCGATTTGACCCGAGAGGGCCTATACTAGCGTATAGTATGCAGCTGATCTTTGAAAACTGAACAGATGTACAAACAACATTAACGTCAATTTTAATAATATACAAATAAACCAGATAAATAATTTTGAACTAGATAAAAACTTTTGAGAGTTTGATCCTGGCTCAGGATGAACGCTGGCGGCGTGCCTAATACATGCAAGTCGAACGAAGGTAGCAATACCTTAGTGGCGAACGGGTGAGTAACACGTAGGTAACCTGCCTTTCAGTTGGGGATAACCGAGGGAAACTTTGGCTAATACCGAATTCGTGCTTCGAAGGCATCTTCGGAGCATAAAAGGGGCTTCAAAGCCTCGCTGATTGATGGACCTGCGGCGCATTAGTTAGTTGGTGAGATAACAGCCCACCAAGACGAGGATGCGTAGCCGACCTGAGAGGGTGATCGGCCACACTGGAACTGAGACACGGTCCAGAC
>CAYYIC010000011.1:0-15251 GCA_964471005.1 uncultured Staphylococcaceae bacterium | reverse complement strand
GCGAAGGCGTCGTCTCCTATGTCGACAGCCGTAAAATCGTCGTCAAGGATAGCAAGAAGAAAACCAAGACATATCAACTACAGAAGTTTGCCCGTTCAAACCAAGGGACTTGCATCAACCAAATCGCCATCGTCAAAGTCGGACAGCAAGTTAAGACTGGCGACATTCTCGCCGATGGACCCGCCATGCATAACGGCGACCTCGCTCTCGGACAAAACGTCACGATCGCTTTCATGACTTGGAATGGTTACAACTATGAAGACGCCGTCATCATGTCCGAAAGGCTCGTCAAAGACGATTCCTACACCTCAATTCATATTGAAAAATACGAATGTGAATGCCGCGAGACAAAACTTGGCGCCGAAGAAATCACGCGCGATGTGCCGAATATCAGCGAAGAAGCTAAGGCTTTCCTCGATGAGCGCGGTATCGTCGTTCCCGGTGCCGAAGTTAAAGAAGGCGATATTCTCGTTGGCAAAATCACTCCGAAAGGCTTGACTGAACCAACTCCTGAAGAGAAGCTTTTGATGGCTATCTTCTCAGAAAAAACCAAAGAAGGAAAAGATACGTCGCTCCGCGTTTCGCACGGTGGCGCCGGCATCGTTCTCGATGTTAAAATCTTTACTCGCAAAAATGGCGACGAGCTTCCACCGGGAGTTAACGAAGTCATTCGCGTCTACATCGTCCAAAGACGTAAAATCTCCGAAGGAGATAAGATGTCAGGACGCCATGGTAATAAAGGCGTTATCTCGCGCATCTTGCCAGTTGAAGACATGCCGTTCTTACCTGACGGCACGCCCATTGACATCATGCTCAATCCCCTCGGCGTTCCATCCCGTATGAACATCGGACAAATTCTTGAAATTCACCTCGGTCTAGCCTGCAAGAAACTCGGCTTAAAATTGGCGACACCAGTCTTTGACGGTATCACCAACGAAGAAATCTTCGATTTGATGAAGAAGGCTGAAATCGCCCCCGATGGCAAGACGATCCTCTACGATGGTCGCACCGGCGAGCGCTTCGATGAGCGTATTTCCGTCGGCGTCATGTATATGATTAAACTCGTCCACATGGTCGATGACAAATTGCACGCCCGTTCAACCGGACCGTGTTCGCTCGTCACTCAACAACCGCTCGGAGGCAAGGCCCAAAATGGTGGTCAGCGCTTCGGCGAAATGGAAGTTTGGGCTCTCGAAGCCTATGGCGCAGCTCACACTCTCCAAGAACTCTTAACTATCAAGTCCGATGATCGCGTCGGTCGCAACAAGACATACGAGGCGATTATCAAAGGCTATCCGATTCCCCGCCCAGGCATTCCCGAAGCCTTCAAAGTTCTTACCAAAGAGCTTCAAGCCCTCGGCATGGATGTCAAATTGCTCGATAACGAAAACAACAGGATCGATATGGATGCTCTTGCTAAAGAGATTCAAATCGAAGAAAGAAAATTTAACTCGACGATTCGCACCTTGGCTCGCGATGGTGTCGGTGACACCGCGCCCGCTCAAGGCGATGATTACAACGAGTTAATTAATTAAGGAGGCCAGAAACAATGTTTGATGTAACTAAATTAGCCGCCCTCCAAGTCGGACTAGCCTCCCCTGAGACGATTCGCACCTGGTCTCATGGTGAAGTCTTAAAACCCGAAACGATCAACTATCGGAGTCAGAAACCCGAAGCCCAGGGTCTTTTCTGCGAGAAGATTTTTGGTCCGAGCAAAGATTTCGAATGCCACTGTGGCAAGTATAAGAAAAAACGCTTTCAAGGCATCACTTGCGAAAAGTGTGGTGTCGAAGTCATTTCCAAAGAAGTGCGCCGCGAAAGAATGGGCCATATCGAGCTCGCCTCGCCGTGCACTCATATCTGGTATCTCAAAGGCATTCCAAGCCGCATCGGCTTAATACTCGACATCCCTCCGAAGCAACTCGAAGAGATTAACTATTTCGTCGCTCACGTCGTCCTCGATCCCGGAACCAGCAAGGTTTTGATGTATCGCCAGTTCCTCGACGAGCGGACGTCCCGTCAGGAATTCGTCGCCGTCATTCGCGAGTTCCAGCCGACTTTGGATCCCGAAAGCGCCGACTATCTAAAGAGTGTAGACTTAATCGAAAGAATGCAAAACCCGACCGAAACATTCGATTTCTTCACGATTTCCGACTTTATTTCCAAATATACCAACGCCGAATTTGGCGAAGGCGCGGCGGCGATTAAACGCCTGCTAAAAGAAATCAAACTCGATGAAGAATTCAAAATCATCAATGCCAAATTAAAAGATTGCAGTGCTCAGAGCCGCATTAAACTCTCCAAGCGCCTTGAAGTCATCGAGGCCTTTCGCAATTCCGAAAACCGTCCGGAATGGATGGTTCTTGACGTCCTGCCGGTCATCCCTCCGGATCTCCGCCCGATGCTGCAACTCGACGGTGGCCGTTTCGCCGCCTCTGATCTCAATGATTTATATCGTCGCGTCATCACGCGCAACACTCGTTTGAAGAAATTGATCGATCTCAATTCACCTTACGTTATCTTGATGAACGAAAAGCGCATGCTGCAAGAAGCGGTGGACGCTCTCATCGATAACGGCCGTCGCAACAAACCGGTCGTCGGCGCCGGCAACCGCCCGCTTAAATCGCTATCCAGTTCCTTAAAAGGCAAACAAGGCCGCTTTCGTCAGAACTTGCTCGGCAAGCGCGTCGACTACTCCGGCCGTTCCGTCATCGCCGTCGGCCCGGATTTAAAAATGTATCAGTGCGGATTACCACGCGAGATGGCTGTGCAATTATTAAGGCCATTTATCGCCTCGCACCTGATGAAAGAAAAACACGTCAGCAGCCTCGTCCAAGCCCGCAAATACATCGATCGTTACGATCCAATCGTCTATGACGTTTTAGAGCGGATTATCGGCGATCATCCAGTTTTATTAAACCGCGCCCCGACGTTGCACCGCCTCGGCATTCAGGCTTTCCAGCCTAAGCTCGTCGATGGTCGCGCCATTCGCCTCCATCCTTTAGTTTGCACCGGCTTTAACGCCGACTTTGATGGCGACCAGATGGCCGTTCACGTTCCGCTGAGCAAATCCGCACAGCACGAAGCTCTTGAACTCATGCTGGCGAGCAACAATATTCTCGGTCCCAAAGATGGCCGTCCAATCGTCACTCCTTCGCAAGACATGGTTCTAGGTAACTATTACTTAACACTCGAAGAGACCAGAGAGCAATTAGCCGCTCGCAGCAAACGCCGCCTTGATAAAGGTGATATCGAAGAATATGAGCGCTTTGCCACCTACGCTAACGCCGAAGGCAAAGTCTTTAGAAATATCGACGAAGCCATTCTCGCCTATGAGACGCACCAAGTGCACCTTCACAACCGCGTGGCCATTCGCGCTAGCTCGCTTGCAAAGACCGGCTTCAGCAAGGAAATGAATGATTCGTATTTAATCACGACCGTCGGAAAAATTATTTTCAATTTAATCTTTCCAGCCGATTTCCCGTACTTAAATGATGCCAGTCAAGAAAACCTCAAAGTCGATCTCGCCAAATTCTTTGTTCCAAAAGGGACAGATATCGCCGACTATATTCATCGTCAACCTCTCGTCCCACCTTTTACGAAAAAGCACTTAGGCAATATCATCAACGAAATTTTCAGCCGCCATGGCACTTCTAAGACATCAGCCGTCCTCGATAAGATGAAAGATATCGGGTTCAAGTATGCGACGATTGCCGGCGTGACGATTTCGATTAGCGACATCAACGTCCTCGGCAGCAAAGAAAAAATCCTCGCTAGCGGCGAAGAAAAAGTCGAACAGATTAACGAGATGTTTGAACATGGTCTTCTAACAGAAAATGAACGTCATAAGCACGTTGTAGACGTGTGGACCGATGTTCGTGATCGCGTTCAAAAAGATTTAGCTGCCCAGTTTGAAAAAGATTCGCGCAACCCAATTTTCATGATGATGGATAGTGGCGCTCGCGGAAACATTTCGAACTTCACTCAGCTCGCCGGCATGCGCGGACTCATGTCCAACCCGAAAGGCGACACGATCGAACTTCCGATTAAATCATGCTTCCGTGAAGGGTTGACAGTTTCCGAATTCTTCATCGCGACGCACGGCGCCCGTAAGGGTGGTGCGGATACCGCGCTTAAAACCGCTGACTCCGGCTATTTGACGCGCCGTCTCGTCGACGTCAGCCAAGACGTCATCGTCCGCGAAGATGATTGCCATGCCGATCACGGTCACGTCGTCTCAGAAATTATCGATTCGAGCCGCAGCACGGTCATCGTGCCGCTTTATGACCGACTTGTCGGTCGCTATACAGTTCACAATGTCGTTTCGCCTGAAACTGGCGAACTAATTGTCGCGGAAAATACGATGATTGATGAAGAAGCGGCGAAAAAGATCGTCGATTCCGGCATCAAAGAAGTCGAAATTCGTTCTCTCTTCGGCTGTCAAACTCGCGATGGCATCTGCCGCCATTGCTACGGTCGCAACTTAGCGACTGGTAAAGAAGTCACAATCGGCGAAGCTGTCGGCATCATGGCCGCCCAGTCAATCGGCGAACCAGGCACTCAGCTCACGATGAGAACCTTCCATACCGGCGGCGTTGCCGGCACCGATATCACACAAGGTCTACCCCGTGTTCAAGAACTCGTCGAAGCCCGCGTTCCCAAAGGCGAAGCGATGATCTCGGAAATCACCGGTGTCATCAGCCACATTGAAGAATCCGGCGGCCGCTATACGGTCACGGTTAAGAGCGATCTTGAAGAGAGGGAATACCTTTCCAATTACGGCGCTCGTCTACGCGTTAAAAAAGGTGATAAAATTCGCAATGGCGGCAAGATTACCGAAGGTGCGATCTCACCCAAGAAACTTCTTGAAGTCAGCGATATCGCCGCCGTCGAACGCTACATCCTCAAAGAAATTCAGAAAGTTTACCGCGCTCAAGGCATCGGCATTTCCGATAAGCATATCGAAGTTATCATTCGCCAGATGCTCCGCAAAGTCGCCATCATCGAAGGCGGTGACACAAACATGCTTCCGGGCACGCTCGTCGAACTCGATGAATTCACCGAAAAGAACGAAGATGCCCTTCTGTCTGGGCGTCACCCAGCTCTAGCAAGACCGGTCATCCTCGGTATTACGAAAGCCTCATTGCAGACGAAATCATTCCTCTCAGCAGCTTCCTTCCAAGAGACGACTCGCGTTCTCACCGATGCGGCGATCAAGGCTAAAACCGATGTTCTCCACGGCCTAAAGGAAAATGTCATCACCGGCAAGCTCATTCCGGCCGGACGCGGTCTTCACACCGAAGAGGAAGAAGAGATCTTAGTTAAGAATTTCTCCGTCTTCGAGAAGATGAAAGAAGTTAAACAGCAATACATCGAGATTCACGATCGCCCCGACGATCTGGATTAAGAAAGATTTAGGCGGTTCAAACCGCCTTTTCTTTATTCTTATTTTTAATAAAATATAATCAAAGTAATTGACAAGCATAACTCGTTTGTTATAATTACTACACTTATTAGACTTAACTATGTTAACGTTTTTTGAACTTTATCATACTCGACTAATAGAGCAATTAGGAGGTTAAAATATGAAACCAAACAAAAGTATCGCGCTGGTCATGCTATCAGTCTTAATTCTTTCCGGCTGCGATCTAAATGGCGATTCAAGTTCGAACATTTCTATTTCTAGCGATTCAAGTTCGAACAGTGATTCTACGGTAGTTTTACCAAACTATTATCATTTTAATGATAAGCCGGCTTCAGTCACCATGGCTCAAGCGCGGAAAGGCGAAATCAAAAGCGATATGCCGCGTTCTGCTCGCTCACGCGTTTTAGTCGTTCCGATTGAATTCAAAGATTTTCCGGCTGAAAGCATGTTGCGCGGAGCAGAGGGCGCCCGCGAAGATATTCGCAAAGCATATTTTGGCACTTCAGAAGAGACGCAGTGGGAGTCCCTCAAAAGCTATTACGCTAAGTCGAGTTATGGTAAAGTAGAAATTTCCGGTCAGGTGATGCCGTGGTATCGTCCTGGCGATCCGAACGATTCAGGAAGCTGGTTCACCACTCAAGAATTGCTCGATGGTTACAGTAGCGCCGGCGAAGATACGGGCATTTCCCGTTTGATTCTCGGCTGGATTTACACTGATTACTCACTTAGCCTTTGGCGCAATGTTAAAGATGACAACGGCGCGGCCTATGCCTCTCGCGATGCCTTTTTCCAAGATTACGATGGTGACCACGACGGTTTCATCGATGTCGTGCAAATGGTCTACTCTGCTCCCATTCAACACTTAAAAAGCGATTTATTTTGGGCTTTTCGCTCTGCCGACAACGCAGGCACGCCTCGCCCTAACCGCCCGATGATTTGCGGATTTGTTTGGCTTGGCTATGATTTCTTATACGAAAACGGCTATTACGACGACCTAGGTGCCTATCACGATTGGACTCCGCAACAAATTATCGATGGCGAAGCCAAGATCGACGCTCATACGATTATTCACGAATCAGGTCACGCTCTCGGCGCGAACGATTATTACACCTATGATAGTAAAGATTGGGGCCCGATGGGTGGTACGGACATGATGGACTATAACGTCGGAGATCATAATGCCTATACTAAAAGCATTTTTGGTTGGGCAGATCCGATTGTCGTAACGGGTGAAACGTCTGTCACCGTCAAATCCTTTACCGATACTGGGGAAGCTATTCTCCTACCGGCTTATCGCGAAGATGGCGCAGTCAATAACTCTTTATTTGAAAACTACATTATGATTGAGTATTACCGTCCGACCGGCCTTAACGAAATGGACGCCACCAAGAATTATTCCGGAAATTATCCAAAAATGCCTAATATTCCGGGCATTCGTGTCTATCATGTCGATTCACGGCTTGGTCTTTTCACTTATGGAAGCTCGACGGGATGGCAGTTTGTTCGCTATGTATCGACCGTTACTGGAACCGACAGCAATTCATACATTGGCGTCGCTAACTCGAACACTAAATCCTATAGTGCGAATCCGAATAATCGTCTCATTCACGCCCTTGAAGTCAGCGGCGAAAACACGCTTAAGAATTCAAGCTTTTCACCGAAGTACAGCTCGAGCATGATGTGGCAGGAAGGTGACACTTTTGGCGTTGATACTTTCGTTAATTTCACGCTTAATAATGGCGAAAAACTCGGATATAAATTCGCAGTCACTGCGATGAATGACGAAGAAGTAACAATTAAATTTTCGCTCGCTTAAAATTTATTTTTGATGATAAAAATAAGAAGGACCGGTAGCGATACCTGGGTTCTTTTTTATTGGAGTAAACGATACTTCTACCAAGTGCTTTCTTAAAGAAATAAGTTTCTTCGCAAAATAAGCAAAAATGCACTTTCCAGCAGAATTCCAAAGGCGTCTCCTAATTTGCGGATTTTTTTAGACTTACGATCTTTATTGGTCATAAATGCTTATTTGCTGTTTCGATTACCGATGTGATAAACTTGGAATAATGGAGGAAAACATTCAATGGGAAAAGTTTTCAAAATTTTAAAAGAAGTCTTGCTAATCGGTAGTTTTGCTGTTTTATTTGTCGCTCTTATCATCGGCGGTATCACTTTGGATGCAAGTGATCTTTTAGTGAGCGAAGGTTTTAGACAATTTGGGCTTCTCTTAGCTGGATTTGTTGGCTTATTTTTAATGCATTCATCTCATGATGTCGCTAACAAAGTTGGCACCGGACTCGCCATTGGCACAATGATTTTAGTCATGAATTTTGGCCTTATGTTCATCGATGTTGGTTTAGCCGGTATCATGTGTTTAATTGCCGTCATTCTCTTCGTCTTGTATTGGGTCGTTCTCTTCGTCGGTAAGATTGCCGTGAAGGATAATCCGAGTTTAGAAGAAAGCGAGATGTTGGTCGAGAAAATTAATAGATGGCACGAACTTTTAGAGAAAGAAGTCATCACCAAAGAAGAATTCTTGGCACAAAGAGATCGGATTCTCGGTATCAAATCACAAGCTAAAAAGTAATTTGTGCATCGTTTTTCTACCGTAAATATTGACTCTCTTAATTTTAAATAGAGTCAGGGCACGCATCGATCGTGCCCTTTTTTTGGTCATGCCGATATATTCGTTTTGATGTATGAAAAAATACTAAATTATCCTTTTCTTGAAGACGATATTTAGCTAATTTTAATCTTTCCTTTATCGATAATGAGTGAGTATTTAAAGTTAATGTTTTGGAAAATAATTTCAATCAAAATAATTGACAACCGAAACTTGTTTGCTACAATTACCTCACTTCTTGAGTTTAACAATGTTAAAATACTACACTTGATACATACTTATTAAGGGATGAGGAGGTTAGATTATGAAGTTTAACAAAATTATTTCGCCGATTATGCTGTCGGTCCTTATCCTTACCGGATGCGGTCGAAGTGGCGATTCAAGTTCGAGTAGCGATTCTTCTTTCGAATCGACGAGCGAAACGAGCTCGGAAGTCGCAAGTTCCAGCGCCGAAGAAATTCGCGACTCTTATTATCGTTCAAATAACCCTGAATTAACCTATTATGACGTGTCGCGTTCGGGCGAGGTCGATAGTCTCCCTTCAGTCGGAAACGTTAACTTACTCGTCATTCCTGTCATCATTGAAGGCTATGAAGGCAACGCGACGGTCGAGACGCGGAACAACATTCAAAAAGCGATGTTTGGACAATCCGAAGAGACGAGTTGGGAATCAGTGGCTAGCTTCTATCATAAATCGAGTTACGAGAGGCTCACGCTGACCGGCGAGGTTACTCCCTGGTTTGCTTCCGATTACTCGCCAAGCGACATGAACTATTATGAAAGTCGCGGTCAAGATGGAGTCGCCCTTCTGCTTGAAGACGCCATCGATTGGATCAGAAATTCGCTTCCAAGCATCGATTTAACAGATTACGATAACGATGCTGACGGACATCTCGATGCGGTGTGGATGATCTATTCCGCCCCATCCGAGTTAAGCGACGTTTTTTGGGCTTTCGTATATTGGAATTCACGTAACCTAAATAATAAAAATGTCGCAAATCCCACCCCCTTTACATATGCTTGGGCTAGTTTTGACTTCATGTACGAAGGTTACGGAACTAGCGGAATCGACGCTCATACCTACATTCACGAAACCGGTCATTTGCTCGGTCTTGATGACTATTATGACTACGATAGCAAGACTTCTCCAATGGGGAAAATAGACATGATGGACTATAACATCATCGATCACAATGGCTATTCGAAATTTGCTCTCGGATGGACGAATCCTTATGTCGTCACCGGCGATGCCGACATCACCTTGCTTCCGGCTTCTTCAAGCGGGCAGTCAATTCTCTTGTCGGCGGCATGGAATGGCAGCCCTTTTGACGAGTATCTATTGCTTGAACTCTATACTCCCGATGGCTTAAACAAAAAGGATTCGCAAGCGGCATATCCCGGAAATGGTCGCCGCGGATTTACGATTCCCGGCATTCGCATGTACCATGTCGACTCGCGGCTATTCGATACAAAAACCAACGCATACGTCGAGGATTTAAGTGTCGACGGTGCTTATGTCGGCGCGTCGAATTCGGCCTCGTGGGCCTACATTCGAGATTACGCGAGCAAATTCAAATTATTACACGTCGTCGACGCCGCTAAAAACACTCGATATATGAGCAGCCAACTAACGACCGCGACCGACAAGACCCTCTTTACATCGAACATGACCTTTTCGTTTGCCGAATACAAAACAGCTTTCGCTCGCGGGACGAGCTTAGTGATGAATGATGGAACCGTTTTTCCTTATTCGATTCAATTTGAAAGCGTCACGTCCGAAAGCGCCTCAATAAAAATAAGAGTTATTTGATTTATATTGTGTATCGCTAAATACTTTTAGTGAGGGAATATCAATGAAAGGCAAAACGATTTATCTTTCTACTTTGTTAGCAATTGTTTTAAGCAGTTGCACAATTTCTTTCCGCTCCTCTGGCAACTCGCATAATTCATCAGATGGTAGTTCTTCTGAAACCGGCGAAAACACGAGCGAAGACAACTCGTCAGACACTTCTTCAAACACGAGCGACGGATCTGCATCAGATATTTCCTCAAACACCAGCAGCGAGACCTCTTCTTCAGCTTCTTCATCTGATGGCGAGGCTTGGGATAATTACTATAAGCCGGATCTTGTCGATCAGTATCACTCATATCAAGATTTACAAAAAAATATTTATTTAAATTCGATTCCATCGACGGGGACCGATATCAATATCTTGGTCGTTCCTGTCGAATTCAGCGATTCTAGCTATCAATTCACCTCTCAGGTATTGGCGGATATCAATACTCTTTTTAATGGTACTTCGGCAGCGACTAACTATTGGGAATCGGTTTCCTCATTTTACGAGAAATCGAGTTATGGAAACCTCGATTTGAATTTTGCGATTGGTTCTGTCTATGAGACCGGCAAAACTGCGGCCAATTACGTAGCGACAAACGGAAGCTTTTTTACCACGACACTAGTCAGGTCAGTCGTCGATGACTTCAAAGCCGACCACGGTTCTTCCTCAACGCAGCAATTCGACAGTGACACCGACGGCTTCATCGATGCCGTCTGGATGATTTATAGCTGCCCAAACTACAGCAATTCTTTAGAAATCAAGGCCATTTCTGAAAATTTTTGGGCGTATGTAACCTGGGACTCCAATCAGGCTTATTATGGGAATGGTTCGGCCACGAGCCCAATTGCCAACGTCTATGGTTGGGCGAGTTATGACTTTATGTATGAAGGCGGTGGCACAAGCAAGATCGACGCTCACACTTACATTCATGAAACCGGTCATTTGCTCGGCTTAGATGACTATTATAATTATGATGAAGATAGCACTTATAAGCCACTTGGGGCTATCGACATGATGGACTATAACATCATCGATCATAACGCCTGGTCAAAAATGGCTTTAGGCTGGCTCAAGCCGTATGTCGTCACCGGCGATGCCGAAATCACGATTAATCCCGTTGAAAATAGCGGCGATGCGATTTTGATTGCCGACAATTGGAACGGAACTTCTTTTGACGAGTTTCTATTGCTTGAACTATATACCCCGACGGGCTTGAATTATCTCGATTCTAAAACCCAATATGCGGGGCGTTATCCTCTTGCCTATTCGAAATCCGGCGTCCGTCTTCTTCACATTGATGCGCGCCTGGGAATTTACAACTATCAAAATTCCTTTATAAGCTATGGAGATCCCGGAGCGGGGCCGTTATACAACGATTCGACCGAACGCTTTTTTGCGATGGCTAATTCCAACACTCCATCATTTAGTGAAGATGCTAACCATCGCCTCGTCCACATGATTCAAGCTGGTGGCGCCAACACTTTCGACACCGGGAGTAGCGGCACGAACACCGATCTATTTAAAACCGGGCAAAGTTTCTCGATGTCAGCATACGGCTCGGAGTTCTTCAAAAACGGAAGCAAGCTCAATAACGGCAATAATTTAGGCTATACGATTTCCTTCACGAGCGTCTCTTCATCTTCTGCAACCATACGCATCACGAAAATATAGTATTATATATTAGATGAACAATAAGAAATGGCGCTTATCGCTGATGATTCCGGTCTTTGCTTTTGGGGCAATGATTCTTTCCTCCTGCGCGAGCGTCTATTTTGCCTTTATTCCATATCGCGATTACATCACCGATTCCGATACCCATCAATTAATCGAAGGAAACGGCTATTATAAACCTGGTGACTTTACTCCTTATACCTATCTTAATGGCGGTGGCCAAGAAGAATCATTTGCCACATTTACCGATGTCTATCGCCATAAGGATTACTATCGGAGCATGCGCTCCCTCGGCCGTCAGAAATTACTCGTCATCCCCGTCGACTTTGAAGATTACCCCTCGAGCGTGCTCCCAGAGGGAACGGAAGGCTCTTTAGAAGTTCTACGCAATGCCTTTTTTGGCGTTAATAAGAACAATCATTGGCGTTCAGTCGCCGGCTTCTACAACGAATCGAGTTATGGCAAATTGATTCTCGATGGCAAGGTCACCGACTGGTATCGCTCGTCAAAACTAGCATCTGCCATTCGCAATTCTTCATCGACAAGTCAAACCGTCAAAGAAATATATAATGG
Organism: uncultured Staphylococcaceae bacterium; assembly: GCA_964471005.1. GTDB lineage: Bacteria > Bacillota_I > Bacilli_A > RFN20 > CAG-826 > UBA1424. The sequence goes on along the minus strand of CAYYIC010000011.1, from coordinate 3,121 downwards.
CGCCTTGATGTGGTATAAAGAAAAATACGGCGATTTGGCGAGCTATTATACCGACGGCGACACTTCAAAGTCAGTGCCTGTCTACCTCATTTACTCGCACCCTTCAGAAACTGGAGCCGACGCTCGCGACAAGATGTTCTGGGCCTTTACCATCAATCAAAAACCGACGCTGACGTGCTGGTCTAGCTACTCATTGACATACCTGAGCGAAGGCCGACCCGACACCCACACTTACATTCATGAAGTCGGCCATCTTCTCGGGCTCGACGACTATTACAATACCAAAGGCGAAATGTATGGACCGACGGGACGGGCTGACATGATGGATTACAGCATCGGCGATCATACCGGATACTCGAAAATGCTCCTCGATTGGACGCGGCCATACGCCGTCACCAACACCGCGGAAATCACGGTTCGCCCCTTTTATAGTAGCGGCGACCTAGTATTAATAAAAAACGGTTGGAATGGCACGGCGATGGATGAGTATTTACTACTTGAGTACTATTCGCCCAACGGTCTTAACGCCCACGACTCGCGCATGACGAATTACGATCCACAGCTCATGTCGCACGCCGGCATCAAGGTTTATCACGTCGATGCCCGCTTGGCCTATTATTCCAGCGATAGTTTTCCGAGCAAATCGCGATTAGGTTATGTCGAAGACGGAGTTTATAGCCAAACGACACACCGCGTCGGCATCGCTCACACGAATACGCAAGCGACAACGTACAACAGCAATCGCCTCTACCATCTTTTAGAAAACGGTGGCGAAAATTCCTTTGTCAATGGCGGCTTAGCCACCAACAAGACCCTCTTTTCGCGCGGAGACTCATTTGGAATCGACACCTTCGCCGGTTTCACCTTTAACGGCGGTGAGGCTCTAGGCTACACTTTTACCGTTACGGCGCTTACTAACACGTATGCGAGCATTACGATTAATAAGATTTAATTTTTTTCTTGACTAATATCATCGCTAGTTGCTATTATCTTTCAGGACACATATTGGGCCGCGTAGGCCTATTTATTTGTGAGATGTGTGATACACCGGGAAATGTGTACATGCATCAAGATATAAGGAGGATGTCCAATGCCAACCATTAATCAGCTAGTCAGGCAAGGACGTGTTCGTTCGACATTCAAATCAAAAGCACCGGCTTTAGGCAAGAGATGGAACTCGCTACAAAAGCGTCAGACATCGCAGAATTCGGCCCAAAAGCGCGGCGTTTGCACCCGTGTCGGAACGATGACGCCGAAAAAGCCAAACTCAGCCCTCAGAAAGTACGCTCGTGTGCGTTTGTCAAACAGCTACGAAGTAACCGCTTATATCGGCGGTGAAGGTCACAACCTTCAAGAGCACTCCACGGTTTTAATCCGCGGGGGTCGTGTCAAAGATTTACCTGGTGTTCGTTACCACATTATTCGTGGCACGCTGGATACGGCCGGAATTGAATCGCGCCGTCAGGGCCGTAGCCAATACGGTACCAAAAGACCTAAGTAGTCACCTATTTAGGATTTAGATAAGGAGATAACAATATGCCACGCAAAGGAAGTGTGAGCAAACGCGACGTTTTGCCAGATCCAATTTACAGTTCAAAATTGGTCACGCGTTTGATCAACAAAATAATGCTTGACGGCAAAAGAGGAACCGCTCAGACGATTCTTTATAGCGCCTTCAAGAAAATTGAGACAAAAACTAGCAAACCCGCCATGGATGTTTTTGCCACAGCAATTAACAACATCATGCCCGAAGTTCAACTTAAGGTCCGCCGCATCGGAGCCGCCAACTACCAAGTTCCGACCGAAGTCACGGCTGATCGCAAAGTCACTTTAGGACTCAGATGGTTAGTGACTTACGCTCGTCTTCGCAACGAAAAGACGATGGAAGACAAACTCGCTAACGAAATCATCGATGCCGCCAACGGTACTGGTGCTTCCGTCAAAAAGAGAGAAGATACCCATAAGATGGCCGAAGCGAATAAGGCGTACTCTCATTACCGCTGGTAACGAGGGAGTCTTATTATGGCACGCGAATATGACCTAGAACATACCCGCAACATCGGCATCATGGCCCACATCGATGCGGGTAAGACGACAACGACCGAAAGAATTCTTTACTATACCGGCAAAATCCATAAGATCGGCGAGACTCATGAAGGCTCGGCGACGATGGACTGGATGGCTCAGGAGCAAGAGCGCGGCATCACGATTACATCGGCCGCGACGACCGCTTTCTGGAAAGGTCATCGCATCAATATCATCGACACTCCCGGGCACGTCGACTTCACCGTTGAAGTGGAGCGTTCGCTACGCGTCCTCGATGGTGCGGTCACCGTCTTAGACGGTAAGAACGGCGTCGAGCCGCAAACTGAAACCGTCTGGCGCCAAGGTACAAAATATAATGTCCCGCGCATCGTTTTCGTGAACAAATTAGACGCGATTGGTGCCGATTTCGACATGTGCATCGACACTCTTCATAGCCGCTTGGCGGCGAATGCTGAAGCCGTCCAATATCCGATCGGTATCGAAAGTCGCTTTATCGGTATCATCGACTTAATTAAACGCAAAGCTTACACCTATTCATCTGATAAAAGCGAGGGACCGTTAGAAATTGCCATCCCCGAAGACTATCATGAAAAAGTCGAAGCCATGCGGGCGAAGTTAGTAGAAGCGCTAGCCGCTTTTGATGACGACTTAATGCTCATCGTCCTCGAAGGTCAAGAACCTTCGATCGAACTGATTAAAAAGACGATTAGAAAGGCTGTTTTAAGCGGCGAATTCTTCCCTGTCTTTTGCGGTTCGGCTTATAAAAACAAAGGCGTTCAATTACTGCTCGATGGCGTCATCGACTACCTTCCGAGCCCAATCGACATCCCTCATCAAAAAGGCCATTATAGCGATGGTCGCGAATACATCTGTGAACCGGATGAAAAACTACCTTTAGCAGCGTTGGCGTTTAAAATTGCAACCGACCCTTTTATCGGTCGCCTCGCTTATGTTCGCATCTATTCCGGAACCCTTAAAAGCGGTTCTTACGTGATTAACACCACCAAAGGAATTAAGGAGCGCATCGGCCGCGTCATCTTGATGCACTCCAATCACCGCCAGGAAGTCGAAGAAC
>CAYYIC010000010.1:0-16421 GCA_964471005.1 uncultured Staphylococcaceae bacterium | reverse complement strand
AAAGATGGCGATGCGGTCATATTTAATGATGTTTTTGATAATGCGGTTATGCTCTCTTTTGTAAGCTTTGGCTTCTTCTAGAATAATCGCATCAATTTTTGATGGCATATAATATCTCCTTATTTGCACTTCTATATATTAAATGATAAGTATCGCCATTAAAAGAAAAGCGCAAGAAAAAGGCGACTCTTGCGAATCGCCTTCACCTTTTGTTGTTTTGTTTCTAGTTCAAAAACAATTATAGAGTAAAGCCGTAATCAGCTGGGTCGAAGAGGTAAGCAGCATCGCTACCATCAGCGGCGCCTAGGCCATCAACGGCGGGGACGACGACTGCATCCGGAGCTTCGGATGAGAATTCGTGATGCATTACTCCATATTGATAAGCCCAATCTTCGCCGACGAGTACTAAATCAAGAGCGGCGATTTCTTCTGGAGTTAATGGGTCATTCGGAACAGGATCGCCTTCTTTCCAGTTCAAATCCTGGTAAGTCCAGTTAATGAAATGGTCATAATAGGTGTAAACTGAATCGAGAACGCCTTCAGCGTTAATGTAGGCTTCAAAGCCCCAAACTTCACCGCGATCGATATAAATGTCTTCATATCCGGCCGGATATCCCGCGGCAGCAGCGCTATAAAGTCCGAACCATGAACCTAATGTGTAATTTACGAGGTGTAAATAGACATCATCAGTTTCGGAATCGACGAATTTGTCAGCTTTTTGAATCAAGGTGACTTCAGCGAAATCATCCGGTACGACAAAAGCGGTGGAAGCTGCGTCGGCAACAGCGCCATAATAGGCTAAATCGCCACTATTGACGAAATCTTTGAAGAGAGCAACATCGACATCAGCGACGGGAGCGGTAGCCAAGAAAGAATAGTCATCGGCAGGATCTTCATTGACAACATTCGCCATGTAGACACTGGTGTCATCTTTCCAAACGGTCGTGACTTCACTAATATCGGGGACAGCTTCACCGAGAACATAGCCGCCGGCTCCATCGGATTCGGCACTGCTAAATTCAGTTTCGACTGCAACTTGGACGACATCGCCATCAATGGCGCCAGCGCCAGCGATGTAGTCCATGTAGCCCTTGGAGGGATCAAGAAGGCGACGTGGTTCAATCCCACTTAATCCTTCGAAAGCACTTTGCTGAATGCCTAGCGTAACATCAGCTAGGTTTTCATAGATCGAAGTTAGGCCAGCTTCATCAACTTCGCCGAGCGGAAGTCCGGCAATTATGTCTTTGAGCGCCGATTCTTCAACAACTTCGCTTGAAGACGATGACTCAGAAGAGGAGTCACTTGATGTGTCAGCTGAAGTGTCAGCTGAAGTGTCAGCTGATGTTTCGCTAGATGTGTCGACCGACGTGCCGCCTGACGTGCCGCCCGAACTTGAAGTTCCGCTCGACGAGTCTTCCGACTGAGAAGTGACTGGTCTGCAGGCTGCAAGAACAAAAACAGCAAGCAGCGTGACTGGTAGTAAATTCTTAAATTTCATTACAATTCTCCTTTCGTTGTAAATTAAAATTGCTATTATAGTAGTTTCGCACGCAAAAGATGTCAACAATAAATTGCTATATTAATGAGTTAGGAATGATGAAAGCGGTTCAATTGTAACTGTATTACATAGTAATAATAGACAAAACCTATTTCGATATTAGATGGTAAGTGTCGCGAGCGATCATAACTTCTTCATCCGTAGGGATGAGGGCAACTTTTATTTTGCTGTCAGGAGCAGACAATAGCGTTGAGACTCCGCGCGAATTTTCATTAATTGTTTCATCGATTTTCACGCCGAGAGCTGGTCCGATCTCTTCGATAACCTTCGCTCGAAAGTAAGCGGAGTTTTCGCCGATACCGGCTGAAAAAATGATTAAATCGGCACCGCCGAGGCGAACAAAGTACTGACCGATGTAATCGGCGATGCGGCGATTGAAGAGTTGATCAGCTAGTAAGGCGCGCGGGTTCCCGCTTTCCATCGCCTTTAATACATCGCGGGAATCATTGGAGACGCCCGAGACACCAAGAAGCCCTGATTTTTTGTTGAGAATGTCATAGACTTTATCGATGCCCTTTTCGAGTTTTTTACATAGATAATAGACGACCGATGGGTCGATATCGCCGGTGCGAGTTCCCATCATGATACCACCAAGAGGGGTGAGACCCATCGATGTCGCCACGCATTTTCCGTCTTTGATGGCGGCGATGGAAGCGCCGGAGCCGATGTGGCAAGTGATGACGCGAGGGTGTTTGACATCAGCGATGAATTTGCGACCTTCTTGGTCGAGGTATTGGTGCGATGTGCCATGTGCTCCATAGCGGCGAATATCATATTTTTGGGTTAGATCATATGGTATTGGAAAAATCGAGTCGACTTCAGCCATCGTGCGATGGAAAGCGGTGTCAAAAGTCGCGACATTAGGGATTTGTGGCAAGACCTTTTTAAAGGCGCGGACACCAATTAGATGCGGTCCGTTATGAAGGGGGGCGAGATCGATTAGCGATTCGACTTTTTCGATTGTATCATCATCAAAAAAGACGCTTTTAGAAAAGTATTTTCCGCCTTGAACGACGCGATGACCGATGGCTTTAATATCATTAAAATCGGCAATGACTTTATGAACGATGAGAGCGTCTAAGAGCAATTCGACAGCCTTGGTGTGATTTTCAATCGGAAGGGTCGTCTTGTTCGATTCGCCATTAAATTTAAGCCGAAAGATGGCGTCATCGTGACCTATGCGTTCAGCGATTCCAGAGCAGATTACCTCTTCTTCCGGCATTTCATATAGTTTGTACTTTAGACTCGAGCTGCCGGCATTGACGACTAATATTTTTTCCATGGTAATAACCTCTGAATTAACATTGCAATTATAATCATACGTTATTATTTATTCAATTGCATATTAGTCAAAACCTATTTGTTAAAGATTTCGCGCGCCTTTATAATTATCTTTGAAAGCAGGATGCAAACATGGCTTACGGACTACTTCATGATTTCTTAATCGGCAATACGACGCGGGCTTACGAGTATTTCGGGGCTCATTTTATTGCTGTCGACACCGCTGGAAAAAAAGAGCAAGGCGTCATCTTTCGCCTCTATGCCCCCTTGGCTGAAGATGTCAGTGTCATCGGTTCATTTAATAATTGGAATGTCGGGTCCCACAAGATGCAAAAAGTCGATTTTGTCGGCGTCTGGGAATTATTTATCCCTGGTTTAAAAGAATACGAATCGTACAAGTACCACTTTCTTAATGCCAAAGGACAATATGTTGATAAAGCCGATCCCTTTGCCTTTTATAGCGAATATCGACCAGCGACCTGTTCGCGCCTCTTCGATATCGAAAAATTTATTTGGCACGATTCTTCATATATGAAAAATCGCACGCGCTCCTTTGATGATTCGATGTCCATCTACGAAATACATCTCGGTTCGTGGAAAGGCAAAGTTGATAACCGCAACTTGAGCTATGAAGAAATAGCCGATTACCTAATCCCTTATGTTAAAGAACTCGGCTACACGCACGTCGAAATTATGCCGATTACCCAATACCCCTTTGATGGATCATGGGGCTATCAAGGAACGGGTTTTTATTCCGTCGATTCACGTTATGGAAATCCTAAGCAACTGATGTCTTTTGTCGACCGCATGCACCAAGCTGGCATCGGGGTGATTCTCGACTTTGCTCCCGTCCACTTTGCCAAAGACGAATTCGCCCTCGCTGATTTCGATGGTGCCTACTTATACGAATATACGGATATTAAACATCGCTACTCGCAGTGGGGCAGCCTCCTTTTTGATCTTGGGAAAGATCCGGTCCGCTCCTTTTTGATCTCGGCGATGAACTATTTTGCGACGTATTTCCACTTTGATGGTCTGCGCATCGACGCCGTCAGCAACGTCATATTTTATGATGGAAACAAAGACAGAGGCGAAAATGCTGGGGGTATCGAGTTTTTAAAGAGGATGAATACGCTCCTGCATGGCGAGCATTCAAGCTTGATGATAATCGCCGAGGATAGCAGCGATTATCAGGGCGTCACCAAACCGCTGGAATTCGGCGGTCTCGGCTTCGACTACAAGTGGGATTTGGGATGGATGAACGACACGTTAAAATATTATTCCAAGGACCCTATTTTTAAAAAGTACGAACATCACAAATTGACATTCTCGATGGCTTATTTCTTCAGCGAGAATTTCTTGCTCCCCTTATCTCACGACGAAGTCGTTCATGGCAAGGGCACCATCATCAATAAACTGTGGGGCGACTACGAACAGAAATTTGCTCTGCTTCGCAATCTCTACACTTATCAATACGCCCACCCTGGAAAAAAACTCAATTTTATGGGCAACGAACTCGCCTCCTTTGACGAGTGGAATGAAAATAAGTCGCTACCTTGGAATTTAAGAGCCTTTCCCAAACACGATTCGATCACGAGGTTGATTCGCGACCTCAACCTCATCTATGCCTATGAAAAAGCGATGAAACATCAAGAGTACAATCCAAAAAATTTCCTGTGGCTGATGGCCGATAACGCCGACCAATCGATCTACGCTTTTGAGCGTTTTGTCGATGATTCACGGCTGATTTTTGTCTTTAATATGACCCCGAATTATTTTGATGATTATGAACTCGGCGTCAATGAAGAAGGTATCTATGAAGAAATTTTTAATAGTGATAAGGATGTATATGGGGGCGCAAATCAGTATAATGGATTACCGGTGGCGAGCGCACCTTTTGGTCCCTTGAACCGCCCAAATCACATAAAAATTAAAATTGCTTCGTTTGGAGCGCTCATCTTCAAGTATCGTAAGATTAAAAAATAAAGGAGTCATATGTTTAAAAACAAAGCAGAATTTAAAGAGGAGTTTTCTAAGCGCCTCGCCGAAAAATACGGCAAGAATGTCAAAGACTCGCACATTAGCGAGCGCTACGACATCCTCGGCGAATTAGTTCGCGACTACGCCGGCAATTACTGGCGGCAAACGCGCGAGTACGTCTTAAAAAATAAGGAGAAGCAACTCATCTATTTTTCGATGGAATTTCTCATCGGTAAATTGATGCATAGCAACATGATGAACCTCGGCATCTATGAAACTGCCGAACAAGGTTTAAAGGAACTTGGAATCGATATTCGCGATTTGGAAGCCGAAGAGCACGATGCCGGCTTAGGCAATGGCGGTCTCGGTCGCCTCGCCGCTTGCTTTATGGACTCGCTAGCCTCGCTTGGCTATGCCGGTCACGGCAACTGCATTCGTTACGAATATGGCTTTTTCCGCCAGGCGATTCGCAACAACAAACAAATTGAGATGCCAGATCATTGGCTTTCCAACGGCTATGTCTTTGAAGTTCGAAAGCCCAAACACGCCGTCGAAGTGAAATTCTATGGCAACGCCGAAACATACCTAAAAAAGAATGGTCAGTTCGGTATCAGGACGGCTAATGCCGTATCTGTTAAGGCTATGCCTTACGATGTCTCAATCGTCGGATATCGCAACAATGTGGCCAACACCCTCCGCCTCTGGTCGGCCGAGCCGAGCCTTGAGAATTTGCCGAAGAGTCAAGACTTTGATGAATATCTGATAACTCTTAAGGAACTGTGCCACGGCCTTTATCCCGATGATTCCACGGAACAAGGTCGCATACTGAGATTAAGACAGCAATACTTTCTTGTCAGTGCCGGTCTTCAAAGCGCGATGCGCGGTCACTATCGGCGTTTCGGAACCCTCGATAATTTTGCCGATTTCCACGTCTTTCAACTCAATGATACCCATCCTATTTTGGCGATTCCCGAGATGATGCGCCTTTTGATCGACGAATATGAATACGAGTGGGAAGAAGCTTGGCGCCAGGTGCAGAAATCGTTTGCCTACACCAATCACACCGTCATGGCCGAAGCCTTGGAAAAATGGCCGATTCAGTATGTGCAAAGACTGCTTCCCCGCTGCTTTATGATCATCGAAGAAATCAGCCGTCGTTTCAATATCGAAATGGGCGAGAAAAATGTCGATTACGGCAAGCGCTACGCGATGCAAATTATCAAAGACGGACAAATTCACATGACGAATTTAGCGATTGTCGCCTCTTATTCTGTCAACGGCGTCGCCAAGCTCCATACCGAAATTTTAAAGCGCGATACGTTCCGCGATTTCTACGAACTATATCCGCACAAGTTTAATAACAAAACCAATGGCGTCACCCATCGCCGGTGGCTGATGTATGCCAATCCCGAACTCACCGATTTAATCACGAGCAAGATCGGCGAAGGATGGATGAAAGATTTCAGCCTCATCAAAAATTTTGAGCAATACAAAGACGATAAGAAGGTACAAGATGCGATTTTGCATATCAAGCACGACAATAAAGTCGCCTTTGCTTCATATATGAAGAGCAAACAAAATGTCGAGTTGAATGTCGACTCCATTTTCGATGTGCAAATCAAGAGGTTGCACGCTTACAAGCGCCAGCTGATGAATATCTTTCACATCATCTATCTCTATCAGCGGCTGAAAGAAGATCCCTCATTTAAGATTTTTCCCCGCACTTTTATCTTTGGGGCTAAAGCTGCACCCAGCTACGATTACGCCAAAAAAATTATCGAGCTCATCTTAGCCGTCTCCGACATCGTCGATCGCGATCCGCACGTCGCAAAATTTATCAAAGTTTTATTTGTCGAAAACTACGGAGTGTCCTCGGCCGAGAAAATCATTCCCGCCAGCGATATCAGCGAGCAGATTTCAACAGCCGGCAAAGAAGCTAGCGGCACCGGCAACATGAAGTTTATGATGAATGGGGCGATCACCCTCGGCACGCTCGACGGCGCCAACGTCGAAATCGCCGACTTTGTCGGGTTAGATAACTGCATCATCTTTGGTCTTAAGGCTGAAGAAGTCGAAGAGCACTATGAACGCGGCGACTACAATCCGTGGGATATTTATAATTCTGACGATCGCGTCAAAAAAGTCGTCGATTCCTTATTTAATGGTCCGTGGACTTTTGGCAAAGATGAAAAGTATCAGCTGATTTTCGACGAGATTATGCATCGCAACGATTCCTACTTCATCCTCAAAGATTTTGCCGCCTATGTCGAAGCTCAAGAAAAGAGCGAACAACTTTACGTCGATAGGCGCAATTGGGCGCGTATGCAAATTATCAACATCGCCAATTCCGGATTTTTCACCAGCGACCGGACGATCGAGCAATACGTCCAGGATATCTGGCATCTAAAGAAGTTAAAAATATGACGCAGACAATCGAATTAAAAGAACTATATAAACGACAGAGTGAATTGGATGCTCGCATAGCGAGCAATCATCACACCTCCTACGAAGCGACCAACGACGATCGCCTGATGGCTCTCATCGTTGAAATCGGCGAGCTCGTAAACGAGACGAGATGTTTTAAATACTGGTCGAACAAAGGTCCGTCAGCCCGCGGCATCCTGCTTGATGAATACGCTGACGGCATGCATTTTCTCCTCTCCTTAGGCATTCCTCTTAATGTCCAAAAGACAAAATATGAAATCGTCAAGAGCAATTTGCGTCTGACGCGGCAATTTCACCTTCTTTACAAAGCGGCGGTCGAACTTGTTGAAAGCTATGATGTCGCGCACTATACTAATGCTTATCAATTATTTCTCAACCTTATTCCCAGCCTCGGTTTTAGCGTCGAAGAAGTCGTCAGCGCCTATCAAGCGAAACTCGAAGTCAACTACCAGAGACAAAATAGCAATTACTAGGAGGTAATAAATATGAAACAGGAAGAAAGATTACAATTTCTGCGGCAGATGAGCGAAGTCGAAGGCGTCTCCGGACGCGAAAAAGACGTCGCCAAATTGTTTAAAGAACACGTCGAGAGTTTCGCCGATCGCATCGAATATGACAATCTCGGTTCGATTTTGGCTTATAAAAACGGCAAGAAAGGCGAACCTGTCATCATGCTGTCTGGCCATATCGACGAAGTCGGCTTTTTAGTTCATCGCATCGAAGATTCGGGCTTAATCCGCTTTCACCCCATCGGTGGCTGGTGGGGACATGTCGTCCTCGCGCAAACGGTGCGCATTACCGCCTCTGACGGCCATAAATTCATCGGCGTCGTCGGCGCCCAACCACCTCATGGCATGAGCGCTGAACAGCGCAATAAAGTCATGGAGATCAAAGATATGTATATCGATATCGGCGTCGGCTCAAAAGGAGACGTCGAAAAGCTCGGTATTCGCGTCGGTGACATGATTACCCCTTATACTCCCTTTCGCGTCATGAATGACGGCAAGACGCTCTTAGGCAAGGCCTGGGACGATCGCCTGGGCGCGGCGGTGGCCATCGAAGTCATGCAAAATCTAAAAGGCGTCGACCACAAAGCGACGGTGGTAGCGGCCGGCACCGTGCAAGAAGAAGTTGGTTTAAGAGGCGCGCGAACAGCGGCCTATCACATTAAACCCGATGTCGCTTTTGCCCTTGACGTGACCATGTCATATGATCTGCCCGGCTCTCCCAATCATCCGACGAAACTCGGCGCTGGTGTGGCTCTTTCGATAATGGATGGCTCGGTCATCGCCCACCGCGGATTATTCGATTTTGTCGAAAAAGTCGCCAAAGATAATGGCATTAAGTATACGTTTGACTTGCTGACGGCAGGGGGCACCGATTCCGGCGAAATACACAAGCAATACGATGGCGTCGTGACGATGACCATCTCCCTTCCATGCCGCTATTTCCACAGCCACGTCTCGCTTATTAACTATGACGATTATCTCGAAGCCGTCAAACTCATAACCGAAGTCGTCAAAGCTCTCGACAAAGAGGCCTTGGCCGCCATCAAAGCTACGAAATATCAATAGAAACAAAAAAGGATGTCATCTAGACGGTGGCATCCTTTTTATGTGCTAATTTTTCCAAGAGAGCGGGGACATCGTGTTCGCTGATGACCTCGATTCCGCTGCGCCGTAGAAGGGCGGCGGTGATGCCCTGGCCGGGAACTTTACGGCGATTAAATGTGCCATCATAGATGCTTTTGACGCCGCACGATGGCGAGTCTTCTTTGAGAATAACTAACTCGACTTGTAAATACTTGCAGATATTAAGAGCTTTTTGCGCTCCTGATAAAAAGTGCTTGGTGACTTCTTTACGCTGCTCGTTAAAAACGCGACCACTGCGAATTTCGCTCTTGATGCGAGGGACGGTCAAGCCACCCTCGACTTCAGGGCAGAAAGGAATGAGTTCAAAATGCTCCATCAATTCATCGATATACGGTATTAAACTATCCTTACCGTCATAGCGGACTTTGTCGCCGATGAGGCAGGCGCTGATCAATGCTTTTTTCATACTTCACAATTGTATAATTATCATCTTAAAGCGACAACATATATAACAACTATTTCTCGGGTTTTAGACTTTTTATGTCTCGGCGATGCGTTTATACTTAGAGCATGATCTATGAACTGCCCTATCGCCGCGATAATCACGACTATCGCATCATCGTCACAATCAAGCCGATTAAAAATGTGATTTTTCGCTTTCGTGATTCGACTTTTCATGTCAGCGCGCCAAAGAGAACAAAAGACGCGACCATAATTGCTTATCTAGATAAGTTCTATGAGCGATTGCTGGCCAAACACGCGCAAAACACATCGCCTTTTCTCGGTAATCAGGTGTTTTTGCTCGGGGAGTTATTTGATATGTACGAAGGTGCAGCAGTCAAAAACACCTTTGTCTTTGGGCGGGGGGTGTATTTTGATGATCGGGCTGATTTTACGAAAAAACTTCGCCTATTTGCCAAAGAGTATTACACGCTTAGCGTTCGCCATCACGAGAAGATAATGGGCATAAAAAAACCATACGACATTAAAGTCCGCGATATGAAGACGCGTTTTGGCACCAACTCACGCAAGACTCACGCCCTAAGTTTTCAGCTTCGCCTCATTCACTTTCGTCCCGAAATCATCGACGCTATCGTCATTCACGAGTTGGCACACGATCGTAACTTTGATCACGGTTCGTCTTTTTATCAAGAATTGTATAAATTTTGCCCCGACTATAAAATTTTAGTAAAGAGGCTCAAGAAAGGACTGTTTTCATGATTTACAAGGTTACCTCTAAAGATAATCGGCGCGTTGTCGAGGCGGCAAAACTGAAACAAGCCAAATACCAAAAAGAGAGCGGTCTTTTTCTCGTCGAGGGTTTTCATCTATTGGCGATGGCGCTGGCCAAAAACCGCGTCCGGTATGTCTTTGCGACTCATCCGATAGAAAATCTTGCCATCGATCAATATTTGGTCAGCGAGGACATCTTACGCAAGCTCGCTTCCTCAAAAACCCCTCAAGGTGTCGTCGCGGTTTGTAGCGCCACCAAATCTCAAGCGATTTCGTCGGAGCGAATCATCTATTTAGATGATGTAAGCGACCCTGGCAATCTGGGGACGATTTTGCGGACGGCCGTCGCCTTTGGCTACAATGATGTCGTCCTCTCAAATAATTGTGCCTCCCCATATAGCGACAAAGCGCTCAGCGCCTCGCAGGGTGCCATCTTCGGCCTCAACCTCATGACTATGAGCCATGAAGAACTCATCGATCTACGCCAAAAAGGTTATCAACTAATCGCCACAGCGCTTGGCGACAGCCTTGATATCAAAGAAGTCAAACCGCAAAAACCCTATGTCGTCATCTTCGGAAACGAGTCGCGCGGAGTCAATTCGAGTTTGCTCGCAAAAACTGATTGCAAAGTCAAAATCGCCATTTCCGGAATCGACTCGCTAAACGTCGCGGTCGCGACCGGCATCGTCTTGTATGAATTAGACCGCAAAATTGGCTAATTGTTGCTTCTTAAGCAAAAACGACCCGGATAAATATAGTCAGTGTTTTTCTATTATGTTATAATATCTCGTACGTTGATGAGACATAGTAACCGGTAGTTTAGTTAGCAAGGGAGGATGGAGTGAGTGTGACCCATCTCTAACTAAGACGGCGAATTCACCTCTGAGTATGGAATAAAATCCCGTTAATCGCGTTAAGATTTAGTGCGTAGCAATTGCTGCGAAGAAGGATGGCACCACGGAGAAATTCGTTCCTGAGTGTCATTATTTTTTTAGGAGGAAGAGCGATGGAACAAGAAATCGCCAAGTTAGAGCAATTAAAGCAAAAGATCAGCGAAGAAATTACTCGCGCAATAAATAAAAGCGCCCTTGTCGAAGTGCGCAATATCCATTTATCAAAGAAGGCCGAAATAAACAACATGATGGCCTTAATCAAAAACTTTTCCGGTGCGGATAAAGCGCGCTTTGGTCAAGCGATCAACGATACGCGCCAGGCTTTAAGCGAACTTTATGAAGCGAAGATGCAAGCTTTTGTCGATGAGGAAATCGCTACAAAATTAGCCAGCGAGCAAATCGATATCTCCCTGCCAGGAATTAATCATGAAGCCGGCGGAACTAACCCTTTCTTTCTTGTCCGCGATGAGATTTTAGATATTTTTGTCAGCATGGGTTACGAAGTAAAAGAAGGCCGTGATGTCGAAACCGATCATTACAATTTCGAGCTCATGAATATACCCAAGAACCACCCCTCACGGGATATGCAAGATTCGTTTTACATAAGCGAGAACCTCCTTTTAAGAACTCACACCTCGCCGGCGCAAGCCAGGGCCATGGAAGAGAAAAAAGGCGAGATGGTCAAGGTCGTCTGCCCCGGCAAGTGCTATCGCCGCGATAACGACGACATGACGCATTCTCACCAGTTTGGGCAAGTCGAAGGTTTGCTCGTCGGCAAGGACATCAATCTCAGCAATCTCAAAGCCACCCTCGACCTCTTCATTAAAAAAATGTTCGGCCCAAAACGGGAAATTCGCTTAGTTAGCTCCTACTTTCCGTTTACGGAACCATCTGTCGAAGTCCAAGTATCATGTGCGGAATGCGGCGGCAAAGGCTGCCCGACGTGCAAAGATACCGGATATATTGAAATTCTTGGAGCTGGCATGGTCCATCCCAATGTCTTGAAGATGTCCGGCTATGATCCAAGCATCTATTCCGGCTTTGCCTTTGGCATCGGCATCGAACGCGTCGCCATGCTTCGCTACAAAGTCGATGACATTCGTCGTTTTTACCAAAACGATGTGCGCTTTTTAAAGCAGTTCGTCAGAAAGTAGAGGGTGCAGCCATGAAAGTCAGTCTTAATTGGATTAAAAAGTATATCGATATCGATGATATCGCTCCAAATGAACTCGCCGATCGCCTGACGTTTGCCGGCGTCGAAGTAGAATCTGTCACCAAGCTTTCAACGGCGACAAAGCTCGTGATCGGTGAAGTCATCGAATGCGTTTCTCACCCGGATAGCGACCACTTGTCGCTCACGAAAGTTGACACCGGTCATAAATATGGAATTTTGCAAATAGTCTGTGGCGCTCCCAATGTCGCCAAGGGACAAAAAGTCATCGTCGCTTTAGATGGAGCCACCCTTCCCGGCGGCAAAATTTCTAAAGGACTTATTCGTGGTGTCGAAAGCCAAGGCATGATCTGCTCGATGCTCGAATTAGGCGTCGACGCCAAGTTTTTGACGGCTAAGCAGATCGCAGGAATTGAAGAACTCCCTGAAGATGCGGTGGTCGGAAACGAGAGCGTCTTAGAGTACTTAGGTCTCGATGATACGATCCTCGACTTAAAACTTCTCGCTAATCGCTCCGACTTGCATAGCATATTAAACGTCGCCCGCGAAATTTCGACTCTCTATCAGCGAGAAGTGAGACTTCCACACCATCATCAATATGCCGCGAGCAAGTCATCCTTTAAAGTTTTATCCGAGACAGCTTCTTGCCCGCAATTTTCAGCTCGAGTCATTCGCAATATCAAGGTCGAAGCATCGCCTAAATGGCTTCAACAAGCCCTGCAGAGCATGGGCGTTCGCACTATTAATAACATCGTTGACATCGGTAACTACGTGATGCTTTTAACTGGTCAGCCACTACACATGTACGACCTCGATAAACTGCCAAAACCTGAACTGATCATCAAAGATGATTATGTCGGTTCTTTTATTGCCCTGGACGAAAAAGAGTACACCGTGCAAAAAGGTGATATTGCCATCACGAGCGATAATCAAGTCATGTGCCTCGGAGGCATCATGGGTTCATTAGCCTCGGCCGTTACCGAAAAAACCAAAAATGTCGTCATCGAAGTTGCAAATTTCGCCTTTGACGCGATTCGCCGCACGTCAACGCGCCTCGCTCTCGCCAGTGATTCGTCATCGCGTTTTGTCAAAGGCATCAACCCTTATCAATACGATGAGGTCATAGGTTTAGCGACGGATTTAATCGTCAGCCTTTGCCATAGCAAAGACGTTCTAGAAACCATCACCTACGATGCTCGGAAAAACAAAAAACCTCCCGTTATCAATACTTCCGTTTCTTACATTAACAATCGGCTTGGAACCCATTTCCTACAATCGGAGATCGTCGAGACACTAAAGCGCGACTGGATGGTTGTCGAAGCCCTCAATCGCGATGATATTGAAATCAAAGTGCCAACCTGGCGCATCGATATCGGCGGTGAAGCCGACATCAGCGAAGAAGTGATTCGCATCCTCGGCCTCGACAAAATTGCTAATGTTCTCCCTTCTTTGCAAGTTACGGTCGGCGGTTATCCAAAGGATAAAAAGCAGCTAAACGCCATTCGCGATTATTTGAGCAATAAAGGCGTCAGCGAAATATTGACCTATTCGCTCGTGAAGAAAGAGGAACTAACCGGTTTCAAATTTCTCAGCAAAGGTGAATCTTACCGCCTGATTAATCCCTTGACTGACGAGCATGAATATACGCGGCTCAGCCTCGTTCCCTCGATGTTAAAAGTGGCGAGCTACAACATTGCCCGCGGCAACAAAAATTTAGCTCTTTACGAAGTAAGCGATGTCGATACTACTTTGGAAGCCACGACACGCCTCAGCCTCGTCCTCGTCGGATGCGACCTCTATCATCACCATCTAGATGAAGTTCCCTACTCTTTTTACCATCTCAAAGGCTTCGCTGAGGCTATCATGAGCCTTCTTGGCATCAAAGAATCGCGTTACAACTTTGAAAAGCTGCTTGGTGATCAGCAAGAGCTTCACCCTGGGCGCGTGGCTATACTAAAAGTAAATGGTAAAATGGCCGGTTATCTCGGCGAGCTTCACCCATCTGCTAAAGGGCGATACGACCTCGGCAAAAATAACGTCCTAGTCATGGAATTAGAACTGCCGGTTTTGCTTTCTTTAGAAAATGGACAGACGACCTTTAAGTCATTCTCCCGCTTTCCTTTCGTCCAGCGCGACCTCTCTCTCGTCTCTGATAAAAAGATCGCCGCTCAGCAAATCGTCAAAGCCATCCTCGCCGTCGATCGCATCATCAAAAAAGTAGATATCTTTGATATCTATAGCGGCGAAGGCATCGAAGAAGGCCATCAATCAATCGCCTTGACCGTCACTTATGAGCGCGAAGATTGCACTTTAAAAGACGAAGAAGTCAACGCTGTTGAAAAAGTCGTTTTGGAGACACTTAACAAGAAACTCGGGATTATTCTTAGAACATAAAATGATCATTTCGAAAACAAAACTCATCCTCGATAAGACGTTAGTAATTCAAAAAGATTTTCTTTTTGACAAAGAAGAACATGCTTTTAGAACCCCATTCCTCGCTGTCAAAAGCTGTTTTGGCGATGTCGAAATAACCAAATACCGTGACTTCATTCGCATTAGCGCCAATCTTGAAGTTATCGCCATCCTCGAGTGCTCTTATACTCTAGAACCATTTGATTACGGATCTACAATCCATGAAGACATACTAATCAGCGAAAACGCCGTAGGCGAAGAAGAAGCAATTGTTTTACCTGGCGATGACATTGAATTAGAGAAAATACTCTTTGGTCTCATCTCTTCAAACTTGCCAATTAAGCCTATTAAACCCGGTGCGAGTCTTCCTAAAAGTGGTGAAGGCTACCGCGTCATCGATGACGTTTCATTAGCCAAAGATCGAGCCCTAAGTGGAGATTTGCGTTTTGCTAAACTCGATGAAATTGACCTCGAAACCGACGATGATTAATGCTAAAATTATACTAATAAAATACTAATATATTTTCTTGTTTAATTTATTAAACACCATAATCGTGATAAGTCCTGATTAAAAATTTAGGACTTTTTTCGTGTTTACACGCCTCAAACGTTGTGCGTATAATATGAGTGCTAAGTGGTACGAAGTGGAGGCAAGTGGTAGATATGTTCTTTGGAAGCTATTCTCACACTCTTGACAATAAAGGGCGCCTGATGATTCCCGCAAAGATGCGGAACGAAGCCGGCGGTCGTCTTTACATACTCAAAGGTTATGAAGGTTCTCTCAGCGTCTATCGCGAAGCCGAATTCCACAATCTAACTAATGCCTTAGAAAATCTTTCATACAATCAACGCGACACTCGTGATGTTCAACGCATCACCCTGGCGAGTGTCGTCGAATTAGAAGTCGACGCTCAAGGCCGCATTCAGCTTCCGAGCAAGTTGTTAAGCGATTACAAGATTTCGCGAAGTGTCGTCGTCGTCGGCGTTATCAATCACTTTGAAATCTGGGATGCCGCAGCTTGGGAGAATTATCTTAAACAAAACGAAAAAGATTACGAAGCCAAAGCCGAAAACCTTCCCGTTTAATCGATCATGGACGAACACGTTCCCGTCTTATTAGACGAAGCTATCGAAGCCCTCGACGTTAAGGCCGGTGGCACATATGTCGACCTCACCCTCGGAAGAGCAGGACACGCCAGTCAAATCCTCGCTCGCCTGAACCGCAAGGGCAAACTCATCGGAATTGACCAAGACGCGCAAGCGATTGAAAATTCCAAGATCGCCCTCTCCAAAATTAGTAGCAACTTCGAGACAGTTCACGAAAACTTTCGGAACTTCAAAGAAGTACTATACACACTCAACATTCAAAAAGTTGATGGGATCTTGATGGATCTCGGTGTCTCTTCTCCTCAATTCGATGACTCAGAGCGCGGCTTCTCGTATCGGAGCAATGCCCGCCTCGACATGCGGATGGATGAGCGCAATTCATTAACGGCCTATGAGATAGTTAATACTTATAGTGTCACGGAATTGACGCGCATCTTTGGAGAATATGGCGAAGATAAGTACGCATATCAAATCGCCCGCAAGATTGCCGAAGCGCGAATTAGCGCCCCCGTCGTCACGACCCAGCAACTCGTTGACCTCATCAAGTCGGCTAAGCCGATGAAGGAACTGGCTAAAAAAGGACATCCCGCCAAGCAGATATTTCAAGCGTTGCGTATCGAAGTAAATGATGAACTGGGAGCTCTTGAGACCACGATTAAGGACGCACTTAAACTCCTCAAAGTCGGTGGTCGGCTAGTCGTAATTTCCTTCCAATCATTGGAAGATCGACTCGTCAAAGAAGCATTTCG
>CAYYIC010000009.1:0-17640 GCA_964471005.1 uncultured Staphylococcaceae bacterium | reverse complement strand
ACTCAGCTTTTTCAAGACCGGGAATCAGGCGAAAAACGCGCTCCTGTTCACGATATGTGAGATTCGTCTGAAAACCGACGAGATTATATAGATTTCCGACGAGATTATCCTGGCGAAGTTGCACGACGGCATAGGGAGGATGCTGACGGTCCAAAGCCAAACCTTTTGGTTTTAAGGGGCCATAGCTTAGAGTGTCTCTTCCTCTTTTGGCGAGCACCTCGATGGGCAAGCAACCCTCGAAGTAGCGACTTTCAAAATCGCGGAGTTTGACCGTCTCGGCGCCGATGAGCTCGTCGACGAATCGATAATAACTCTCTTTATCAAAAGGACAGTTGAGATAGCTGTCATCTCCCTGTTCATATCGCGACTTAAAATAGGCGATGTTCATGTCGACGCTATCTCGGCTGATTATCGGGGCGCTGGCATCATAAAAGGAGAGGGCCTCGACTCCGATAATCTTCGTTAATTCTTTGATTAAATCGTCGCTTGTCAGCGGGCCGGTAGCCAGGATACTCAGGTCATCAGGCAAAGATTTAACATCTTCTTTATGTATGAAAATATTAGGTTTTTGCAGTAATTTTTTCGTTATTATCTCGGCAAATAGCTCACGGTCGACGCTCAGCGCATTGCCGCTAGGAACTTGCGATAAGGCCGCCGCTTCCATCGTTAAAGAGTGCATCACACGCATCTCTTCCTTCAGCAGTCCGCAGGCGTTGTCGAGCCGGTTGCTCTTCAGGGAATTAGAGCACACCAACTCGGCGAATTTACCGCTCTGATGAGCGGGCGTCATATGCTCGGGGCGCTTTTCAAAGAGATGGACTTCATGGCCTTTTTCAGCGAGGTAAAAAGTGGCTTCGACACCGGCAAGACCAGCGCCAATCACATTTATTTTTCCCATGCGTCTATTATATAGCAAAAGCAGATGGTTGACTCCATCTGCTCTTTATTTCTCTTTGTAATTAGCGCTGTAATCGCATTTCGGATAGTTGCTGCATCCGACAAATTTTTTACCGCGATAGTTTCTGACTTTTAACTCCCCACCGCACTTAGGACAAGTGCCAACCGATTCTTCCTCGTGTGTATGTAAATGGGTGTAATGAGAGCTCGTGTTTGTCTTTTCGTTTCGTGAATAAGTGCATGTTGGATATCCGCTGCAAGCAATGAACGACTTATTTTTGCCGTATTTGCGACGGACGAGAGGTTTTCCGCAAACCGGGCAATCTTCACCGATATAGTCGGGTGCTACCGGCTCTGGTTTTTTAATATACTTACACGTCGGATAAGAACTGCAGGCGACAAAAGTGCCGTGCCGGCTCTTTTTAACGACGAGAGGGCTGCCACATTTGGGACATAGTTCACCGGTTTCTTCTTCCGGTTCTTTATACATGGACTGGTACACTTCTTGGACTTTTTGATCAAACGGGCCATAGAAGTTGGTTAGCATCTCGAGATGTTTAATTTTTCCAAATTGGATTTGATCGAGTTCTGTCTCCATCTTGGCCGTGTATTTAAGATCGGCGAATTCCGGAAAATATTTGGCGATAACCGTCGCTGTTTTGACACCTTGTTCGGTCGCGCGAATACCTTCTTTGCTCATTTCAATGTATTTTCTGGTGAATAAAAGTTTGATTGTCGAAGCGTATGTCGATGGTCTTCCGATACCGGCTTCTTCCATGAGTTGCACAACTTTAGCTTCGCTATAGCGAGCGGGAGGGGTTGTAAACTTCTGCACTTTTTGCTTCTTAAGGATTTTGAAGCTGGTCCCTTTTTGCATCAGCGGCGTGCAGATGGCCTCGGTTTCGTCATCGTCATAGAGGCGACGATGGCCATCGAAAAGAACCTTTTTGCTGTCGAGTTTAAATTCCAAGTTGCCGCTTTTTAAGATGGCCGTCGTCACTTCTTCTTTGGCATCGGTCATCAGCGAGGCTAAAGCCCGATTATAAATTAGGCGGTATAGTTTAATCTGATCTGCGGACAAATATTTGGCGACGCTTTCTGGCGTCCGGTGATTGGCGGTTGGGCGAATAGCTTCGTGGGCATCCTGGCCGAGGGGGGTCGCTTTTTCTTTCTTGACGACACCGATATATTCGGCGCCAAAATTCTCCGTGATATAATTGCGAGCTCTTTGAATATACGTTTCGCTGAGGCGCGTCGAATCGGTGCGGATGTAAGTGACGAGACCGACGTGTTCTTCGCCGACGGTAAAACCTTCATATAGACTTTGGGCAATCGAAGCTGTTTTCGAAGTCGAAAAGTGAAAGTGATTCGATGCTTCTTGCTGCAATGTCGAGGTTTTAAATGGTGGCTTGCTCGGGACGGTGCGAATCTTTTTGATGATGTCATCAACGATCAATTCTTCGCCGAGTTTAGCAAATATTTGCGCGGCAGTTTTCCCGTCTTTAATGTCGAGAGTTGACCCGCCTTCTTTGGCGAGTTTGAGAGTGTAGATTTTATTGCATATTTCGACATCTACCAAGATTTCCCAATATTCTTCGGGAACAAATTTGGCAATTTCTTTTTCGTGATCGGCGATAATTTTAAGCGTGGCCGTCTGAACGCGGCCCGCTGATGGCGAGCGCAATTTCTTCTGCATTAAAGCCGACAGTTTAAAACCGATAACACGGTCTAAAATACGCCTCGTCTCTTGCGAATTGACGAGGTTCATATCGATGGTTCGTGGTTTTTGAATAGCAGCTTGAATCGAATCGCGAGTAATTTCATGGAACTCAAGGCGCTTCGTCTTATCGATTTGGAGCTTGAGCATGTCGGCCAGGTGCCAGGCGATGGCTTCTCCTTCGCGGTCCGGGTCAGTTGCCAGTAAAATCTCTTCGGCTTTTTTAGCCTCGGTTCGTATTTTTTCCCAGATTGCGCTCTTCTTGGGCATTAATTTATAGTTAGGTTTAAAGTTATTTTCAACATCGATGCCGAGGCCGCCTTTACCAGAGGTCGCCAGATCGCGGAGGTGACCTTGGGTCGCTAAAATATTAAAGCCTGGGCCGAGATAACGGCTGAAGGATTCACTTTTTTTGGGCGATTCGACGATGACGAGTTTCATGGTAGTCCTCAGTTGTACAATTGATAAATATAGATATCGCCACCGACTTTGTCAATCGCTTTGACAGCGCCTTTTTTCCTTAAAGTAAATAGTTATTTCCTTTAAAGATGTTCAGTTATATTTTTGGACATCTCGTAATTCTTGCCCACCGACTTCAATTCCCATCTCTTCATAGACATCATTGGCGCTTTCGACTAACTTGGCTCCTTGTTTGATGAGGCTGTTGCACGCCGAGGAGGCATCAGCAGGATAGGGAACACAGCAGATGTCGCGCCCTTGCGATAGGGCATAACTGACGGTGATGAGGGTCCCAGATTTTAAGCCGGCCTCGCCGACCACCACCGATTTGGCGAGCATGGCGATAATGCGATTGCGGAGAGGAAATTGACTGTGATCAGGTTCGACTTGATTAGGATATTCGCTGATCAATAAATGATTTTCTTTAATAATTCGATATAATTCGAGATTTTCGCGCGGATAGCAATAGTCGATTCCTGAGCCCAGCACCGCAATTGTCTTTCCTTTGGTGTTGATCGCCGTCTCGTGGGCCACGGCGTCGATACCTTTGGCCATGCCCGAGACAATAATCATCTTCTTTGCCAAATCGGTGACGATAATTCTCGTCATCTTCTTTCCGTAGTCGCTGGCCTTGCGACTGCCGATAAAGGCCACGGTTTCCTGCGGATGTTCTAAAAGGCTGAGATCTCCGTAATAAAAAAGGACGAATGGGGGCTTATGGGTTTGCTTGAGGTGGTCGGGGTAGTTTTTATCGATGATAGTTATCGCGTTGGCCTTAAGCGTCGCCAGCAAATCGTTGAAGGAGGTGTCATCGATGGGCTCCTTGCGTTTGATCGCTCCATAGATATCGTCCCAATTACCTTTATACTTAATCGACAAGTAAATCAAAATTTCTCTTCCAGTCATAAATAACCTCCACTTGATATATAAGGGAGGTGTTTTCGGTTTGCTAATTATTATTATAGAAGGCTGACTTTTTCAACTAGCGAACGCGCTACGGGTCCATATGTGTAGCGATGAACGCCTTTTATGGGTCCATATTGAATTAGGGCCTGCAAATGAGCTTTCGTTGGATACCCTTTATTATTTTTAAATCCATAGTAAGGGTGTTTCTCATCTAAATCGAGCATGATGTCATCGCGAATGACTTTAGCGAGGATGGAGGCGGCGGCAATCGCCCGCACTTTAGCGTCGCCTTTGATGATGTCAAAAACAGGAATGTCATAACCTTTTAGCGGCATCGCGTCGGTCATGATGCAATCGATGGGGACCAAAAGATGGCTCAAAGCTATTTTCATCGCTAATTTCGAAGCTTGATAAATATTGATCTCATCGATCGTTTCTGGGCTCACAATTCCGACGCCATAAGAGAGGCAATTAGCGGTGATATCAGCAAAGAGCAAGCGCCTTTTTTTATCAGACAATTGCTTTGAATCGTTAACCTCATTATTTAAATACGTGCGCGGGAGCACGACGGCACACGCGACGACTGGACCGGCTAAAGGACCGCGACCGGCTTCATCGACTCCGGCGATGTTTTTAATGCCCTCGGAATAATAGGCGTCTTCATAAGTCAAAAGCATATTAGACGATCTCGAGGCTGACACGAGTGATTTTGCCGTTGCGAAAGTCGCTTAAAAGCATCATTATCGCTCGGTTTAAGTCCGGTCTTCCGCCTTCTAACACACCTGAGCGCATGCCGATTTCGGCGATGATGGTCGCCTCGTCTTTAAGTAAGACATCGCTAAGTGAATAGGCAGATGAAAGGGCCGATGGATGGTTTTTCTTAAGATATTTAATGATTTTATTGGCGAGATCTTCTTTCGGGAGTATATCTTCTTTGACCATGCCGAGAATCGCTAAGTTTTCGGCGTACTCACGATTTTCAAATTTCATCGGCATAATCCCCGGCGTATCCAATAATTCAAATTGATTATTAACCTTGATCCACTGTTGAGCTTTGGTCTTGCCCGGTCGATTTTCGACTTGCGTGGCTCTTTTATTGACGAGTTTGTTGATAAGGGTCGATTTTCCGACGTTTGGTACGCCGACGACCATAATTCTCAGCGGTTGGGGCTTGATGCCTCTTGCGGCTTCTTTTTGCCGTTTTTCGCCATCTGAGGAGCGGATGGCTTTGACAAGTCTTGCCAAATCTTTGGGCTCCGTAAGATTGACGCTGACGGCTTGAAGTCCCTCGGCGGAAAAGTGCTCAATCCATTTTTTCGTTTCGCTTTCAAGGGCGAGATCGCTTTTGGTCATGACAATCAGGCGCTTGCGATTTTTTATTTGCTTAAGGACATCTTGATTCGCCGAACTTAAAACGGCGCGGGCATCGCGGAGTTCGACGACGAGGTCGACTAACGCGGCCTTAGCGCCGATTTCGCGCAAAGCGCGATTCATATGTCCGGGAAACCAGTGGATATCAGGCATCTTTCCACCTCAGCGATTGCGGCCACGAAAAATTGACGCGACCGGCCTCACAGGGCTTGCCTATTTCGCAGGCCAAAACGCATGTCCCTTCAAGAGCGATGGCGACACCGGCAATAAAACTATATTTGATTAAATATCCACCGCTTGAATCATCGCTGTGCGGGCGATTGTCGCCTAAAACGTAGTATTCATCATCGCCGAGTGTTTTGGGACTATCGCTTTTGGGGATGTTCGACCCGCTATAATCTTTTTCGCGCAGAATTGCTTCAGAGCCAAAAGTCTGAGGGATTAAAACGCCTTCGCTTGTGCCTTCGAAAATGAGATATAAATCGCCGTTGGTCGCTTCGTTAGGCGAGGTACTTACAAAGTAAAAGGTTTCGCCGGGAAGAGCGATGACCCTCTTGATTTTGTCGCTGTTATCATCCTTGCTATACTTGGTGACAATGATATCGAAGCGGCGAATGCCTTGCTTGGTATACTCGTGAGTGTCCATGATGCCGTAATCGACGGTCATTCCGTCAATTGTTTTTTCATAATCAAAAGTCTTCTCGACCAGTGTGCCATCGCTATACGTGGCATTGCCATTTAGCGTCGGGTACATCGATTGGCCGTTAACAAAGAATGATCGATAATATAGATTATGAAAGATGATGACATTGCCGACGATGAGAGCCGAGACAAAAAAGATGGTAAAAAGAACCTTTAAAAAAACATGTAAAGGATTGCGTTTAACGCCTAATTCACGGCGAATTTGGCGATCGTTTTTGGGATTCCCTGTCGGTTCTAAGTATGTGTCGACCATAAATGCCTACGATTAAGTATAATACGTAATGAGAATTTTACAATAAAACCAAAAATGGTTTTAAATTGGAAGAGATAAGAAAAGGCCCTCGATTTCCGAGAACCTTTTTGGTATTAAAGAATTTCTTTAATGCGAGCTTTTTTGCCAGATAGATGGCGGAGATAGTTGATCTTGTTGCGACGGACTTTACCCTTTTTGATCAGCTCGATTTTAGCGATGGCCGGCGAATGGAGTAAAAACGTCCGTTCGACGCCAATCCCCGACGAGATTTTTCTGACCGTAAAGGTGGCGCTGACACCGGAGCCGCGGCGTTGCATAACGACGCCTTCATAAGCTTGGAGACGCTCTTTTTTGTTTTCGATAATGCGCACAAAAACTTTGACGGTGTCTCCGGAGCTGAAATCAATGAGGTCGGATTTGATCTGTGAAGCGGTAACTTCATTAACGATGTTGGAATTCATTGTTTATTCCCTCCCTTTTCATGTGGTTTCTTAAGGCGTTCTTGTCCCGATTTTTGACAGCGGACCGTCCGCAGCGCATTCTTACGCGCTTAGTTATATTACCAAATATGTATTTGGTTGACAAGAAACATTTTCTGGCGAGAAGCTGTTAAGTATTTTTACTTGACACCTTTCCGCATTTATAATAAACTTACGACTGAAAAAGGAGAAAGCAAATGTCAGTAAAAATCAGATTAACAAGAGTCGGCCGCCACAAGGATCCGTTCTTTCGCATCGTCGTCGCCGATTCACGCTATTCACGCGATGGTCGCTACATCGAGCAACTCGGCTTTTTTGATCCCGCTAAAGGAATTGAAAACGCTGTTATCGACGAAGAAGTGACTCTCAAATGGCTGCGTCAGGGTGCCACTCCATCAGACACGATTCGTACTCTCTTTACGAAAAAAGGTTTGATGGTCAAGCTCGCCGAAAGCAAGAAAAGCGTCAAAGGAGATAAATAATGGATTACGAGAAGATTATTCACGCCTTGATTGATCCGATCGTCGAAAACAAAGACATCGTCATGATTCGTGAACTTCCCAGCGAATCTTCACGCGAAGTCGTCTTACTCATCGTCGCCGAAAGCGAAGACACCGCTCGTCTCATCGGTCGCAAGGGAACAATCGCCAATGCACTGCGCGAGATCATCTCGGTCGCTGGCAAAAGCGAAGATAAGCGCATTCATCTCAAATTTGAATCGTTTGAAAAGAAGGACGAGGATTAATCCTCGTTCTCTTTTGTATTATGGAACAAGTCACAATTGGCAAAATCGTAAACACGGTCGGTCTTCGCGGTGAAGTAAAAGTTTATGTCATCACCGACTTTCCCCGCGAGCGATTTAAAAAGGGGCAGCGTGTTTCGCTATATCTCGAAGATGCCGACGAACGCATAGATACCGTTATTGCCACGGCCCGGAAAAGCCAAAATTGCTATATTTTGACTTTTAAAAATATGAGCACCATCGATGATGTTCAAAAGTATATCGGCCGTCTTCTTCTCGTCGATAAGCAACCAGAACATCTTCCTAAGGATTTTTATTACCATAGCGATTTAGTTGGCTGCCGTGTCTTCGATGAAAATAATCAGGTTATTGGACAAGTGAGCAAAGTCGAAGATTATCCCGCGCATCGCACCCTGCGCATTTCGCGCCAGGAGGCAAGTGACGTCCTCATCCCATTCATTCAAGTTTTTATTAAAAACGTTGATATCGAGAAGAAAGAAATCATCGTCCACATAATTGAAGGGATGCTATGAAAATAACGATTCTCACTCTCTTTCCGCAAATGTTTGATGGCTTTTTAAGCAACTCGATAATTAAGCGCGCCATCTCTAAGGAAGCGGTCGAAATTAGCATATGCAATATTCGTGATTACACGAAAGACCGCTATCGCCGCGTCGATACTCCTCCGGTCGGGGGCGGCGCTGGTTTAATCATGAAAGCCCAGCCGATCGTCGATGCGCTCAAAGCTTCAAAAAATGATCAAAGCCACGTCATATTATTGAGTCCTCGCGGAAAGAAATATTCGCAAAAAGTCGCTAAAAATCTTGCTAATTGCCAAGATTTAGTCCTGATTTGCGGACATTATGAAGGCGTTGATGAACGCGTGAATTCCTATGTCGACGAAGAAATTTCCCTCGGCGACTTCATCTTGACCGGCGGCGAAATCGCAGCGATGGCCGTCGCCGATTCGCTCATTCGCTTACAAAAAGGAGTGATCGCTAGCGAATCTTTAGATGAGGAATCATTTGAAAGTGGAATGCTTGAGTATCCGCAATATACAGAGCCTTATGATTTTGAGAATGCTCAAGTTCCGGACATTCTTTATTCCGGAAATCACGCGGCGATTAGCAAATGGCGAAGAAAGCAAGCCCTTGTTCTCACCCGCAAGTATCGTCCTGATTTGTTTTCGCAACTCAAACTGAGTAAAAATGATCTTAAACTAATCGAAGAATTTGATCAAAACGTCGAGCCCGATTGGGAAAAAAAGGCCCTTGAAAAGGGCGCTAAATTTATCAAGAAGTAGATTAAAACTAAAAACCACCAAAGCCGCCCAAACCACCGGGCGGCATTTTATTTCCTTTTTGCATCTGCCCCATCTTGCGCATCATCTCTTTTGACTTTTCATATTTGTTGATGATGCGGTTGATATCGGCGTTCGTTTTTCCACTTCCGCGGGCAATGCGAACTTTTCGTGAATTGCGGAGGATTTCCGGATGGCGGCGTTCCTCTTGCGTCATCGAGTTATAAATGGCTTCAAAATTAGCGATTTCCTTCTCGGCTTGCGCTTTCTGCTCATCAGTGAGTTTTGGCATGCCTGGTATCATGCTCATCAACCCGCCGAACGAACCAATTTTTTGAATTTGTTTCATCTGGCTTAGCATGTCTTCTAAATCGAACTTGCCAGACATCATGCGCGTCATCGACTTTTTCATCTCGCGTTCGTCGAGTTCTTCTTGGACTTTTTCTACAAGGCTTACGACATCGCCCATTCCCAGAATGCGATCGGCCATGCGATCGGCGTGAAAAACATCGATGTCGGCAAGCTTTTCTCCGGTTCCGGAAAACTTGATCGGTACGCCAGTGAGATGGCGAATCGACAAGGCGGCACCACCGCGGGCATCGCCATCGAGCTTCGTCATCACCGCCCCAGTCAGCTTGACGCGAGCATTAAAGGCTGAGGCGACGTTTGCGACATCTTGGCCGCTCATCGCATCAAAGGCGAGGAGGATTTCATCAGGTTCAACTTCCTTGATGATATTGGTTAGTTCATTCATCAGCGGCTCATCGGCAGAAAGACGACCAGCAGTGTCGATAATCAAAACATCATAGTGGTCATTAAAAGCTTTGAGATGAGCCTTTTTCGCGATTTGAACCGGGTTCATCGCGTGGCGTTCGGCGATGATGTCAACGCCGATATCCCTTGCGATTTGCTCGAGTTGATCGATGGCGGCGGGACGGTAGATATCGCCGGCGGCGAGCAACACTTTTTTATTGAGTTTACCCTTCATTAAAAGAGCGAGTTTTCCGGCCGTTGTCGTCTTGCCTGAGCCTTGAAGGCCAACGAGCATAATAACCGTTGGTTTATTGCGATTATAGGCGAGCTGATCGTCAGCTGAGCCCAAGAGTTTTTCAATCTCGTCATGGACGATTTTAACAATTGTCTGCGATGGATTTAACTTTGTTAATACTTCTTCGCCAATCGCCTTTTTCTTTACTTCCGCAAGAAAATCTTTGACGACTTTGAAATTGACGTCAGCCTCGAGGAGGGCGACGCGAATCTCCTTGAGCATATCGTCGATATTGCTCTCGGTTAAACGCGATTGACCGCGTATTTTTTTAAAGATGCGAGCAAATCTTTCGCTCAAAGACTCAAATGCCATGTTTAATCTTTCCTTCTAATTCTTCAATTGCAATCAAGGCTTGTCCACGGCTTTTAACTCTGCTTTCATCGAAGGCTTTGATAAGGCCGAGCTTTTCTTCAAAACTCTCAAGTTTCTTCGATGCTTTTTGAATCGTATCAAGGGCGGCGCTACGCGAAATTTTACGATTTTCGCTAATCTCACCAAGCGAGAGGTCAAAGAGATAATAATCGCTCATAATCTGCTGTTGCGAAGCAGTTAAAAGACGACCGTAGAATTCGAGTAAACTACTATATTTTTTTGTTTGTTCGAGATTGTCTTTCATCGTTCATCTCCTAGACATAATCCATAAAGGTATCGGTCGAGATCAAACTCTTGTAAATCGTCCATTTTTTCTCCGAGTCCGATGAAGCGGACAGGCAGAGCTAATTCATCGCGAATGGCGAGGATAATGCCGCCTTTGGATGTACCATCCATCTTGGTGATTACAATACCAGAAACCGGTGTTGCTTCCTTAAAGGCTTGAGCTTGCATAACGCCGTTTTGCCCAGTCGTCGCATCGATGACGAGCAACGTTTCGTGGGGAGCGCCCGGAATTTCTTTGGCGAGGACGCGGGAAATTTTGCCGAGTTCAGCCATCAAATTTTTCTTTGTTTGCAAACGCCCGGCCGTGTCGACGATTAGAAGGTCGATGTTTTCTCGTTTAGCGACTTGCGCGGCTTCATAGGCCACACTGGCGGGATCCTGGGCGGATTTGCCGGTCACAATCGGACAGTTTAGCCTCTTTGCCCACACTTCGAGTTGTTCGGTGGCGCCGGCCCGAAACGTGTCTCCGGCGGCTAACATGACCTTTTTACCCATCGATGAATAGCGATAGGCCATTTTGGCGATGGTTGTCGTTTTGCCGACCCCGTTGACGCCAACCATTAAAAGGACGGTCGGTCCTTGATTTTGAAACCGCAGATCATTTTCAATATCTCCGCCTTTCGTCGCATAGCTTACAAACAAGGAATCGACGAGCAATTCATTAATTTGGGATGGGTCGCTAATTTTCTTATCCTTGGCCTCGCTAAGAAGATTTTCAATCGTCCGAATTGTCAAATTGACGCCGACATCGGCCTCAATTAAAATTGTTTCGAGCTCTTCAAAGTAGGATTCATTAACTTGTGCGTAACGCTTAGCAAGACTCTTAAGACGATCGGCGAAATGATGCCGCGACTTTTGAAGTCCAGCGACATATTTGCTCGTATTATCGCTTTTACGAGAGAATTTATCCTTTAGATAAGAAAAAAGACCCATTATTTACTTCCCGCTTTTTTATCAAGGGCATTCTTAGCTGCTTCTTGTTCGGCGGCTTTTTTGCTAGGGCCGGTTCCACGACCCAAGACGAGGCCTCCATCGAGAACGACTTCCATTTCAAAAATACGGTTATGCGCCGGGCCGTTGACGCTCACCTGGCGAAAAGCCACCGAGTGGCGATGCTCGAGTTGCGTCTCTTCTTGAAGGCGCGATTTATAATCGATGGTCTTCTCCGGCGTGTAGTTTAAGATATCGTGTTCAAAGACGCGTTTGACAATGCCGTAAGCCGTCTTAAAGCCTAGATCGAGATAGACGGCGCCGATAAAAGACTCAAAGACATTTTCCAGCATCTTGTCAGACTTATTAACTTCTCCGCTAAAACTATTGCCGACGACAATGTATTCGGCGAGGTGATGATAGCGGGCGTATTTAGCAAGAGCTTTAGTGTTTACTAGCGAACTTCTAAGCTTTGTAAGAAAGCCTTGATCTTGCTCGGGATGAGCTTTAAAGGCGAGGTCGGCGACAGAAGCGCCGAGGATCGAATCACCGAGAAACTCAAGTCGCTCGTAGTCTTCGTGACAGCTTTTGGCGTCGAGGTTATATGAGGGGTGAGTAAAAGCTAATTCATAAGTTCTTAACTCTTTTGGCTTCAGACGAAAGTATTTAAATAGTTGAGATAGTCGGTGCATTTTCTTTAATTCCTTTTTCAATGAGAGAGGGGACTTTGGCCTTGGCAAGGCGATAAGCGACGCGAAGCGCGTGCATGAAGGCTAAGCCGTCGCTCGAGCCATGGGCTTTGACAGCCACTTTGCTCAAACCGAGAAACATCGCGCCCCCATAATTCTTATAATTCATGGCTGCCGACATGCGTTTAAAACCCTTTTTTGATAAAAGATAGCCGATTTTTGAAAAGATATTTCTTTTAAACGCGTCTTTGATGAGGCCTGACATCATCTTGGCCAAACCTTCCGTCGACTTTAAAAAAACATTGCCGGTAAAGCCGTCAGTCACGATGACATCGGCCGTTCCATTTAAAGCATCACGGCCTTCGATATTACCCATAAAGCCGGAAAAGCTACCGGATAATAATTGATAAGCTTCCTTTGACTCTGGCGATCCTTTTTCGGGTTCGGTGCCATTTGAAAGGAGATAGACGCGCGGTTCCTTGACGTCGAGGACGGCTTGAGAATAAAGCTTGCCCATCAACGCGAATTGGGCGAGTTCTTGAGCTGAGTTTTCATTGGAGGCGCCGATATCGAGAATGACGACTTGCTGGCCGAGGTTTTTCGTCGGAAAAGGCGAGATGAGAGCAGGGCGTAAGACGCCCGGTAATTTTTTGAGGCGAATCGAGGTCGAACCGAGATAGGCGCCGGTGCTACCTGATGAGACGAGGGCGTCGGCATTTAACTCCAAGACTTTATCGATCGCAATCGCCATCGATGCGCCTTTGGCGCGAATGGCATCCATGACGCCGGCTTCCATAGGAAGAACATCGCGGGCATCGACGAGGGTCGCTTTGCCTTGAAGCAAAGATAATTCTTCGATTTTTCCAACAGCGGTCAATTCGACATCTTGATGGTCTTTTAAAAAGGCGAGAACGCCTTCAACTGTCGCGGCGCTGCCGAGATCGCCACCCATCATATCAACAACAATTTTAATCATGGTTTCTACCTTCTTCGTTATTTTAGCATTTACCATTGTTTATCTAAATAGAAACGATGTGGGCACACGCTAAACATTTGTGAATTTAGCTTGTTCAATTTCTTTTTTGGCTCTGGCGATAATACGCCGATTAGCGAGGTCTCTTTCATATTCCAAAATCATTTTGGCGTCGTTTCGAGCATATTCGAACATCTTGAAGTCGTCGATGAGGTTGACGAATTCAAAGCTCGTGATGCCTGATTGGCGAAGTCCGCTCAATTCACCGGGACCGCGCCTTCTTAAATCTTCTTCGGCGATGAAAAAGCCGTCATTTGATGCGACGAGGACATTGAGTTTATCAATTTCGTCTTCATCTTCGCCATCATAGATGAGGAGGCATGTCGCCTCGTTTCCGTCGCGTCCGATGCGGCCTCTTAGCTGATGAAGGCTTGCTAGACCAAACGATGTCGGGGCATAAATGACCATTGTTGAAGCCTCTTTGACATCGATTCCGACTTCGATGACACTGGTCGAGACAATAATTGGTGTCCTACCGCTTATAAACTCGCCCAGAGCGTAGTTTTTATCTTCGACGCTCATCTGACCATGGAGGAGACTCACAAGGCCTGGATAGAGCTTTTCGTAGTACTTATATAATTCTTCAACGGAGACGAGACCCGTCGAGCTGATATCGATGACCGGGGCCACGACAAAGACGCGTTGCCGATGATGAATCGCCTGCTTGATCGCGGTGTGGATTAAGGCGTCGCGATTGGAGATGACTTTAGTCACGATCTTGCGTTCGCTAAAAGGAAATTGACTAAGGGTTGAGACATCTAAATCGCCGTATAAAGTGAGGGCCAGCGTCCGTGGAATTGGCGTCGCCGACATGAGGAGCAAGTCGGCGTGTTCGCCTTTAGAAGCGAGTAAAAGACGCTGGTTGACGCCGAAGCGATGTTGCTCATCGATGATGGCGAGCCCGAGCGATGAAAAAGTCACATCAGTCGAGAAGAGAGCGTGGGTCCCAACAACTAAATCAATCTTATGATTGATAAGCCCCATATTTATCTGAAAACGCTCCTTTTTGGGTGTGGCGCCAAGCAAGAGAGCAAGGCGCATTGGGGTGTCTTTAAATAGTTCTTTTAGCGTCCGATAATGCTGACGCGCCAGGGCGTCGGTCGGAGCCATGAGCGCCCCTTGATCATTTCTTAGATAATTGCCATAGAAAGCGAGAGCCGCCACTAAGGTTTTGCCCGTGCCGACATCACCTTGTAAGAGGCGATACATCAAACTTCGCGAATCCATGTCTTTGATAATTTCGGCAGTTGAACTAATTTGGTCATCGGTGAGTTTATAAGGTAAGGAGCAAATGAAGGCTTTGAGTTTGTCGCGGTCGATAAACTGCCTTTCGTTTTTAATCAGTTCTTTGTTTTGATTGCGAATAATTTGCGTCTTTAAAGAAAAGAGCAGACACTCCTCGTATTTTAAAACGCGAAGACCTTCGTAAATGTCTTTTTTGGAAAGGGGACGATGGACGATGTGAAGGGCTTTTTCTTTGTCAAGGAGGCGATATTTGTCTCTGAGGGATGGCGGAATATCGCTTTCGATGACACTTTCTTTGCTTTCAAAAGCTTTATCGACGAGATGCGAAAACTGGTAGTTCGTAAGAGCGTGTGGCAAGGTGTAAACCGGGCGGAGGTAATCGCCGACAGGAGGTTCACCTTTGGTGAGATTAATCATATTGAGTTTATTTTTATAGTAATCGTAATTGGCGACAAGGGTATAAATGCTTTCGCTATCGAGCATTTTCGTTAAATAGGGTCGATTCCAAGCCTCGACGACAAAAGTGTTTCCAGCTTTGCTCGTAAACGAAAAGCGCGTGACTTGGGCCCTCGAAAAGCGCGAGTTAACGGGAGGTCTTGTCACTTTGCCAAGCAAGACGACGCGCTCTTTGTCTTTGAGGCCAAATTCGCGTGTCGGTTCGAGATTATCGTATTTTCGCGGCAGATGAAAAATGATGTCTTCATGGGTAAATAAACCCATGTCATAAAGGGCTTTATTAATCCGTGGAGACTTCGAAAATTTCATATTTTTATTTTACCAAATGCTTAGAAGGATATCAAAAAAGACCGTTTCCGGTCTTCATTAGTTTTATTCGACGCCGACGAGGAATGAATAGATTGGCTGTTGACCGCGCTTGATATCAATTTCGAGTTCGGGATATTGTTCAAAAAGGGACTCCCCTAATTTCGACTCTTCGCTTTCGCTTACGTCTTCGCCGAGGATGACGGTGAGAATCGCCGAATTCTCATCGACCATGGAATTGACTAATTCGAAAAGAGCCTCAATTTTATCTTGGACGCAGACGATAATCGACTTATTGCGAAAGCCCATGTAATGACCCTTTGTGACATGGATGCCTTCGATATCGGTATCTTTAATCGCATATGTCACCGAACCAGAAACAACATTTTTTAAGGCCGCCTTCATTTCTTTAAAGTTCTCTTCGGGATCTAAATCGGAATTAAACATCATCGCCGCGACAATACCCTGAGGTATCGTTTTGCTAGGCACGACGCGGGCGATCGTCTCACCTTCGATGACATCGCAAGCTTGAGAAGCGGTCATGACGATGTTGGAGTTATTGGGCAGAATGTATACATTGCGAGCGTGGACTTTTTCAATCGCGGTTAAAAAATCTTCGGTCGAAGGGTTCATCGTCTGGCCACCGCTGACGATATAATCGACGCCGATATCCGAGAAAATTTGATTGAGTCCTTCGCCGGCGCTGACGGCGATTAAAGCATATTCTTTAAGCAGTTTTTCGGCAGGCTCTTCAACTTTTTCTTCAATAGAAACAATGTCGAGATGGCTGTGCTGCTCGGTCATATTTTCAATTTTTAAAGTGACAAACTCGCCAAAGTTTTGTGCATAGTTTAAAATCGAACCGGGTTCGAGGGTATGAACGTGAACTTTGACGATATCTTCATCTCTTACGACGACAAGCGAATTTCCGTGGCTATTTAAGACGCCGGTAAAACGCTTTTCGACAAAGGGCTTTTTCTCGCTATCAGGTCCAAGGCGAAGAATAAACTCTGTGCAATAGCCAAATTCGTCCTCGCTCTTCTCGCCTTTAAATTCGGGTTGAGGCATTCTCTCTTCGAACACCGTGGCCTGTGATTTTTCGACGACATCGCCAAGCAATGCTCGTTCCATGCCTTCGAAAATCGTGACGAGGCCGAAGCCACCGCTATCGACGACGCCAACTTCTTTTAAAATTGGCAATAATTCAGGTGTTCTTTGTAATGAAGCTTTCGCTTCGATTAAGAGAAATGAGAAGGCTTTATCGATGGGGTAGTCGGCATTTACGTGGGCCAACATGGCCTTAGAAGACTCGCGTATGACGGTTAAGATCGTGCCTTCGACGGGTCGAATAACAGCTTTATAGGCGACTTCGCTGCCGTTGACAAAGGCCTCGGCCAGATCGACGGCATTCATGACTTTTTTGCCTTCGAGGGATTGGGCAAAACCGCGGAATATCTGACTGGTTATAACTCCAGAATTACCGCGTGCACCCATCAAAAGACCTTTTGAGAAAGCGATGGCAATCGGATAGACTTCATTGTCGTTGCGGTTTTGAATTTCCTTCATTCCTGAAGACATCGTCAGATTCATGTTCATGCCGGTATCGCCATCAGGGACCGGAAAGACGTTGAGCGAATCGACCTCTGGATAGTGATTATATAGATTATTCGTTCCCGAAATAATCATTTCTTTTAATAATTGGCCATCGATGTTTTTCATTTTTTATTCATTCCGTTAATTTATTGTCTTCAGACTTTGAACATAAACATTAATCGCCTTGAAGTTCAAATCAAAAGTTTTTTCAAGAACGTATTTGATGCGTTTTTGAACTTGCGAGACGATTTCGGTTATTTTCACGCCATAGGCGACGACGATATAAACGTCGACTTCGTAGGCATCTTTACTTTTAAGGACCTGTACGCCTTTGGCATACGAATCGGATTTCAAAAGCTCGGCGATGTTCTCGCGAATCGAAGACTTGCTGGCAAGGCCAACAACACCATAGCATTCAATCGCGGCGTTTCCGGCGATTGTGGCAATGGCTTCCGTGGATATGTTTATGTCGCCATAAGGCGTGGATTTGTCAATTGTCATTGTTTAAGGGGTAAAGGTAAAATTACCTTTTAAGAAATATAGCATAAGTAATAAATATTTCCAAGTTATATATCTCATGGGTAGGATAAGTATAATTCATCGAAGGCCATATCTCAAATTAGTTCGAGGCTCGAATCGAGAGCGCGCAAACATTTAACCAAGTCTCCTTTGTGATGCCCGTATATTATTAGATGGTGATTTCCAAGAGGATTTTCAATGATCTTTTCGAGACCGTTTTCCACCTTGATGAGGATCTGGGTCCGGCAGAGATCATCGCGACTGAGGTTTTCGATTATATTTCCTTCGATAATTAAAGCTTTACGAAGGTTTCCAGAGAGGCGAAAAATCGTGCATGG
>CAYYIC010000008.1:0-21503 GCA_964471005.1 uncultured Staphylococcaceae bacterium | reverse complement strand
AAGAAAAAGAAGACGATGGCAAAGGCGAAAGTAAGCCACGTGATGACTAGTTCCGAGCCTCTTTCTTTTGTCTTAACAAAAATATTGGATCCACCGCCGGTGATGGCTCCGGAAGCGCCTTCCGATTTACCGCCTTGCAACAGCGACAAGACAATGATAATTAAGGCGACGATTAGAAATATGACATCATACCATTGCATTGTTTAGATCTCCTTTTGCATTTACGCTTTTAATATATTCGCACAAACAATTTCTTAAAGCAAATGCTTTATTTATTACGGGCCGCTTTTATTTCAAAGATAATGTCGCGAATTTCAGCCGCTTTCTCAAAATCGTAATTCTTGGCAGCTTCGCGCATCTGCTTTTCTAATTCCTTGATTCGCACTTCAATTTCGCTGCGAGAAGCCTTGGCGGTAAAGACTTTTAAAACCTCTTCTTCGTCTTCCATATTCTTAAGTGGCGGACGAATATCTTTGATAATAGTCTCTGGAACGATGCCGTTTTCTTCGTTATATAAGGCTTGGATATTGCGGCGGCGATCGGTTTCGGCGATGGCAAAGCGCATCGAATCCGTCATTCGATCGGCATACATGATGACCAAGCCATTTTTGTTGCGAGCCGCCCTTCCGATGACTTGAATTAAGGAGCGCGAAGAGCGAAGAAAACCTTCTTTATCGGCGTCGAGAATCGCAATGAGGGAGACTTCGGGAATATCAAGACCTTCGCGAAGGAGGTTGATACCGACCAAAACATCGTATTTGCCTTTTCTTAATTGATAGATGATTTCGGTGCGTTCAAGAGTCTTGGTTTCATTGTGAAGATAAGCGACTTTAATGCCGCGTTCTTTGAGATAGTCGGTCAAATCTTCCGCCATGCGAATCGTCAAGGTGACAATCATCGTTCTTTCTTTCGAAAGAATACGCTGCTTAATCTCGTATATTATGTCATCGATTTGACCAAGTGTCCGTCGCACTTCAATGCGCGGGTCAACTAGCCCGGTCGGGCGAATGATCTGTTCGACGACTTCGCGGTTAGCTTTTTCGAGCTCATAGTCCCCTGGCGTCGCCGAGGTGCAAATCGTCTGGGGCATTATCTTTTCAAACTCCGCAAAATTCAAAGGGCGATTATCGAGGGCGCTCGGCAGTCTAAAGCCAAATTCGACGAGAGTGAGTTTCCGTGACCGATCGCCATTGTACATGCCGCGAACTTGTGGCAAAGTGACATGCGATTCATCGATGATAAGCATAAAATCATGCGGAAAGTAGTCGATGAGAGTAAATGGTCGTTCGCCCGGCTGGCGCTTGTCGATGTGGCGCGAGTAATTTTCAATGCCAGGACACATGCCAAATTCAAGCATGCTCTCGACATCTTGACGGGTCCGCATCTCGAGCCTTTCGGCTTCCAAAAGCTTTCCTTCTTGGCGAAAATAGGCGAGTCGTTCTTCTAATTCAGCAAGGATGGTGACCGTCGCTTCTTTAATTCTTTGCCTCGTCGAAGCGTGTCCGTATGCCGGGAATATCGGATACGTCAAAAAGGTGCGTTTCACTTCCCCGGTCAAAATGTCGACCATGGCAATTC
This sequence comes from uncultured Staphylococcaceae bacterium, assembly GCA_964471005.1. Lineage (GTDB taxonomy): Bacteria > Bacillota_I > Bacilli_A > RFN20 > CAG-826 > UBA1424. The sequence goes on along the minus strand of CAYYIC010000008.1, from coordinate 19,925 downwards.
GCTCGATCTCATCTCCAAATGTATCGATTTTAATAAAGTATTCATCGGTGTGCGGAGGAACGATTTGAATGATGTCACCTTGGACGCGAAACGAACCCGGAACAAGGTCCATGTTATTGCGGACATATTGTGAATCAATTAATTTATGAAAGAGGGCTTTTCTATCGATTGTCTCGCCGACGCGAATTTCAAAGACGAGATTGCGATATTCATCAGGGTCCGTCAATCCATAAATGGAGGCCACCGAGGCGACGACAATCGTATCTCTTCTTTCTAATACCGAGTTGATGGCGCTCGTGCGAAGCATCTCTATTTCTTCATTCATGACGGCATTTTTATCGATATATGTGTCTGATTTGGGAAGGTAAGCTTCAGGCTGATAGAAATCAAAATTCGAGACAAAATATTCGACGCGATTTTCTGGAAATAATTCTTTAAATTCTCCGTAGAGTTGACCCGCTAATGTCTTGTTATGAACAAGGACAAGCGTCGGTCTTTGAACAGTTTGAATGACATTAGAAGCCGTAAAAGTTTTGCCGGTTCCCGTCGCGCCTAAAAGAACTTGAATGGGGCGCCCATTAGCGATTCCGGCGACTAATTGTTTGATTGCCAAAGGTTGATCGCCAGTCGGCTTATACGCTGATGTTAATTTAAATTCGTGGATATCCATAATTATGCAAATTGGAGTAATTTTGGCGCAAAAACGCCATTATTGCGACAAAATATCTTTCTTGTTGCGAGCTTCCATGTCGAGCATGGCATTGAGAAAACCATCGATATTTCCGTCCATTACACTATGGACATCGCCTTCCGAATAATTCGTGCGATTATCTTTGACTAATGTGTAGGGGCAAAAGACATATGAACGAATTTGACTTCCCCATTCAATGGCTTTTTGTTCGCCGACAATATTCTTAAGTTGATCGCTTTGACGACTTTGCTCGAGTTCATAGAGCTGACCCTTGAGCATGTTCATCGCCATCTCGCGATTGGATATTTGCGAACGCTCGACTTGGCAGGAGACGACGATGCCTGACGGAAGATGGGTGATACGGACGGCGCTTTCGGTCTTATTGACGTTTTGCCCACCAGCTCCTCCGCTTCGATACGTATCGATTTTTAAGTCATTCTCATTTATTTCAATATTGATATCGTTTTCAAATTCGGGAATGACATTGACCGAGGCAAATGAAGTGTGCCTTCTGGCGTTTGAATCAAAGGGCGAAATTCGCACGAGGCGATGGACGCCTTTTTCGCCTTTTAACTGGCCATATATGTTTTTACCGCGAATGGCGAGGGTCACCGTTTTGATACCGGCCTCTTCTCCGGCTTGATAGTCGAGGATTTGCATTTTATAATGGCGTTTTTCTGCCCATCGCACATACATGCGATAGAGCATGTCGGCCCAGTCATGGGATTCGGTTCCCCCCGCCCCCGGATGAATCGTGACGATGGCGTTCAGGTGATCAAATTTTCCTGTAAAATATAGTTCGGAACGAAGATTTTTTACGTCTTGAGAAAGCTCGTTTATCATCTCTTCTATCAGCATAACCATGTCTTCGTCACCGCTGCTCGTGACTTTAAGAAGTTCGTCGAGATCGGCGTGGCTTTTCGTTATCTTGCGGTATGAATCATATATGTCTTTGACTTTGTTGTATTCGTTAACGATTCCGACAGCGCGTTTTTGATCGTTCCAAAAATCAGGTGCATTCTGAAGAACTTCTAATTCTTTACTTTTTGTTTCTAAACTGGCGACGTCAAAGAGAGTCACCGAGTCGATTTACTGCTTTTGTCAACTCGCTAAAGACAAAAATCAGTTCCTGCAACTCTTTCATTATTCCTTTTCCTTGACCGAATCTTGAGGTTCATCGATGACTTTGTCATCGTTTTTGGGAGCCTCTTCCGGTTTCTTAATTTGCACGATGGCGTTTAATAGCTTCAAGCAAACATCAGCAGACACCTTATCGAGCATATCGCGAAATAGCGCGTGGCCTTCATTGACATAATCTTGAAGGGGGTTGGTATTGGCGTATGAGCGCAAGTAGATGCCCTCGCGAAGGCGAGACATCGTATCGATGTGGCGCGTCCAGTTTTGGTCGATGGTCTGCAAGGCGATTTGCCGTTCGACTTGGTTAGCGATTTCTTCGCCCCATTCTTTGCGCTTAGCGACGTAGCGATCATAGAGGGTATCGCCTAGATCTTGTCCGGCTTCTTCCGCCGGCGCTTCGTCATAGGCGTTGGCTCGTAAGGTGCCTTCAGCCATATATCGTGGTTCGACGATTTTACGCAGGTTCTCGCCGCTTATCGTTCCGTCTCGAGAATCTGAAGACAAAGCTTTTCTAGCGAGGAAAAGTCCGGTCGTTTGAAAGAAATCATACATTAGATCATTGATACTATCCGCAAACAAGACCGAGTCACGCTTCTCATAAATCGCGCTCCGCTGCTTAGCGATGACATCGTCATAATCAAGCAAGTTTTTACGGATATCGAAGTTTTTGCCCTCGATTTGTTTTTGAGCGCTCGTAATGAAATTGGAAAAGAGGCGACTTTCAAGAGCTTCGGCACCCAGCGTCTCAATGCGCTTCTGGACGCTATCAGCGCCAAATCGGCGCATAAGTTCATCGTCAAACGATACATAAAAGCGGGAGAATCCGGGATCGCCTTGACGTCCGCTGCGGCCACGCAATTGGTTGTCGATGCGGCGCGCTTCGTGACGCTCGGTGCCAAGAACGCACAAACCGCCGAGGGCGCGAACTTCGTCATTAATTTTAATGTCGGTACCACGACCGGCCATGTTCGTCGCTAGAGTGATAGCTCCTTTGTTTCCAGCCAAAGCGATAATTTCTGCTTCGCGAGCGTGATTTTTTGCATTTAGCATTTCATGTTGAAGACCAGCAGCTGATAAAAGGCGGCTCACTTCTTCCGAAGATTCAACTGAGACGGTACCAATTAAAATCGGCTGTCCTTTTTCGTGACGCTCTTTAGCTTCCTCGACCAAGGCGGCAAGTTTTGCCGGTTTATGGGCGTAGATATAGTCGGTGGCATCATCGCGGACAACCGGACGATTTGTCGGAATTGCCACGACGCGCATGTTATAAATCTTTCTAAATTCTTCTTCTTCGGTTTTGGCTGTTCCCGTCATGCCTGACAATTTCTTAAACAGGCGGAAAAAGTTCTGATAAGTAATGGTGGCCAAAGTGATCGTCTCCTGTTTGATTTCGACGTTCTCTTTTGCTTGTATCGCCTGTTGAAGACCATCGGAATACTCGCGCCCTTTTAGGATACGACCAGTAAATTGGTCAATTAATTGAATTTGGTTCTCGCCGTCGACTAGATATTCGACGTCGCGCCCCATGATATAGTTAGCCTTAAGAGCTTGGACGATGCGATGAACGAGATCTTGGTGTTCGGGTTCGTAGAGGTTGCGAATGCCAAACATCCGTTCAGCGCGAGAATTGCCGGCTTCGGTTAAACTGCATGTTTTCGTTTTGATATCGACTTCAAAATCGCGCTCGCGCTTTAAAGTTTTGACAAAGCGATCAGCGACTGTGTATTGCGAAGCGCTGGCTTTTGCGCCGCCGGAGATAATAAGCGGCGTCCGGCTCTCGTCGATGAGAATCGAGTCAGCCTCATCGATGACGGCGTAGGTTAGACCGCGAAGAACGCGCGAGTTGGCGCTTTGCGCCATGTTGTCGCGCAAGTAGTCAAAACCCAATTCCGAGTTTGTCGTATATGTGATATCGCAGTTGTGAGCTTCTTTTTTCTCGCTATTGGTTTTTTCGCGAATATTAACACCGACAGTCAAACCTAAGAAACGATATATTTGGCCCATCCAATCAGCGTCGCGCTGAGCGAGGTATTCGTTGACTGTGACGACGTGGACGCCATTACCTTTTAAAGCATTGAGATAGACGGCCATCGTCGCGGTTAAAGTCTTGCCTTCGCCCGTTTTCATTTCGGCGACATCGCCTTGATCGAGGACGAGAGCACCGATAACTTGAACTTGAAAGGGGAACTGATTCAGCGTCCTGCGAGCAGCTTCGCGAGCGACTGCAAATGCTTCATATTTGATTGCTTGAGTCGTTTCACCATTTCTCAAGCGCTGTTTAAATTCATCGGTTTTTGCCCGAAGCTCATCATCGCTTTTGGCGGCCATTTCTTGCTCATAAGCAAGAACTTTTTCACTCTCGCGAAAATATTTCTTTAGTATTCTCTGATCAAAACGGAATATTTTTTCAATAAAATTTGCCATTTTCTACACTCCGACCCTAGGTTATTAGCCATGTTATTTTACCATTAAAGATAATGGTATGCCAAACTTATCTTTTCCCTTTGTCTGCCACTCTTGAAATGACTAAGACTTTAAGCAATTTTGGAAAGTGGGCTTTTATCAATTTGATGCAAGCCCGTAAGGTCGAACCAGTTGTCATGACATCATCGACGAGCAAAATCTTTTTTCCGGTAATCTCGAAGGTGTCATCCCAGGCGATTATATCGCCAATCTTTTTTCTTTCATCATGCGATAAATCCGATTGCTTGCGGTTTTCAGTCTTAATCAAAGCTTTCAAAATCGGGAGTCGCAAATACCGAAATATCTCCTCAACTTGATTAAAGCCGCGTTCGTCATCGCGCTTAATGTGGCTTGGAACCGGAATAATTATGTGGCCGCGATAACTAAGTTGAAGCCAAGGAAGGTGGTAATTAAGAAAGCAGGGAGCGATTTCGATATCACCACAACCTTTTAATTTGTATAAAGCTGACTGCATAAATTCATTGTAGTCGTAGACGGCGCGCGTCATTACGCCATCGATTTTTGTCTTTTCAAAAACTGCATTAAATTGTTCTTGGCATTTGGGGCAGACACAAATATCGCTTTGGACTAGATTGTGAAGTGTCGCTTGTTTGATTACATCAAAGCACAGACGACAAACTCTTGTTTTTGGCGCGTATTTCGCAAACTGCTTGTTCCATATTTGATGTTTTCCGATCTGACAAAAAAATGACTTCACCTTCTGGAGCATCTCGCTTCCTCCCTACTCTACCGGCAATTTGAATCAAGGCCCTTGTCGTATAAATTTTATGATCGCTTTCAAAAACGATGACTTGGAGATTTTTGACGGTCACGCCACGTTCGAGAACGGCGGTCGTGATGAGGTATTTATATTTTCCTTTGCGAAAATCATCGATGATTTCTTGGCGATTGTCGCGCTTTGAATGGACGTGATTACCACCTCTTACCCATTTCGTTACAAACGATGATAGATCCTCGCATTTATCAATTGTCGGAGCGAATATGAAGACCGGTTTCTTTTCCGCGATGAAGGTTCGCAGTTTGCGAATTAGGAAAAAGTGTTTCAAAATTCCGAGCATCAAAACGACATTTGGAACCGGGAGGGGATGGCCGTGATAGCGCTTGTCAATTGCGATTGTCTCTCCTTTCGTGGCTTCAAATTTTTGTATTTGGAGATCGGTCAAAGTCGCCGACATCATGATCGAGTTACCTCGGCAACTACGAATAAACATCTCCTCCAAAACAGGGTCTCCATGAAAGGGAAAAGCGTCGGTTTCATCCATGATCAAAAGGTCAAAATATTTCTCATATCGATATAGTTGATGAGCGGTTAACACCACTATTTCTCCCTGCAAATCCTCATTATTACCTCCATAAACAGCGACAATTTTGTTTCGCGGAAAAACATTCTTAAGCCGCTTGTATATTTCGATGACGACGTCGCGACGGGGAATCGCGAAACCGACTTGCTGCCCTTTGATCAAGGCTTCTTTGATGACGTCGAAAACGAGCTCGGTTTTGCCGGCGCCACAGACGGCATTGATTAAGACATTGCGCTTTTCTTTGATGGCTTCGACGATGCGGCGAGAAGCTTCTTGCTGCTCTTTGGAAAGCGAGTAATGCAAAACTAACTTTGACTGAAAAGTTTTCTGACAATTTTCGGGCGCGTTCATACCGTTAAAACTGATGCATCTCCGACAGTAGGGCTCACCGCCTTTTACGCCGATGAATCGGCTATCTTCATTTCCACAACGCGAACATTTGAACATTTCACGATATATATAAGCGCCACAAAAAGAAAAAGCCCCAATAAATATTGGAGCCTCGACGATTTAGCGATTCTAAACTACTTGTCCTTTTCGATGTTTTTGATGATTTCGACACGGTTCGCGTGGCGACCACCATTAAATGATGTCTCGAGAAATATATCAACGCGGCGAATAACATCATCAAGTTCCATAAACTTTTGCCCGAAAGAAATCATATTGGCATCATTGTGCTCTCTTAAAAGGCGAGAGACAGTGTCGTTATAGCCGATGCCGGCGCGGACACCTTTAACTTTATTGGCGGCAATCATCACGCCTTCGCCGCTCGTGCACACCAAAATACCGCGATCGGCTTCACCAGCGGCAACTTTTTTAGCCGCGGCCGCGGCGTAATCAGGGTAGTTGACCGATTCATTTGAAAAAGTACCAACGTCCAAAACTTGAAATCCCCGTTTTTCAAGATGGCGGCGTATCTCATTTTTGTATTCGAATCCACCATGGTCAGATGCAACAACAATCCGCATATTAATCACCCCCTAATACTTTTATTATGTCATTAAAGGAGATATTGCCTTCCCTTAACACAACTATTTTATCATAAGCGGCAATAACTGTCGAAGGCGTTGCACCTCGCGACTTACCGACGATAACGCCAGCTATTTCGCCTTTAAATTCTGCCATCACTTCATCGCTCGTCGTCAATGGTTTTTGATCAGCCCGGTTTGCACTTGGGACAAGAAGAGGCTTTCCGACTGAGCGAATCAGGTTTCGGACGTTTGAATCATCGGGGACGCGAATACCGATATGACCGGTGCCAAAATCAACCCAAAAAGGCAGGCCTGGTTTCGCGTTGAGGATGATGGTCAACTCGCCGGGCAGAAAATGAGAAATGATGTGTCTGGCATCTTCATTGATAACCGCATATTCGCCGATATCAGAAACGTCCGCACACATCAATGTAAAGGGTTTATCCGGTCTTCGCCTCTTAACTTGCACAAGATTATCAAAAGCTTTTCGGGAATCGTAGATGATGCCAAGCCCGTATACCGTCTCGGTGGGAAAGCCGACAATTTGCTCGTCTTTAAGCAGCCGAGAAGCGGTTTCTATTTCTGTCGATAAAATCTTTTCCATAGGAGTAATTTTACTCTCGTTCTATATAAATAGAAAGAATTCGGTCTTTGCCGTTAATGTCCTTTTTGATTTCCCATTTTGCATGAGGAAGCATACCTTGCACCAAATCCTCAATTTTCTTTTTCATATCATGTCCGATTTCAAAGACCATGATAAACGGATAATTACATATCGCTTTATGCATTAAAAAAACTTGTTTGTAAAAACTCATTTCCTCTTTGTCGACAAGCGCTAGATAGGGTTCATATTTGATGACCGATGAATCAATTTCTTTAAGGTTCGTAATATATGGAGGATTAGCTACGAGAACATCGATTTTAATGCCTGAAAAGAGGAAAGGTTCCAAAACGTCACCATGCAAAAATGAAATTTCTGCCTCGTGTTTTTTGGAATTGATTTCTGCGACCGATAATGCCTCTTTGGAAATGTCGCTAGCGAAAACTTTTGCCTGTGGAAAAGCTTTTTTTATAGAGACGCCGATAACTCCCGAGCCGGTGGCGATATCCGCGATAACGATGCTCTGCGAGCCATAATATTTAGCAATCGTGTCGATCGCATATTTGACGACTTCCTCGGTTTCCATGCGGGGGATAAGAACGCGGCTATCGACGAAAAAATCACGGTCGAGAAAACGAGCCTTTTGAATAATATACTGATATGGTTCGCCATTTAAAAAACGCGCCAAATAAGCAAGAAACTGCGCTAAATCACGAATATTTTCATCTTTATTCACATAGAAATCCGACATTTCTGAAAAGCCCTGAATGTCGCAAATAAGAGCTTTTAAAGCCACTTCATTAGCGCGAGCATATTCCGATTCACGAAGTATGCTCTCGTAAATTTCGTAGATGGTTGGCATCTTATTCGCCCATCATTTTTTGTTGTTGATCGTAATGGACGAGGGCTTCGAGAATCTCATCGAGATCGCCTTCCATAATTCGGTCGAGTTTTTGTAGCGTCAAAGAAATGCGATGATCAGTGACACGATTTTGGGGATAGTTGTATGTTCGTATTTTTTCGCTGCGCTCGCCGGTTCCGACTTTTAGTTTTCGCTCATTGCCAATTTTTTCTTCTTGCTCGGCCTGCAAGTTGCTTAAGACTTTGGCTCTCAACATGTGCATGGCAATTTCGCGATTTTGAATCTGCGATTTTTCCGTTTGGCAAGAGACGACGATTCCGCTCGGAAGGTGCGTGATGCGCACCGCACTTTCGGTTTTGTTGACGTTTTGTCCTCCCGCTCCTTGTGAGCGGTAGGTATCGACCTGCAAATCACCTGGATTGATGACGACTTCGATTTCGTCAGCTTCAGGAATGACGAGAACGGTTGAAGTGGAAGTATGAATGCGGCCAGAAGCCTCGGTGCGCGGAATTCTTTGCACGCGATGAGCACCGCTTTCAAATTTTAGCTTTGAATATGCTCCTTCGCCTTTGATCATAAATGAGACGAGGGAAAAACCGCCTAAACCCGATGAGTTTTCGTCGATCATTTGAATCTTCCAACCGTTGCGTTCGGCGTATCTTGTATACATTCTGAAAAGGTCGCCGGCAAAAATGTTGGCTTCGTCGCCACCGACTGCGCCGCGAATTTCGACGATGATATTCTTGTCATCATTGGGGTCTTTGGGGACGAGCATTAAATGCAATCGTTGCTCGATATCTTCCAGTTTCTGATTGAGATTGTGAAACTCTTGCTTGCCCAGTTCAGCTATTTCATCATCGCTGTCATTCATCATGAGCATCGCTTCTTCTCGCTCTTTTAAAAACTTATTATATTCGTCAAATTTAAGGCAAATGTCAGATATATTGGAGCGTTCTTTTGAGAGATTTTTGAAATGAGAAATATCCCGCATGACGCTTTCGTCAGCGAGTTCTTCGTCGATTTCGGCCAAGCGCTTCTTTGTCGCATCTAGGCGTTTTAACATGCTATCTTCCATATTTAATCCTCAACAGCGGTGTGATTATACCACATTCACTCTTTTCTATAAAGGACTAGTTTTTGGGCTTAATATTAATATTAAAAGAGGATTTTTGTCTTTAATCAAAACCGATAAATATGTATAATTACCAATAGGATAAAGAAATGGCATATAAAGCACTATACAGGACTTATCGCCCCAAAACCTTTTTAGAGGTGGCCGGACAAAAACATATCGTTCGAACAATCGAAAATGCGTTGGCCAACAACAAGATCGCCCACGCTTATCTCTTTTGCGGGCCGCGGGGAACCGGCAAGACTTCCATGGCTAAGTTATTCGCCAAAGCTCTAAATTGTGAAGAGGGGTTCGGCCACCAGTGCAATCAGTGCGGTAATTGCCTGAGCGTCAATGATGGCTCCCATCCCGATGTCATCGAAATCGACGCCGCCAGCAATAATGGCGTCGAAGAAGTCCGCGACCTCATTGAAAAAGTTAAATACTTGCCAATTAAAGGTAAATACAAAGTATATATCATCGACGAAGTGCACATGATGACCAGCGGTGCGTTTAACGCATTGCTCAAAACGCTTGAAGAACCGCCGGCCCACGTCGTTTTCATCTTGGCGACGACCGAGCCTCATAAAGTCATTCCAACGATTGTATCGCGCTGCCAACGCTATGACTTTACGAAGGTTGAAGATGATGCGATTCGCAAAAAAATGGTCGAGATTCTCGACCATGAAAAAATGTCTTATGATATTCCGGCCATCAATGCGATTATCGATTTAGCGGATGGCGGCGTTCGCGATGCTCTTTCAATTCTCGAACACGTTCTCGCCTATGCTGGAAACTCGATTAAAGAAAGAGATGTTTTTGATCTCTTTGGACTCGCCTCAAATAAAGAAAAGTTAGATTTAATCCGCTCTATCGCCAAAGGTGATGTCAAAGATGTCTTGAAGAGCATGGAATTATTTATCGCTTCCGGTATCGATATCAAGCGCTTGACTTCCAATCTCTTGGATGTCTTAAAAGACGCCCTTATCTACAGTAAGACGGGAGAGCAAATTCTCCTGTCGGTAATCACCGAAAAAGATGCTTTATCGCTTACCGAACTCATCGATATAGATCGGCTCAATGAGATGATTGAGATTTTACTCAAAGCCCAAAACGACTTTAAAGTCGTATCTAACATTCGTTCTCTGTTTGAGTTGGTGTTGCTGCGCTTGGCTACTTCTTCGCCCAAATCTGCAAGTGAAAACAAGGATGACGATTCTCACCAAATTCGTAAATCCGAGGCCAAACCCGCGGTCAAGATAATCGAGAAGAAAATCGAACATAGCGAAAAGATTGATGAGCCGAAAAAAGCCCAGGTTGACAAAGAGGCAATCGCGACGGCGCAAGAGCCTAAGGCTACCGAGCCGGCCCCCCTCGTCGAAACAAACGGCTCGACCGTCCCTGCGTGGCTTTTAGAAGATGAAATGGCTATCGATGAAAAAAATAAGCCAGCTACCGAATCGAAGAGCCAGGTTAGTGAGCAACCTGTTCAATACAAACTCGATCTCGCTGGAGATAAAAACGCTCTCGATGATGAAACGATGATTAAAATCATGGTTTTAGGCGACAAAGAAGAACGGCAGAACATCAGCAAAAAATGGGATGATTTTGTCGGTCTTGTCGCCCACCCTCGTTACGGACTGGTCGCGTCTTTATTAAAAGACGGAAGGCCATATATCGTCGCCAAAGATGTCCTCGTCCTCGAATACGATTTTGATTTCCTTGCCGAACGCATAAATATTGTCGCCAATCAAAACGCGATTGCCGAATTGATGAAAAACATCGTCGGCCGCGAACTATTTATTTATGCCATCGTACGAAGCGAAGCCCTGCGCCTCCAAAAATCTTTTTTTAACCTCAGACAAATCAATCGCTTGCCGAAAGCAAAAGATATCCAGTTAAACCTTAAAGGAGCAACCCTATGAACATGCAAAATCTATTAGCACAAGCCCAAAAGATGCAGCGCGAACTCAAAATAGCCCACGATGATTTAGCCCAAGAAGAATTTACGGTGTCCAAAGGCGGAGCAGTCACGGTCGTATTTTATGGCGATCGGAAAATCAAGAATATCGACATCGACACCGCAGTGTTAGAGGCCGATAACAAAGAGATGATTGAAGAGATGCTGAAACTAGCCATCGATGAAGTATTAAAAAACATCAAACTCGCCGAAGACGAAATCAATTATCGCATCACCGGTCGCGTTGAAGGGATGATGGGCTTATAAATGAAAGACCTTAAATCGTTAATGAGACTGATGGATTCGTTTGGCAAGCTTCCGAGCGTCGGAAGAAAATCAGCCGAGCGAATGGCTTTAGCCATTCTTGAGATGGACGAAGAAGACGTAAAAGAGTTTTCGCTAGCGCTTGAAGATATCAAACACACTATTCACCCTTGTCCGATTTGTGGGCTTTACACCGAAGATAAAAATTGTGAAATTTGCAGCGATGATGAAAGAGATGAAAAAACGCTCATCGTCGTCTCCTCATATCGCGACGTTTACGCCTTTGAAAAACTCAACACCTTTCGCGGCCGCTATCACATTCTCGGAGGCGTGTTAAGCGCCACTGCCGGAGTTGGCATCGAAGATTTAAATATCGATGCCTTGCTGCAGAGAATTGAAGAGAAAGGGGTTCAGGAAATTATCCTGGCCACCAATCCAACCATCGAAGGTGAAACAACCGCCCTTTTCATCGCCAAATTACTCGAAGGAAAAGGCGTTGAGATCACGCGCCTTGCCTATGGGCTCCCAATGGGAGGTCATGTTGATTATGCTGATTCATTAACCTTAAACAAGGCCCTTGAAGGCCGCCGGAAAATATAGGAGGAGTGCCCATGTTTATTACATTTGAAGGACCCGAAGGAAGCGGCAAGACAAGCGCCGCTAACGAAGTCATAAAAATTCTTATCGCTCGCGGTTACGACGTCATGTACACGCGCGAACCTGGTGGAACGCCGATCGCCGAAGAGATTCGCAACATTATTCTCGATAAAAAAAATACGGCTCTCGATGCTCGGGCCGAAGCTCTTTTATACGCCGCGAGCCGCCGCCAACACCTCGTCGAAAAAGTGTGGCCGGCCCTCAAGGAAGGTAAAATCGTCATCAGCGACCGCTTTCTTGACTCTTCTTTAGCTTATCAAGGCGCCGCCCGCAAAATTGGTATCGATAATGTGTTAAATATTAATTTGTTTGCCACCGAAGGCACCTTTCCGGATTTGACTTTGCTTTTTGACATCACCCCCGAAAAGGGTTTAGAGCGTATCGCCATCAACAAAAAGAGGGAAGTCAATCGCTTGGATCTTGAGGCTCTGGAATTTCATCGCACAGTTCGCGGAGCGTTTCTCAAACTGGCGAAGAAATATCGCGATCGCTATGTCGTCATCGATGCTTCAAAAACCCTGCCGGAAGTTGTTGGGGCGGCTCTTAACGCGATTCTAACTCGCTTGGAGCAAGAGCATGCTCGCCTCTGAGTACATTCAAAAATATCAAAGCGTTATATATAAAGTTTTTTCTAACGCCATCGAAAATGGTAAATTGTCGCATGCTTATCTCCTCTCCGGAGAGACGGGTACACCGCTCAAAGATGTCGCCTTATTTTTAGCTAAATCACTCGTCTGCGACATGCCGGAGCCCCTCGCTTGCGAACGCTGTTTATCGTGTATTCGCATCGAAGATGGCAGTTTTGCCGACATAATGGTGTATGACGGGCAGGAATCAACCATCAAAAAGAATGATGTCGGAGAGATTACAGCCAACTTTGAAAAGACGGCATTAGAGGCCAAAGGCATCATGATTTATATTTTGCATCTCGTTGAAAACATGACGACCGAGGCTGTCAATTCCCTGCTTAAATTTCTTGAAGAACCGGGTCGTAACGTCTATGCTTTTTTAACGACTGAGAACGAGTCTAAGGTTCTCCCCACCATCATTTCGCGAACACAAGTTCTCCGCCTAAAAACGATTGATAAACAGCAATTAATCGAGGAAGCCTTTGAGCAGGGTTGTCCCCGCGATGACGCCGAGATTCTCAGTTTTTTCCTCAACGATCCGACGACGATCATCCGCACTTATCAAAGCCAACAATACATCGATGCCAAAACCGCTTTAGAAAAACAGCTCGAAGCCCTGAGACATTCTCGCGAAGAGGCGATTTTCGTCTCTCAATCTGAAATCGTCCCCACCATAAAAAGCAAAGAAGGAGCGCGTTTTTATCTCGATATGCTGACCATCGTATTTCAGGACTTGCTCAACATCCGCGTTAACAATCGCATAACTTTAACTAGTTATGATAGTATATTACGTGAGTTAGCCGGTCGCTTGCGGCATATTGATGAAACACTCATCGAAATTATGACCTCGCGCGGCCAACTCGATTTAAATGTCAATGTCGGGCTCTTGCTCGACCATGTCATCCTCGCCATAACCAAGGAGAAATAGATGCCTACCAAGACCAACAATTATTATATCGGGGTCCGTTTTTATAGCTCCTCAAAAGCTTATTATTTCGGCACCGAAAATACCGATATTCAAATCGGTGATCACGTCGTCGTCGAATCCGTTCGCGGCCTCGAGATTGCCAAAGTCGTCATCGAACCACAAGATATATCCAAGTACAGTTCTGGCCTCGACTTGAAGGCCATCGAAAGAAAAGCTAACGACACCGACCTATATGTTTTCGAAGAAAACAAGAAACGGGCTGCCGAGGCCTTAAAGTATTGCGCGCAAGAAATTCAAAATTTTAAGCTCGACATGCATCCTCTCGACGCCGAATACACTCTTGACGGCACGAAAATTACCATTACTTATGTGGCCGAGGAACGCGTTGATTTCCGCGAGCTATTAAAGACTCTTGCTGGTCGCCTTCGCTGCCGCATTGAACTTCGTCAAATCGGCTCGCGTGACAAAGCTAAGATGGTCGGCGGTATTGGCATCTGTGGCCTGCCCCTTTGCTGCTCAACTTTTTTGCATTCCTTCGATGGCATTTCCATCAGCCGCGCGAAAAATCAGATGCTATCGCTTAACATCCCCAAGATCAGTGGGCATTGCGGAAAATTAATCTGCTGCCTCTTATACGAAGATGAACAATACTCGGAGCTCAAAAAGGATTTCCCAAGTGTCGGCGAACGCTTTCCTCTCGACGGCTTATCATATCGCATCAGTTCCTATAATGTGCTCTCGCGCATGGTGCGGGTCGAATCCACCGAAGACGTCAAGTTTCTCCCGCTGGAAGACGTCAAGAAATATATGAGGGACAAGGATAAAAAATGAGAGAGTTAAACTTCAAAGGAAATACTCCAATTCTCTACATCATCGCCACTCCGATCGGCAATCTCAGCGAGATGACGCCACGGGCTTTAAATATCATCAAGGAAATGGACTACATCGCCTGCGAAGACACGCGCGTATCTGGCAAGTTGCTCGCTCATTTCGAGATTCAAAAACCTTTAGTTTCGTGTCGTGAACACAACGAGATTTCCGGCGCTATTCGCATCATCAACGATTTAAAAAATGGTCAAAAAGTCGCCTACTTATCCGATGCTGGTTATCCTTCGATTTCCGATCCCGGCCATCGCCTTGTCAGCGAGGCCTTAGCAAGCGGCATCAAGGTATCGGTTATCTCCGGGGCTAACGCCATGATCAATGCCCTTGTCGGCTCTGGTCTTAATAGTGAGAGATTTTACTTTCACGGCTTTTTATCGCCAAAAGAAAAAGTTCGCCAAGAAGAGTTGCGCACGCTTATGAAGCGCCGCGAGACACTCATATTTTACGAAGCTCCCCACCGCATTCTCAAAACGATTTCCGACATGCTTAAAATATTGGGAAATCGCAAGGCGTGCCTCGCCCGTGAACTTACTAAAAAACACGAAGAGTTTATTCGTATGAATCTCACTGATTTATCGATGCTTGATAAGGAGACGCTCAAAGGCGAGATGGTTCTCGTCATCGAAGGCAACAACGAAGAAATCGCTCCCAACATCAACGATGACGAAGTGCGCAAGATGATATCTAATCTCATCGATATCGGCATGACCCCCAAAGACGCCATCAAACAAGTCAGCGACATTCTAAAACTCGCTAAAAACCACGTTTATAAGATATATCATCGTAACTGACGCCCTTAAGGGCGTTTTTCTTCGTTGATGCTTTCGAGTTTACTTTTCTTTTTTAAATCTAAGTACGCCCCTAAGCCAATCGCTCCGCCAAAGATGACAAAGCCAGCAAAAGCGACGATTAAGCCTTCGGAAAAATAAGGGGTGACATATTTCATCTCGTAACTAGTTTCGCCGGCCGCCGAGACAAAGCCGACAAAGCCACCTTGAGCATTGTAGGTTTTAAGTTGTTTACTTTCGCCATCAGCACCTTTGGCAAACACTTTCCAGCCATCGCCATACGTCACTTGGGTGACGATGAATCGCTCGCTGGCAAAATTGGTTTTGAAGCCGAAATAATTAACATCATAAACGACATCGGTCAGCGGATTTTGTTTAAGAACCGCAAGTTTGTTTAAAATGTGATCATAGGTTTCAACGTAAATGCCACTAGACTGGTAGACGATGCCGTCTGCGGCCGGCACGACGATGATTCTCTTGATCGGCTCGTTAGCGTAGAAACCACGAAAATACTTTTCATAAGCCTCGTTATTGCTGTGATAATCGGTCGTGATCACACGGCTCGTTGTCGGGTCGGGGTTTCCTTCGCCATCGATGCCATCTCCGATTAGATAAATCCTCCCGCGA
This sequence comes from uncultured Staphylococcaceae bacterium, assembly GCA_964471005.1. GTDB lineage: Bacteria > Bacillota_I > Bacilli_A > RFN20 > CAG-826 > UBA1424. The sequence continues at coordinate 4,029 of CAYYIC010000008.1, read as the reverse complement.
TAATCAGTGGAGGGCATTTTTAAGGGATATTTAAGCATGATATAGGCTGGCTTAGTCGTTAGATAATTGCCGGATGCGGGCGCTAAAACAAGCTGCGTTTTATCGCCGACGACGTTGTTAGTATTTGTGAGTTTCTTAGCTTCGAGATAAAGATCGGGTTGACGTGGCTGGAAATAGAAATCGGTGTCGTAGAGGGTGCGAGTAATGTCTAAGCGAGTAGCCTCCAAAACCGGGGCGTATTTGACGTTGAAATGCGAATGCTCAGAAATTATTTCCCGGACATCATCGTCGTTTAAAATTGCTCCTTTAAGATAAGCTTCTTCATTGCGAAGAACATCATATGAGTGATTATCGCGCGTATGGAAGTCGTTGAAGCGGCCGTCGCCACAACTCCGCTTGTAATACAACGTATCAAAGCTAAAGCCGAGTTCAATGTGATTTTCGTTTTGATAAAGGCGATATCCATCGCCGTCATTTTCATCATCGATTCGCGTATAACCAAGCGGGGCGTTCATGTTAATGACATAACTCTTATTGACGCCCCCTTCTTTGTAGCTGAAGGTCGTCTCGGATTCTTTAAATAAATAATATTTAACGCCGAGGAAAGCATCGAGATTATAGCGCTTTTCTTGGGCGCCCCCAATCCATGACGTATCGTGCTTAAAAATGTGTGACATGCGCACAAAATCGATTACATCATAGTTATAAAGAGAGTGAAATGTCGATGTGCCGTTAAAGTTTTCGACGTTGGGGATGTTGTCATTGCTAATGTAGGCGCGCGTCGATTGAAGACGGAAAAATCCATCATCATTCGCATTGACGTCTTTGATGATTTCCGTTTCCGTAACATAGTTATAAAAGCCACCGCTAAGATTTCGCTCATATGATATGACCCCGTGTCCGATCATGACCATATTGCCCATCACCACCGCTTCAAGAGCGAGGGTGACGGTGAGAATTTTCGTGAGGCGTTCCTTTTTCCAATTAAAGAAGAGGATGATACCGGTGATTATGCAGACGACAATCTGATAGAAGAAAATCCAATATTCACCCTCATATGGGCGAATTTGTTCAGAGACAATTTTCGTGACTAAGCTATAGGCCGTCAGCATCAATGTTAAAGTTACGATGAAAGAAACCAGGGCGAAAGCGGGGGGAATTTCCTTTCGCTCATCAAAATTGAGCGCGACATAGGCGAGAATAGAGACGACGGCGATGATCTGCCAGCGGCTATAAGGGACGGTGAAGACGTGCATCGCATGGTAGAAAAAAGGTGTAAACAAGGCGAAGACAAAGAACGCGATTGGTATAAAATGCAAAAACTTTTTCTTGCGAATCGAGTTGAAGACCGAGACAAAAAACATCATGATGCTCGGCGTAAAAATGAAGATGCTGCCAGCAAAGTTTTCAAATGATGTGACGGGGATGAGATTGACGTAGCGCCCTGAAATCGTCGGAAACAAGAAAGAGACAAAAGGATATAAGACGCGGTAATCAGCCGCTTCGCCTTTGTTGTTTTTACCCCAGTTTTTAAGAATCAAATACTTAATTTGTTCCCAGTTACGGCTATTCCACGCTTCGCGAAGGTCGATAAGATACGTCGCGTCTTCAGCGCGTGGCGCTTGCATGGCGTTTAAATAATTTGGAATCAAAAGCCAAGCGGCAATCATCAAGCCGACGGCGAAGGCGCCGACCCCCCATCCAAGAATAATCCAATTTTCTTTATGGGTGTGTTTTTTGCGAACTTGCAAGAAGCGGAAAAGAGCATAAGCAACCCCATAAAAACAGATGGTGATGAGCAGGAAGTAATGTGTGATGCCGACTAAAAAGAGGCCGATGACGAGGGTATAAGGCTTTTCGCGATTCAAGACTTTTTCGATGCCGAGTAAGACCAAGGGGAAAAAGGCAATGACCTCGAAGAAATTGTTAAACCAGACATAATAGGCAATCCAGCCGCAGAACGCATAAGCGATTGCAAAGAGGCGCGCCGTGCCTTCTTTGACATCGAAATGCTTAAGATAGAGGCGAAAGAAGAGACCCCCTACCACCATTCTCGCAATCATTGTAACCGCTAGAAGGTGGGGAATAAAAAAGCGGGGAAAGAGGAGCATTGGAAGCATAAAAGGAGAGAAGAGGCCATAATAGGTGTTTGAAGTGATGTTGTCGGCGCCCAAGAAAGTATTGTGATCCCACATCACGAATTTACCGGTTTTAAAAAATGTCCACCAATCATCATAAAAGTTATAATGAAAGGCGACGTATTGCTGCGTGTAGTCGCCACCTAAGGGGACGCTGAAATACTGTGTCAGCAATGAGTAACCATAAAAGCCAAGGCCGATGCCTATCAGCAAAAGGCCGTAATAAAAAAGCGAGCCTCGGTCTTTTAGATAAGGCATTTTTCTAAAAATGAATTGCTTAAACTTATACCATCTGCGCGCCATAAAAATATTCTAACATAATAGCATATGTTAACATAAAAGAAGAATAGGAGACGAAAAATGGATATTATTGAGACAATGAAGAAACGGCAGTCAGTGCGCGAATTCGACGAACAACCAATTAGCGACGAACAATACCAAATCATCTTGGAAGCAGCCTATAACGCCCCGATTGGACGCGCAGCCTATCATCGCTATGAATTAATAGTGATTAACAATCGGGAAAAAAATTGATGCTTTCGCCAAACAAGTAATCGCTCTCGGCATTTTTAGCAAACATCCGTTTTTTCATGCTCCTCTTGTCATCTTTGTGGCCGGTAAACCAAGCCGCGAACGCCTCGATGGATGTGACACTGGTTGCATCATCGAAAATGTGATGCTTGCAGCCGCCCACCTCGGACTTGGATCATGCTTCCTTTATACTATTTCAGAAATCATTAACGGTCAGCCTCACCTTTTAAGAGCTTTGTCGCTACCTGACGAGATGCGTGTGATGTCGGCGGTCGTCATCGGCCACCCCAAAGAAAAGGACCTCCCCATCAAGGTTCGGCCCGGAATAAAAACGCGAATTATTTAAAGTTACGAGACGCCGACGGTATCGCTGACGGGCATTGAAAAAGCAATGCCTTTTCCATTTGTTTCAAGACCAGCTGCTTTATTGATGGCCTTTAAGACCGCATCTTTGATGGCGTTTTCGATGAGGATGATGACTATTTCTTTTTCTGGCGAGATGGAGAAACCAAAAAACTTTTCCATGTCAGGGTTGCCTGTTCCGCGACCGTGAAAAATGGTTCCTCCGCGGGCTCCTTCTTTGCGAGCGGCGTCCATGACTAGATCGGTAAATCCATTGTTGACGATGCAGATGATCAACTCATATTTTTCCATAAAATTTCTCCTTAACCTCGGGCGTTCGCCAAGTATTTATAAATCGATGTCCCGATGACTGATGAGATGTCGATGGCAAAAGCGATTCCTTTGCTCTCTTTTTTAAAGTAGGCAGCAACTTCTTTTTTGACATTTTCGATTTGATCGGCTTTGATAACGGCGAAGATGATATCTTTTCGCACATCGCTAAGACCTAAAAGATCATATATCTCTTTGGTGCCAGTGCCTCTTCCGTGGGTGATAAAATTCAATCCGCTTTCAAAAGTCTTGAGGATTTTTAATATTTCTTTATGGTGATTGTGGTTGACAATCGTCACAAAAAACTTCAGACGAGAGAGGGGGTTGGCCTGACCTAAGGGCTTCGTTTCGGCCACCTTGATTTCTTCTGGGGGCATTTTAAATTCTAATTCAATCTTTGTCATCGCTCATCCTCTAACAAGTATATGATTTGATCTTCGTTTTCTTCGACAAAGCGCACACCGGCGAGCCGAATACGCCGCTGCTCTTGATAGGTAACGTAAAGACCAAGAGCTTGAATGGTGATAATCGGCACCATCGTCACTAAGGCGTTTACGCCGAAGGCATAAGTCATTATATCTTGTCCCTTACTTTGATAAAAGGTGATGGCGGCTCCGATGGCAAAGGGCAAAACAAATGAAGAATTCATCGGTCCGCTCGCGATGCGGCCGGCGTCAAAAGCCATCGC
>CAYYIC010000007.1:14958-21718 GCA_964471005.1 uncultured Staphylococcaceae bacterium | reverse complement strand
CTATACTATTTCTACGCAAGATTATGGCTAACCCAAACCTCAAAGAAAACAAGCTAAAACGCGCCTTGTATGCTCCTTTCCGGGGAGTTATCAAAAGCCTTTTTCCCGTCTTTTTTGTCAAGCAGCAATACAAGTACATCACCCATCACAAACTCAATCTTGAAAAGCCGATGCGCTACACGGAAAAGCTGCAATACTTACGACTCTTCGTCTATCCGCATGACGTATTGGTCAGCAAGTGCGCAGGAAGAGCGGGGGTCCGCGAGTATGTCGAAGATCGCGGATACGCCGAGGCTCTCATTCCGATTTATGGTCTTTTTAACTCCTTTAACGAAATTGACTTTGCCCATCTTCCACAAGCTTTTGTCATGAAGGCTACTCATGCCTGCGCTTACAATGTCATCGTCCGCGATAAGAGCCATCTCGATTTGATACCCCTTAAAAAGCGCTTCGGAAAATGGCTCAAGACAAATTATGGGAGGAAAACGCTCGAACTTCACTATTCACCGATCAAACCACAGATTATCATCGAAAAGTATTTAGGCGCGATCGATTCCCTTCCTGTCGAATATAAAATCCACGTCTTCAACGGCGTCGCTAAAAGCATGTATGTGGTCACGGGCCGGGGAGTGGACATCCGCTATAACAATTACTACATCGACTGGAAACCTTTTGATGGCTCGCAGTTTAACGGCTGGAAAAAGCGCGAAGAAGAAATTCCAATTCCCAAAAATTGGAACGAGATGGTTAAAATGGCTGAGGATCTAGCCAAGCCCTTTCCCTTCGTCCGCGTCGATTTATACAATATTGACGGCAAAATATATTTCGGCGAACTGACCTTCACTCCCGCGAAAGGAACCCTTATCTTAGATGATGATAAGTGCGATTTCGAAATAGGGAAATGGCTAAATATCGAACCTTATGTGGTTCGCCACCCTAAATTAAAGAAGATTAAATAAGCGATTATTAATTCCAAGTCGATTTTGGCAAGAGCACTTCATAGAGCATTAAGGCAAAGTGCTCTTTTCCTTCGGCCGCGTCTTCGCGATCGAGGGTATAACCATCATATTCTTCCGCGAAGCTAAATGTAATAGACATACCCGATGCTCTTCTAATTAAATTAACATCCGCGCCCATGACGCCAGCGAAGTAAAAGCCGATAATCGTCGTCCGCCCTCCGGAATTGGTCATGATCGGAAAGTTTTTCATCTGAAAAAGATATGGCACATAAAGAGAGCTGTCAAAATTATAGACATAAAAAGTCAGGTTGATATCAATATTGAAGGAGGTGCCGAGATTAGCTGTCTCGTCAGCGCCGCGAAGCGACAGGGCAAAATAGCGATACGACATCAATTCCTTGGGAAATAAAGCCCCATATCCACTGCCGTCAATTTGAACTCTGGTTTGCGCATAGGTAATGCCATCGCAATGGACGCGGCCGTCATAAAGACGCGACAAGAATCCGCGAGCGAACGATGAATCGATCGAGATTAAGTTGTTGCTGGGTCCAAAGCCAACTCCGGCATCTTCATGAGGGGCGTCGGCAAAATATGAATAGTAATCACCGCTTTGCCCGTTTCGAAAACCATCTGGTAAACCATCTGGTCCCCGTAGTTGAACAAAATCCGCATCTTCTTCAACCTGAAAAGAATTAGCGCTCGTCACCTCGTAAGTTTTGGCGACCGGAGCGACGCTATTTTTGAGCGCATCATTCCATGTCGAATAATAGTTTTCGGCGAAGACCCCGGTGTCATAGGCGTGTCCTTCGTAGAGTTCAGCGACATCATTCATGCAACTTGTTAAGACAAAGGCGAGAGTCGACAAGAGAGCAAAAGCGATCTTCTTTCTCATAATTTGATTTCCTCCTCGTCGCCACCCGCTTGATTATTTTTGCTGGCGGCTTCTCCAAGTATTACATTTTCTTCTGCTTCCTCAACTAATGGTTTTACATTAAGCGGGTAATAAGCATAGCCAATTAGGAATAAGGTAATTAGATATGGTGCGCTTCTAAAAAAGGAGAAGTAAAAATCATCTTCATAGATCAGCGGAAATGTATCCCAAAGGAAACTTCCATTGAGAAAAACGGCGATTAAAAGTGACAAAATAACGATTTTCACATGTCCTTTATCCGGACTTTTGGCCGAGTAGCGAGCCAATGAAAAAATCGTCAATAGCATAAAGACAAGTAAAGCCAAGAAAGCTAATAATCCGCCTTCTTTGACGATTTCAAATTCGAAAGCTCCCGTGTTGGCTACGAGGCCATCGAGGTAAGTAAGCGGAAAGCCAAATAATCCCCCGGAAGAAAACATCGGTTTCAAAACTTCATTGATCGGCGCCATAATCCGATTGGTGTTAAAGAGGCGATTTAAAAAGGTATTGCCGGCAATTGCGTTGCTCAAAAAGGAGACTCCAGCAGCATTTAGTAGGACGATTAGCAAGGCGATTCCGGCAATTCCCAAGACGGCGAAAAAAACATATTGAAGGACGATGCCGACCTTTTCGCGAGCTTTGACAAAGCGGTAGCCGATGGCAAATAACAAGACAGGGACTAATAAAATTAAGGCTTCGAGATTTGGAATCGAGATGATAGAGAGTAGTCCGACGAGGCCGATCGCAGCGACGATGGCGAATTTGCGAGGTTCTTTCGCCGGTGAAATATATAAAAGGGCGGCTAGAGCCGTGCTCAGCATCGCGCCAAATAACGAGACATAATTAGTCGAGATCTCAACAAACGAAAAGCCGAGCAGCCACTTTGTTTCTTCGCTGACCACAAAGAGGCGACCATCATAGTAATAGACCAGGCCTTCGTATAACGAAGCATGAAAGGGTCCATAGCGATAAAGGGAGTAGGCGAGACCGAGTAAGACTAATAATGCCATCGCCACGCCAATCGTTAATAAGGCGATCTCGATATTGAATCTCTTAACGCGTCTCACGGCAAAGCCAAGAAAGAAGAAGGCTAAAGTTCCAAGGACGACCGAAAGATTATCTATAAGGCCAAAACCCATCGAAATGGTAAAGGTTGAAAGACCTGTTAAGAAGGCGATGACAACAAGGGGTATCGCAAAAAGACCAAGCGAGATCCACTCGCGTTTTGATGTAAACATCAAGGCAAAAGGAATCAGCGCAAAGGAAATTAAAAAGCCCAAGTAGCGGAAGATAATATTTGCGTCGGCCAGAGAGAAAGCGGTTAAAGCTAGACACTCAATGACAAGAAAAACGATTAATGAATCATACTTGTCAACCAAGGCATACAATTTCTTTTTTAAGTCCATACCCTACCTCTATTTCTAACAATAATCAATTATATAAAATAACAGTTAAAAATTACTGCTCTTTATTTTTGTTTTTAGCAAACGGAAGGGGAAAAAGCGCCCATGTCTCCTGACGATACTCCTGAAAACCTTGTTTATAGTTGGCCAGGCGGCGTTCCGCCATCGGAATCGAGATAACTAAAAACATCAAGGTGTTAATTAAAGCGCCGAAGAAGACAAACCATATCGAAGGATTAAGCGCTAAAATGATCGCATATATTCCCCACCACATCAAGATTTCGCCAAAGTAGTTGGGGTGGCGGTTATGTTTCCACAAACCGACGCGAATGATTTTACCTTTGTTTTCAGGTACGCTTCTAAATTGTTGCATCTGCACGTCGGCGACGGTCTCAAAGAGAATGGCAATAACCCCCAAAGTAAGACCAATTAACGACAGAAGATTAAAAGTCGCGCTTCCCCCTTTTTCAACATAGAGAAGCATCGGATAGATACAAGCGTAGACGACGAGTGTCGGAAAGAGATTAATTCCGAAAAGATTGACAAAAAAGTAGAGTTTTCCGCTTTTTTCGCGAAGCATCGTGTAACGCCAATCCTGATAGGATAAGTCGCTAAAAGTATAGATGAAATTCGCGGTCAGCCGGAAACTCCACAAAACTACTAAAGACAGCAAGACGATCGCGCCCATATCCCCAACGCCGCGATAAACCATCAAAGCGAGGAGGATGACGGGGGGTTGAATGCTCCAATAAGGATCATAGACAGAAGCGGTTTTTAAGATGAGACCGATGCTCCACACAAAGAGTGTCGCGACAACATCGGCCACTAAAATTCGCATCAAGACATCAGGCAAAATATTGCTTAATAGATTAAAGGTTATTAGACCGACTACAAAAGCGGCCACATATGTAACTAACAAGACAAGGAGGCCGAGAAGTTTGCTATGCTTCATATATTTTTCTCCACATCAAAAAATATTATAGCAATTTATCCGTTATATTTCAGTGAGGAATATTACTTAGTAAAATAGACAATAGCCACGCAGCCGGGACCGGCATGCGTGCCAACAGCTAAGCCGATTGAGGCCTCGCGGTCGAGAGGAAAATCCGGTTTATGAACTTTTATTAAATCGGTAAACTTCTTAAACATCTCGGCATTGTCGGTGTGTCCGACAAAAGTCGGAAGTGAATAGTCAACATCTCTATCTGCGAGATTATAGACGATGTGATTAAGGGCTCGCTGCATGCCGATAATTTTTGCGGAGGAATGAATTTTGCCATCCTGCATCGTGATGATTGGCTTCATGTTGATGACGGAGCCCAAGACGGCAAGAGTGAAAGGAATGCGCCCTCCCATTCGCAAATAGCGAAGATCATCAAAAGCGGCTTGAACGACGATGCGTTTGCTAATTTCTTGAACTTTTTCGACGATTGTTTTGGCGTTATCACCGACATCGCGAAAACCGATGGCGGCGTGCACAAGGGCTAACAAGCCGATGGTGGCTTGCCTCGTATCATATAAGACGATGTTATCGCGTTCCGATTCTTCCACCGCCAGTTTAGCTGAGCTGTAAGTCGCGCTGGCATCGCTTGAAATGGTCATGATTAAGATCTCTTCATCTTTCGAATATTTGTTGATCACATCAAGAAAGGAGCCGGGACTAGGCGCTGAAGTTTTTGGCAAAATCCTTGCCATTCTGAGCTTTTTAAAAAAATCTTGGTTGTTAATCGTTAAACCATCGAGGTAATCAACGCCATCGATGCTAACATGCATCGGGACGACGTCGATGCCGAGTTTTTCCGCCTCTTTCTGGCTGATGTCCGACGTGCTGTCGGTAATAATGTGGACCTTTTTCATTGGATAAGACCCTCCTTATTATTATTTTTTCTTCTTGGGGAACCAAGGAATAAAGATGCTGACTCTTGATGCGTATTCGGCAAAGCCAGGACGGTCTTTAAACGCCTTTTCTAATAGTGGGACGCCGGAGACAAAGAGCAGCAAACTAGTGATGACTAAATACGAGACAAAACCAATGTATCCATAGGCGACAGACAAACCGATGATGCCTAATCCAAACCACATTAGCGATTCGCCAAAATAGTTGGGATGGCGAGAGATTGCCCACAAGCCTTGGTCCATAATCTTACCACGATTTTCCGGTTTGCGAATAAAACTTCTAAGCTGGGCATCGCCGACGCTTTCAAAGAAAAAGCCCAGGGACCATAGGGCACCACCGGCAATTACAAATCCGTAGACGAGCCAATCATTGATATGAGTCACGCCGTTGAGGGTGACGAGAATGACTGTCGACACGAGAATCGAAAGACCGGCTTGCGACAGGAAGATTTTGCTATAAGCTAAAAGTTTGGGATGTTTTTTCCCAACGAGATTGTTGCGCATCGTCACATAGCGATAGTCTTCCGGTTTATTCCAGTTGCGCTTAAATAGATAGGTCGATAGACGAAGGCCCCAGATCGTGACGGCAATCGTTACGACGATCGCGGGGATGCTCGGCCAAGACATATTAATTAGCGAGGTGATAATAAGTGCCGACCACGCATTGAGGACGAAGCTCGCCCCCCAAACGATATCGATATAGCCGTAGTTTTTCTTGGCTTCGGCGACAAAATAAGTGATCGTAAAAAAGATGACGACGAGGACGGGCGGTAGAATGTATCCGAGTAATTGCATATATTAGACTCCAAATAAATTAGCGAGGAAGAAGACGGCGATTGAGGTCGCAGTCGAAAGAAAAGTGCCCCACACGATATCGGCTAACGTAACATTTAAGGGCCACTTTTTTAAAGTGGCAAAATTCGTTAAATCGTAAGTCGAATAAGTGACGAGTCCAAAGACTGCTCCATAGATTAGAGCATATGACCAACCGCGACCACCGACATAAGCGGGACCGATAACGAATAGGGTGATGCCGACAATAAAAATCAGATAGAAAATAATCGCTGGTGCATAGTTAACTTTATCAGCCATCAAGTGCCCGAGGTTCTTCTTATAAAAACGCGGCGAAATCTTAATGAGCCAGACGAGATCGACAATTAAAAAAACGACAAATGTAAGAGCGATGAGAATTAAATATTTAACAAAAATCATGACAGCTTCCTCCATTATTAATATTATAGTTGCCACAGCTTTAAAGATAGACATTTACTCTTCTTTTTTTCTATCTAGTAATTAAAAATAATTGCTATACTGCTATTATGATTCGACCAAAAAAGGCGTTCATTTCCACTGCCGGCATCATCTATTTTGCGATTTTTATCGCCTTGATGGTCGTCATTCTCGTCTTCTCGGGTTTCAGCGGCGAAATTTCATCTGAACAAAGCGGATTAGTCGTCGACGTCCTCAATGCGGTTTTAAAATTTTTCGGTGTTATTTTAAATGCCGACCAACTTGATGCCTTTGCATTTTTCGTCCGCAAACTCATCGGCCATTTTCTCATCTTTCTTCTGGATGGATTGTTTGCATATTTA
>CAYYIC010000007.1:0-14858 GCA_964471005.1 uncultured Staphylococcaceae bacterium | reverse complement strand
TAAGAAAGCGACGCGGCTTTCCTGACCACCGGAGAGGACCATGTCTTTATTAATCCAGATGCTATCCTTGATACCGATATTTTCAAGGATGATTTTAATAAAGACATTGTCGATTGGATTGCCGAGGTATTCTTTATAGACAATAGTCGGGGTTTCAGAGGTCGTTATAACATAAGCTTTTTTGATGTGGGTCAAATTGCCAATCAAACCGTCTTCGCCTGGATTGTAGGCAAAGCCTTTGAGCATGACTTTATCAATAAAACCTTTGAGGATGGCTGGGCTATCGCCCCACCAGATCGGGAAGATGATAACGAGTTTGTCGGTCTCGGCTAGCATCTTTTGATATTTGCCGACGAGGGGATCCAAAAATTGCCCTTTTGAGAAGAGTGCTAGCTCCTTTTCGGTCATCACGGGATTAAAACCGTCTTTGTTTAAATCGATGACTTGAAAGGGCTTATTGAGGCTTGTGAGTTTATTGGTTATGGTATCAAATATCGCTTTGTTAAAACTGCCGTGCCAGGGGTGAGCGAGGAGGATTGTTGTTTTCATAAAATAATTTTCCTTAAACTGCGCAATAGTAATGTCGCGCAGAAATATATTAACTAATTGACGATCGGTTTATTAATCGAAACGATAAAACGCGCTAACGATTCTAAGGCCGCGTTCTGGGCCTCGACGATACGGGCGATTTCGTCTTCGCTTTTATTGGCGGCGATCAGCGCTTTGTTGGCGTAATCGGTCGCATGCAAAGCATGCTCTTTAACATGCGCGGTCGCTAATATATGCCCATAAGCTCGCAGGAGATTAATGCGCACGGCATCAGTTTCGTGCCGAGCGAGTTCATGCATTTTTAAAGCTTGGTTTTTCATGTGTGAAACTTTATGAAAACCGGTGAGGTAGCGATTCGTCTCAATAACCATCAGGCGATATTGTTCGTCTTTGGTGACGTTGACACTTAAAACATCGAGAACTTCGCGGACATTGCGCATGGCCCACTTCATCATCTCGCGATTTGAAAGTGATTCCGCATATTTAATTAATTGGACAATGGTGTTGGAGGGCATGCTATTCACCTTCTTTGATTTTTTTGCTCAATTCGAACTTCTTGGCTGATTTATCGAGATTTTTTTCGCGGGTAAAATAATTTAGCATCAAGTATTTGCCGAGTTCCATGAAGGTCTTGCGCAGAAGTTTCTTGGTTTCTTCGTCAGACTCTTTATACTCCCCATACATCGCCTTGATGTTCGCACCTAAATTATTGCTGAATTCGCTCAGCGTCGTACACTCTGACGCCTGCAACAAATCAAAGAAATTATCGATGATGATCTGCCGGTCATGAACATTGAAACTATAGAGCCACGCATAAAGTGAATTCTTAATTTTTTTCGACGATTTGCTCAGCGAGTCTTCGTGGATGAGGTCGCTCGTCTCGCTATCGATGTGCCAATTGTACATTTTGTGCTGGGCAAAGAGACTGCCGTCGGATTTGACGATGTGATAGTAATCATTGGTCTGCAGAATCATGCCGATAATACTTTCTTCGGGGACGATTTTAATAACCTTGGGAAGCAAGTCGATATAATCGGCGGTCGCCGTGATGTTCTCGCGAAAATCCGGCCCGTCGAGATTATAGATGGAGACGATGCGTTTTTTAACTGACTGACTCTGCTTCATTCCGGCGTAGAAAGCCAAGTTGCCGCCTTTTGAGTGGCCGGTAATCAAAATCCGTGCAAAACGGTACTTTTTTGCAATGCTTTTAACATATTTAACGGCTTTGGTCTGCGCAGGAATCTCATCGAGAAAGACCATGTTGAAGTCTTCTTTCCAGCCGTTGATTGTGTCGTCAGTCCCACGAAAAGCGATGATGATAAAGCGGTGATTAACGATATAAGTCGTCGCCGAAAATTGCAGTTCGAAAAGTAAGTTGGTCTCGGCGATGTGCTTCACGACTTTGATGTGTTGAAAGCGAGGGCTTTTAGCCACGCAACGCAGGAGATTTTCATTTTCTTCTTTGAGGTGGCTGACGCTCGCTGCCTCTTTAGCTTTGAGGGCGGTAAATTCTAATTTGGTCCCGTTTTTAAAAGAGCCATAACCTAAATAGGAAAGCTGGGCAAAGACCAAAGCGTCGACATCGCGAAAATTGCTAAGTTTTAACTTGGCATTTTCCTTTCTAACATAATCGGGGAGATGCATGATGGCCATATCAATTGTCGGCGGCGCTCAAATACTATTTGACGCCTATTTAATATGGTATGGATTCTGTTATATTATTTCAATAATTACGGACATAAAAAAGCCACTTATTTTCACAAGTGGCCTCAAAGTTGAAGTTTATAGTTAAATAAAGAGCGTGACGCCGGCTTTTTCTGACTCCGCCAAATAGGTGGCGACGCCAGCGTATTCGATACCATCGATAAGCTCTTCTTTATGAATGCCCATGACATCCATGCTCATCGTACAAGCGATGAATTTGACACCCGCCGCTTTTGCTTGAGCAATTAAGTCAGGCAACGAATCGACGTTCTTTTTCTTCATGACCGATTTCATCATCTTCGCCCCCATGCCGCCAAAGTTCATCTTCGAGATTGGCATCTTTTTTGGGCCTCTGGGCATCATGGCCCCAAACATCTTTTCGATAAATGATTTCTTAACTTTGACTTTTTGATCTTTGCGTAGCAAATTTAATCCCCAGAAGGTGCAGAAGATGGTGACGTTTTTACCCATTGAGCGGCTGCCTTGACCGATGATCATGGCCGCCATGGCTTTATCCATCTCACCACTAAATAAGACGATGGTCGTATTTTCGTTTTCAACGCCTTTTTGTTTCTCTTTTAAAGATCCTTTGCGAATGACGGCGGTATATCCCTCTTTCGTCGCTTCTTTTTTAAGCAGTGTATTCCCAGTAGTGATGCACCACTTCTCGACATCGCTAAAATAACCGCTGTCGGTGGCGATGATTTTGACGATCTCGCCATCCTTTAATTTTTCGACAGCCTTATATGTCTGCATGATCGGACCCGGGCACTGAAGGCCGCAGGCATTGATAAAGATTTTAATCTCATCATCGCGATAATCGGTGCTGCTAATCACCGCTTTTTCTTCGATGACGCGGTGTTCGGGATTATGCAATTCTTCTTCGTGATTTTTTTGATGGAGAGCTTTATAAACCTTATAGCCGCCGAGGAGATTATGGACGTTTGTATATCCGTTATTAACAAGGACTTTTATTAATAAGTAGGCGGTCTGACCGACATTACAATAGACGACGATCAGCGCATCTTTTTCCTCAGGCAATTTAGCGAGGTTTGAGCGTATGCCCATATAAGGAATATTGACCGATCCTTCGATGTGGCCAATGCTATACTCCAAAGGAGTACGGGCATCAATTAAGACTGCTTTTTTTTTACGAAATTCGTCTAGTTGTTGTTGGTTGACGACGCCGAATTCCTTTTGCATCATGTTGCTTCCGACATAACCGACGATGTTGACGGGATCTTTTGATGAGCCAAAGGGCGGGGCATAGGCGAGCTCAAGATCGGGTAAGTCAAAGATTGTCAAACCACCTTTGATGGCGGTGGCGATGACGTCGATGCGCTTGTCAGTACCATCTTTACCGATGGCTTGAGCGCCGAGAATCTTGCCGCTTTCAGGGCTGAATAGAAGTTTGATGACGATGTCGCTAGCGCCTGGGTAATAGCCAGCGTGATTAGAGCGGGTGACCATCACCGCGCGATACTCAACCTTTTTGCGTTCGAGAGTCTTTTGATTGTTGCCAGTGCTGGCGGCAGTAAGAGAAAAGACCTTGACGATCGAAGTGCCTAAGCTGCCATTGAATTTAACATCCCAGCCATTCATGTGGTCGGCCACTAAACGGCCTTGGCGGTTAGCCGGCCAAGCGAGTGGAACTGCGGTTGGCGTTCCATCGATGAAGTCTTTGACTTCAATCGCGTCTCCGGCGGCGTAAACATCAGTAATGACTTGGTCGCTTTTCGCATCGATAGTCTGCAAGTGTTCGTTGGTGACGATGTGGCCTTTGGGCCCAACTTTTAGACCGCCAGAAAGAGCCAACCGTGATTCGGGGCGCACACCGACAGCCATAATAATTAAATCAGTCTTTAAGACGATGCCGCTTTTTAAGACGGCGGTCTTACCGTTATCTTTGATTTCCGCTACCGAGTCTTTTAAAAAGACTTTGATGCCATTTGACTCGAGTTCGTTCTGCGCCATTTTGGCCATTTCAAAATCAAGGGGCGGAAGAATTTGATCAGCGAGGTCAATAATCGTCGCTTTGATTCCTCTTTCGACGAGGTTCTCGGCGAGTTCAATACCGATGAAGCCCCCACCGATGACAACGGCTGATTCGACTTTTTCTTTGTTGATAAAATTGTAGAGTTTGTCGGTATCGACGAGGTTTCTCATCGAAAAGACATTGTGGGCTTTTTCAATTCCGGGAATCGGAAGCCAAATCGGCGCGGCCCCCGGAGAGAGGAGCAGCTTATCGTATGTTTCCTCATAGGTACGACCAGTTTTGACTTCTTGGACGGTGACTTTCTTGTGTTTAGTGTCAATCGCGATAACTTCCGAAAATATGCGGACATCGATATTGTGATTACTTTTAAACGTCTCTGGCGTTTCGGCGAGTAAACGCTCGCGATCGCTGATGACGCCGCCGATATAGTATGGGAGGCCGCAGTTGGCGAAAGAAACATGCTCATCTTTTTCAAAGATGATAATCTGGTCTTCTTCGCTTAATCTCCGAGCTCTGGCTGCCGCTGTCGCGCCACCGGCAACGCCGCCGACGATAATAATTTTTTTCATATATTTTTACCTCATTAAAAGAATGGTCTTTTGGACTAAGCCTATTTTATCACACGAAATCGGTCTAGATAATCATCATGCTTACTTAAAATTTATCAAAACAAACCATTTTTTTACGCGGGAAAAGGAAAGACAGGCGCTGGTCTCCGCGGCCTAAGAATAAAGCGGAGGTCAAATCTTCAATGCTGAGTTCTAAATCGTGTTCTTCTGCTGGCTCTAGAAGCGCTTTTTTGCCTTGCACCGATAGGCGAAATGTCCGGTTGTTTGTATTTACGAAAAGATCGGTTATCTTAAGACAGATTGACTTATTAACATCGTCTTCAAAAGATAATTCCTTGAAGAACTTTTCGAGATTGATAATCCGTATCATATTCGCAGGATTATCGCCATCTGGATGCGGCAAATACGCTTGGCTTGTGTCGAGATCTTTGTGCGTTGGTTTTTCGTCTCCGCACAACATAATTTCGCTGATATCATCATTTTTACGAGCGACATAGCCAACGACTTGTCCCTCTTTTTTTATGAGTTCAAAGACATAACCGTCTTGCCATAGCAAATTCATGTATCGGGTATAGAATTCTTCGCCGCGAATCACGTAACCTTCATAATTAGCGATGCATTCGCTATACATTCTAGCTAAAAGGGCAGAGTCATTAGTCTGCTCGAGACCACAAACAAAAGACTTCTCATACAAGTCGATATTTTTAGTGAAGGTGTATGACACGAAACCATAATCGCGGTAGAAATCGGGGTTGACCGGATATAGAGAAACAACGGTGTGGCCTTCGCTAATTAAAGAAGCAAATGTTTTGGCCATCAGTTCCCGCATTAAACCTTGGCGGCGATAATTGATGTCGGTGCTGGCGGCGACGATAAATGGCAAGTCGACAATTCGATTATTATACGACATCTGCTTCATCATGATATAAAGGGCGGAAGCAACCGTATTCTCACGTTCGATGCTGAAGGCTCGATTCGTATGATAATAGTGCAAAAAGAAAAAATCGACATAGTCGCGAGAGTCATCAAATGAGGCGAGATAGAGATTGTATAATTGCGTGGTCCGGGTGTCAAAAAGGCAAGAATACTTGCGTTCTTTCTCGATGGGGTTGAGCGATAATTTTGCTTTCCTTAATTGAGGTAGACCTAGGTCTTCCTGCCTCGTCAGAACGCGACAATTTACATAGTGGGCATTTGTTGAAAGTTGAACAAGAGCCGCGCCGGAACCAATAAAATTAAAGTCATTTTTTTCAAATAAGATAACGGCGTGATTAAAGATGCTGATGGTCCCAATACTCAAACCTATCACCAGATCATCAGCTAGCAAGAGATCGCAATATAAATCAACCTCTTTCCGATGATGGAGGGCATATAAAATGGCATCAAAATCTTCTCCGGCTCCGCCTTCTTGTTCGTATCTTGCAAGAAATGCTTTGATGGCATCAAAATGCTCGTCAGTGTATGGCACAAACGAATACGCGTACTTTTTATTAAATTGGGCGATTAAATTGCGCTTACGAGAAAACTTTCCACCTTTCATCTCTGCCAGTTCACGAGGGTCATAAATATATTCCGAGAAATAATCGTCGTAAAGATATAAAGCACCATCGATACGAGCGTTTTCAACCATCGCTTTGGAGAGACCGCCAACTAAAGCGTCGGAATAGTTGTCCTTAATATACTTGAGGCCTTTAGCAAAATCCTCAGGAGTTCGGCAAATCGGAGGAAAGAAAATCCACCGTTCGTCTTTTTCTAAGCTTTTGATAATCGCCAAATTCTCATCACACCATAAAATTTTGATTTGTTGACGATAGTTCCAGACAAAAATATTTTCAAAGACGAGTTCGCTAGACGAGTAAGAACCATAATAAAAAGAATCGATTAACAGCTGGTTGATTCTCGTTTTATCGCTAACATCAAGGTTTCTAAATATATTCACAATGAAGATATTATACCAAGTTTTTCCCTTTGTATCTTTATCAAAGAACGAGCATCTACCTTTCTTATAATTATAATATAATTGACAACGTTATCATTTAGAACATATAATAAAATCGAGATTTAGACAATGGGTATAACTTTAAAGGGTCTAGCAAAAATCACTGGCTATTCTGCCATAACGATTTCGCGCGCTTTAAATAAACCAGAACTGGTCAAAGAAAAAACGCGAGAGAAGATTCTTTATGCCATTAACAAATATCACTATTCGCCGAACAATGTGGCGAAAGCTCTCGTTTATAACCGCACAAATATTATATATTTATATGTTCCTTATGATTTGGATCCGACAAATCAATTTGTTCTGCAAGTGAGCGCCGGCGTCAGCGGATATCTCGGAGAACACGGATACTCCGTTTTGCTAAGCAAAAAGTGGTATAATCACGAGGCTGTAGATGGGCTGATTCTCATGGGGCTTTCCCTTAAGGATGAAGAAAATCTTAAAACTCTCGCTTTTGAAAAACCCTTGGTTCTTTTCGGCCATAGCGAAAGTTTTGATTGCGTCGACGTCGACAACATAAAAGGTATGGAAATGATTACCGAATACGCGCTTTCTAAAGGATATAAAAAACTCGCCTTCATCGGCATTGACGAAAACAGAAAATTTACGCAAGATCGCTTTCAAGGTTACAAAAATATCTTAAAGAAAAACAATATAAAATATGACGAAAAACTCACTATTTTCACCGAAAATAATGCAAATAGCGGATTATTAGCCGGGAAAAAACTCATGCTCAATAATCCAGATATCGATTGTATTCTCTGTTCAAGCGACGATCAGGCAGCTGGCGTGATGCAAGCCGCCAATCAAGTCAACCGCAAGGTGCCAGAAAGTCTAGGAATCACCGGTTTTGATGGTCTTGGCAAAGAATTAATCATTACCCCACAACTTACAACGATACATCAGCCAATTTACGAAATCGGTGTTGAACTCGCAAAGCTATTATTAAAAAAGATTACTCATCCTCGCAACGGAAGTGCAGCAGTCAATTACTATATGCCAGTTTTAAAAGTCGGCAACTCGACGCGGAAATAATTTACCACCATTATACTTATTGAAAAAATGATTCTATAAACAGATTGTTAACGATAACATTTGGAGGCATATGAAAAACTCAATCGTTTCAAAAATTACGTTCCTTACCATTGCGCTGTTATCTTTAGGTGGATGCGTGGGAACTCAAGATGAAGATGTTGTTTCTTTTTGGGCATACCAGCCTTCCACTCAAGATCATCAAAATGCTTTTCGGGCTTTAATCGCCGACTTCACTGAAGAGACGGGAATTAAAGTTAAATTGAACTTGGTTGTGAAGGATAGTTTTAATATGGCGCTAAATAGCGCGCTAAGCGGTCGTTCAAAACCCGATATGTCATATCTTGATCAACCATTGATCTCCGATTACGCTTCCGACGGAACTCTTCACGATATCACTTCGATGTTTGGTGGTTTCTCATCGGTTCAGCAAGAAGACTTTTTCTCTTCAGTCTTTTCGACAAATGTATATGGTGACAAATTGTATGGTTTGCCTTTAAACGTTACTGCCAGCGTCTTGTTTTATAACAAAGACCTTGTCGCGACCCCACCCGAAACATGGCCGGAATGGCTCGCCTGTCGCGACGGCCTTCCAGCTGGCAAATCCCTTTTTGATGGAATCGGTAATGGCGGCTATGCCGGATGGTATTTTCCGGCTTTCTTGGCCAATTGCGACGGACAACTCCTCAATGAGCAAAAGACGGAAGTAGCTTTTAATGATGCCAAAGGCGTCGAAGCTTCTGAGATGATTCGAAGCCTCTATGGTAGCGATGAAACTTCAATCACCAATCGAGGGACAAGCGATGCTTTTGGCAATGGACTTGTCGCTTTTAAACTCGGTTCATCTTCTGACATCGATCGCTTTGACATCAACTTCCCAACTCTCAATTATGGTGTGGCCTTGCTACCAAGCAAAACAGGCGAGGTCTCATACTCGAATATGGGTGGCGAAAACGTCGTGGTGTACAGCCATTCAAAGTTAAAAGATCAATGTGGAAGGCTGATTGAATTTATACTCCGCGAGGCGAATTTAGATAAGCTTTCTGATTTCACTGGAAATTTCCCAGCTATACGCGAGTTCGCGACGAGCGATGACGCGCGGCTTAATGTTATTATCGCGCAGATGGAAAACTCAGTGCCGAGACCCGTCATTCCGAATTGGATTCGCGTCAATGATGATTATTTAGGACCTGCTTTGAGCGATAAAATTCTCAGCGACGAGAATCCTAGAGACATTCAGACATCACTAAATGATGCCGCAGCAGCGGCAAATCAACTCCTTTTCTAGAAGTGTTGTGTAGGGGGCTTTATGGTCGTAATGGACAAAGGACGGCAAAAGCGCAAAACGGCGTTGATTGGTTGGTTGTTTATCACACCGCTCATTTTGTATTTTTAAAAAGACGTCCAGAGTCATCTGAACGTCTTTTTGACGTGAGATTATTGGATTTCAATCATCCGTTTGGTCTCGACTTTGCGCGCTTCTTTCGGAACGTTTACGACTAAGACACCGTTTTCCATTTTGGCAGCGATATCTTTTTCTTCGACGCCATCTCCGACATAGAAACTGCGGCACTCCGATTGGTAGTAGCGCTCGCGATGGATGTAGTTCTCCTTTTCATCATTAGTCTCGCGTTTTTGTTCGGCCTTAATTGATAGATAGCCGTTTTCAAGCGAGATCTCGACGTTTTCTTTAGCTAGACCCGGCAGATCAACCATCAGTTCATAATGGTCATCTTTAGCCACGATATCGGTTTTCATCGTGGTGCGACGGTGGGTGTCAGGCCACTCTGTCTTGAAAAGATCAAGCGGGAAAAAATCGTCGAAAAATGGATCGTGAAGAACTAGTTCTCCTTTTCTATTTCTCATATTTTCACCTCCCTTTTCTGTGCTCCCCTTTAGGGACACTTTCATTGTAGCATAAATATTAGCACTGTCAAGAGGAGAGTGCTAACAATATGCTCATAGACCTTGAAAACGCTATTCGACAGTGACTGATTTGGCTAAGTTGCGGGGCTTATCGATATTTAATCCTCGCTTCAAGGCGACATAATAGGCGAGATACTGACCAAAGATAACTTTGACAAGCGGGCTTAGATAAGCCACCACATCAGCGACGATAATATCGTCTCCATCAATTGCTGTTTCTCTTGAGCTAACGATAATGACGCGCGCTCCGCGCGCCGATACTTCATGCAAGTTGGAACGCATCGCCGCTGCCGTTTTAGCATCAGAGATAAAACCGATGACCGGCGTATCTTTTTCGATTAAAGCAATCGGCCCGTGTTTTAACTCGCCGCCCGGAAATGCTTCGCTGTGAATATAGGTGATTTCTTTAAGCTTCAAGGAGCATTCTAGGGCAAGATCAAAATCGGGGCCGCGACCAAGAAAATAGACATCATTTTTACTCGCTACCAAATCAGCTATCTCTTTAATTTTCTGATGATTATCGATGATGTTTTGCTGAGCAGTAATGACTTGTTTTAAATCTTCAAGGACGGATGTTTCGCCGTTTAAGGAAGAGGCCATCAAGGCTAAGGCGCTAACTTGGGCGACGTAAGCCTTTGTCGAGGCGACAGCCACCTCAATTCCGGCGTAAAGAAGCACGGTGTAATTTGCGCTCCTTGACAGCGTTGAACCTTGTGTATTCGTTATCGTGATGATTGTGCCGCCTTGATTTTTAATGATGGAAAGGCAGTGAATTAAATCAGCTGTCTCCCCTGATTGACTCATGAGAAGATAAACTGTTTTTTTACTTGATGAATAAGGATTATATGCCCACTCGCTAGCAATATAAACATCGCTGACTTTGCCGGCGTTTCTAAAGAAACGACTGCCAAGAAGGCAAGCGTGATAGCTTGTGCCACAGGCGAGAAAAACGAGGTTGTCAGCTCGCCTTATTTCCTGCATCATCTCCTCTTCAAATAGAAATTTATTTCCGTCTGAATAATTATCGAGTAATAATTTCACGCATTTATCGGCCTCTTCAATCTCTTTGAGCATATAATGCGGATAACCATTTAAGTCTAACGCTTCCGCTTTTAAATCTGTCGTGTGATAGACGATGTCCAGTCGATGGTCATTCCGGTCAAACATTTTAATTTCGTGAAGGGAAATATAGCCGTATTGATAGTCGCCAATCGTCGAAAATTGGTCAGCAGTTTTAAGCATCGGAAGATAATCGGAAGCTAGATAGTATCCATTCTCGCCGCGGCCGATTAAAAGTGGCGAATGGTTCTTCGCAAAGTAGATTTTGCCAGTATCTTGACTAAAAATGATCGCAAGGGCATAACTACCTTTAACTTGGGACATCATCTTGCTGATAGCTTTTAAGACATCCTTTGATTTATGATAATTTTCTTCGAGTATATTGGCGATAATTTCGGTGTCAGTCTCGCTTTTAAAAAGGTACCCTTTGCTTATGAGCTCATTTTTAAGGATGCGAAAATTTTCGATGACGCCGTTATGAACAATCGTAAATAGCCCTCCGTGACTAGCGTGGGGATGGGCATTGATGATTGACGGTTCGCCGTGCGTCGCCCAGCGCGTATGGCCGATTCCAACCGCGCCGTCAATTGATGCATTTAAGTTATTATCTAAGTCTGCAACTCGGCCTTTAACTTTGTAAATCTCAGGTTTTCCTTCATTAAATATAGCGATACCAGCCGAATCGTAACCGCGATATTCAATTGTTTTTAAGCCTTCAATTAAATATTTGCGAATCGGTTTTTGCGATACGCCTCCGACAATTCCACACATGATGATATTCCTCCTGTTGGTTAATTAAACAATTAATTCTGATAGCGTTGGATACGGATAAAATTCTGCTGGCAAGATGTGTTCGGCTTCATTGCATAGATGCTTGATAATTTGCATAAGCGGGCGAATGCTTTTGACACACATTTCGGAAGCTTCTTTTTTGCTGTGATTTTCGGAAGCGAGTTTAATGCCGGCAACCAATAATTCGTTATGGCGATCGAGTTCGTCGATCAAGCGACCGCATTCTGCGCTGCGCTTGGCGATTGATGTCGCCGAACCGTTCATGGCAATGGCCGTGCTCTTATACAAAGCGGCCGTCTTAATGAGAGCCGGAATAATGCCCTTATCGACCATCGATACCAAGGTTTTTCCTTGGGTGAGCACCGTCTCGATGAATTCGGTGTAGTAGATTTCGTAGCGAGCGTCGATTTCTTCTTCGCTCAGCACCCCTAAATGGGCGAGCATGCGACGAACAAGGGGTGTTTTCAGCGTTTCAACACTATCGATATAGTTCGGAAAATTTTCTAATCCGCGGCGAGCGGCTTCGTCCTGCCAATCTTTTTTATAGCCATCACCAGCAAATAAGACGCGGTGATGTCTAGTAAGAATCTCATGGGCAAGTTTGATAATCTCTTCATTGATTTTATCAACGTTGACGCCTTGCAACTTCGCATCAATTTCGCCAAGCGCCTCCGCGATACCAGCTAATAAGACGGTATTAAGAGCAGCAGGATTACGAGATGAGCCTAAGATGCGGATTTCAAATTTGTTGCCGGTAAAAGAAACTGGAGAAGTCCGATTGCGGTCGGTGATGTCTAGTGGTAGGGCCGAGAGATTGTGCATCGGCGAATACATTTTTTCAAATTCAAGCGGGGTTACGTTCGGACGACTCGCTAACTCTTCGAAGACGCGATGTAAGTGATCGCCTAAAAAGACCGAGACGATAGCGGGAGGAGCCTCGTGGCCTCCGAGGCGATAGTCATTGCCGGCATCTGAACAGGCCATGCGAATGAGTGTCGCATAGCGATCGACGGCCTGCACGAAAGCAGTCGCAAAGACGAGAAATCGAAGATTAGAGGCACTATCTTCGCCAAGTTCAAAAAGATTCATGCCGGTGTCGGTCATCAATGAAAAATTGTTGTGTTTCCCCGAACCGTTCACCCCATCAAAGGGCTTTTCATTAAGGAGGCACACTAAATCGTGGCGAAGGGCCATCCTTTTAAGAATATCCATAACGACCATGTTTTGGTCAACGGCTAAATTGACATTGTTAAAAATGCTGACGAACTCGTATTGGCCGGGCGCAACTTCGTTGTGCTCGATCGAGGCGTAGATGCCGACCTCCCAGCACTTCTGATTAACTTCTTTCATAAAAGAAGAAACGCGTTCGGTTAAAGCCCCAAAATAATGATCATTCATGCCTTGATCTTTGGGCATGCTCTCGCCAAATAAAGTTTTTCCGGTAAAGACGATATCGGGACGTTTTAAGGCTTGGGTTTTATCGACTAAAAAGTACTCTTGTTCAAGGCCGATCATCGCTTTTACTGATTTGAAGTTATCATAGCCTAATTTGTGCAGTATTTTTGTGGCGTTGATGTTCATTTTTTCTAAAGCGACGAGGAGAGGAAGTTTCTGATCAAGTTTTGCGCCGGTATAACTTACGAAGACGCACGGAATAAACAAAACGTGACCTCGCACAAAAGCATAAGACGTAATATCTAGATACGTATAGCCCCGGGCTTCAAAGGCCGTGCGCAGCCCTCCATTGGGAAATGACGATCCGTCGGTTTCGCCTTTTAATAGCGACTTTCCTGATAGCCTGGCAATCGGCTGGCCATCGCCATCCATCTGAATAAAGGACTCGTGTTTTTCCGCGGTGAGGCCCGTCATCGGCTGAAACCAATGACAGAAATGCGTGGCTCCTAAATCGATTGCCCACATCTTCATAGCATGAGCGATGGCGTCCGCTGTTTCGCGGTCGATTTGCGTCTCATTGCAAATCGCTTGTTGGTATTTTTTATAAACTGATAGTGGCAGCGAGCTGCGCATTACTTTTTCGTTGAACTGCTTTTTGGCAAATTCCTCGATAACGACTTGTTTTTCCATTGTAGGTACTCCCATTTTTTTACAAATTTAAAAAGATTGGGACAATTGCTCATAATTATAAAAGCAAGCATCCATGCAAAATCGCACTTCAGTTACTCATATTAAAATTAAATCCACTATCTATATATCGAAAATATTCGATGTATTTTAAGATGAAAGGCTAAGCATGATCAGGGCTCTATGAATTTGTCCTTTTTCTAACGACCGCTTGGGCCGACAAGGCACCCGCCGAATCTTTCGAAAACCTTGTTCCTCGTCACCCTCTTTAACGAGAGGGCCAGGCGCTATCTATAGTGAATAATGGATTAACCTCCTTTTCGTTCCATCTCGCTTTTATTATACATTTTGAAGGCACTGCACCATAATTTTTTTTCTTATCGAAATATGAAAGCGCTACAAAAAATGCAGAAAGATGCGAATTAAGTTAGAATAATATAGATGAAAGAAGCACTGCTTTACGATAAGTTGCCAAATGGCAAAGTAAGATGTAATGTCTGTGGCCACCGCTGCCAAATCGCACCCGGTCACCGCGGTATTTGCCGTGTCCGTACAAACATCAACGGCGTTTTATTTTCGCTAAACTACGGCTTGTGCATCGCCGCCGCTATCGATCCGATCGAAAAGAAACCCCTCTATCATTTTTTGCCAAAATCCGAGACATATTCTTTTGCCGCCGTCGGATGTAATATGCATTGCCCGTGGTGCCAAAACTATGAAATCTCTCAAACTCCGAGCAACGAATACGTCGTCGAGGGTGAAGAAGTGACGCCAGCGGAACATGTCGAGCGAGCACTTAAGTTCAAAACACCATCTGTTTCCTATACGTATAGTGAGCCAACCGTCTTTTTTGAATATGTGTTGGAGACGATGAAACTCGCTAAAGAAAAAGGCCTTAAAAATATCTGGGTCAGCAACGGATTTATGAGTGCGGAAACCCTTCAGCAAATCCTTCCCTATCTCGATGCGGCCAACATCGACATCAAGGGACCAGACGATGAATTCTACGCCGCCCATTGCGGAGGAAATCTAAAAACGATAATCAACAATCTAAAAACAATGCAAAAAGCCAAGATTCACATCGAATTGACGACTTTGCTCATGCCCGGATTAAACGATGAAGAATATCAAATTAAGAAGTTGGTATCGA
>CAYYIC010000006.1:0-21965 GCA_964471005.1 uncultured Staphylococcaceae bacterium | reverse complement strand
GGCATTCCTCGTAGTTCACGACGTCGAACGGCGCGCCGACGCCGGCGCGGACAACGCCGTGCCCGTCACCGTGCAAGTGTTGATGACGACGAGATCGACCTCTTCGCGCTCGGTTGTCTCTTTCCAACCTTCGGACAAAAAAAGCTCGCGAACAGCGTCGCTTTCGTAGGTATTAACCTTGCAGCCAAGGGTGAAAAGGAGAAACTTCATCACTTGATTTTCCGAATGAGAGATATACGAAAACGATAGTCTTTGCTACGGAGACGATTGATCAATTTTTCGGAGATTAACTTCTTGTCCGCCAAAGTTTGTAGCATCGCCTCTTTATCGTTTGCCACGTAGGCGGCGATGACCGGGCGAATTCGCTCGAGGATATGATGGAAATCCGGGTGGCGAATACCGCGGTCAAAGAGGGAGATTTTATTGTCGAGACGACCTTGTTTGTCGATAAAATAAATGGCCTGAAAGTCGTAGTGAAAAACGGCCATTATGTCGTCGTCGCTATACACTTTAACGAACTGAGTAAAGAGCGAATCATAAAGGCTGAAATTATAAATTTCAAAAGGATCGATGACCAGCGTCTCAAAGTCATCGACGAGCTTGTCGTAAGGCGTGAGGAGTAACTTTTCAAATTCCTCGGCGTAAATCTGATTGATGACGCGGTTGAAAAGTGGCACATAAAGGCGTATCTTCTGATCGTTTGCAAAGGGCAGATCAATAATTTTTTCGCGGATAAACGTTCGAAAAAAAGCCATGTCTTTCTCGCGTTTGACGACGTCGTTGTTATCGACGGCAAAACGCACCGCCGCCTCGATTGCTTTCTTGTTTTGTAGCGAGCGGATGATGATATTGGCGCGCATGATATCGAAATCGCTGACGGCTTGGGCGAGGTGCTTATACATCGGAAAGCGCTCGAGAATGAGGCGATTCTTCAAATAGAAAAGATTTTCTTCGCTATTTAGAAAGCCTTGAAATTTTTGATTTTCCTGCAATTCCTGATATATATTCATAATCAATTCTCGAGGTAATTGGCGACTACGCTTAAAGCATATATCGAAGCCGTCTCGGCGCGCAAGATGCGCTTTCCTAATGAGATTGGAATAAATCCAAAAGATTTTAGCTGTTCGACCTCTTCTTGCGAAAAGCCGCCTTCAGGGCCGATGACGATGGCGATGCGTTCGCGCTTTTTAATCTGTTTGAGCAATAAATTAAAGGCGCCTGTTGGGCCGGATTGCTGCTCGTAGGCCACGAATTTATGGTGGGCCTTACAAGCCTTTAATTGGTTGATGTCATCAAGGTAGCTTATCAAAGGTATATGCGTCCTCTGCGATTGTTCCGCCGCCTCTTTTAAGATGGCTTGAAAACGCGTTAACTTATTGTTTATGTCTTTGCTGTTAAATCTTGCGATGGTGCGCGAAGTCAAAAGCATCACGATCTCGCTGACGCCGAGTTCTGTCGCTTTTTGTAAGACGAGATTTGTCTTGTCGCCTTTTAAAGGCGCCATGATCAAAGTAACTTCGTTAGGAAGCTCCTTATTTTCATCTTTAAAGCCGACGACTTTGATAAGTAGAGGCTTCACTCTTTCAACTTTGGCTAAGTAGACGCGACTATCGGAGACAACTTCTAATTCGGTGCCGATTGCTGAGCGCATGACCTTCGTTAAATGGAAAGCGTCACCCTCAGTGAGGATGGCGCGACCTTCAAAAACCTGGCCGAAATAGCGTTGCATCAGTGCATCAGCTCTCCGACGCCGTCTTTTAAATCTTCGCTCGTCAGATAGTGAAAGGCGAAAATCATCTGGAACATGATTTGGGCGAAAGCTGGAATCAAAAACGACCACAGTGAACCCGGTAGGACAAAGAAAAATAAGAGCGAGCCGACGCCCCCGATCAAAAAGAGGCTGAAGATTATAAAAAATAATGCTTGTTTAGGCTTTTTGACATAGAAGGAATGAATGCCGAGAAAACCCAAGGTTGCGCACAGTGCAAAAGCTTTTTTTCGCGAGCAAGCCCGAGGAAGTTCGTCTTTTGGGACCCCTGCCCCGGAGATGACGCCAGTAATATCGACGGTTGGACATTGGCTTCCAGGGATGGGATTTGGCGTGCCACAAAAAGGACAAATATCTCTGTCTAGTCTTTCGATTTTTCGTTGGCATCCGCGGCAGTTTGGCATAGTTATAATACAATTATGTAGTATACCACATAAAAGTAAATGGTTGATGCTAAACAAGAATAAAATTTATTAGCAAATAAGAGAAATTTTTTTGGCTAATTGTTAGTAAAAAGCAAATTTCCTTTCTCGTCGACATCGAGGAGATAACTTTTATCGGGTTCGATCGTCCCATCGATCAATTTACGAGCAATCGCCGTCTCGATGTCTTTTTGAATAAAGCGTTTAAGCGGTCGCGCACCATATTCAATCGAAAAGCTACTTTCGAGGATAAAGTGCTTAAGTGACGCGCTAAAGGAGAGGTCGACCGATTGCTCTTTGAGGTGCTCTGCCAATTCTCTGAGAAGCTTATCGACGATTTTAATTTGCGTATCTTTGCCGAGCGGATGAAAGTAGACGATCTCATCGATGCGGTTTAAAAATTCGGGTCGGAAAGTAGCCTTGACTAAACCGTCGATCATCGCCATTTTTCCCTCGATAAAGTATTCGCTTCCGAGGTTGCTGGTCATTATAATGACCGTATTTTTGAAATTGACAGTTCGCCCTTGCGAATCAGTCAAACGGCCATCATCGAGAACTTGGAGAAGCAGATTAAAGACTTCCGGGTGGGCCTTTTCAATCTCGTCAAAAAGGATTATCGAGTAAGGGCTGCGCCGCACTTTTTCCGTGAGCTGACCGCCCTCTTCGTAGCCGACATAGCCTGGCGGGGCGCCGATGAGGCGTGAGACTGAGAATTTTTCCATGTACTCCGACATGTCGATGCGGATGATATGTGTCTCGCTATCGAACAAAGCCTCGGCGAGGCTGCGGGCCACTTCCGTCTTGCCAACACCGGTCGGCCCTAAAAAGAGAAAAGAACCGATCGGGCGATTAGGATTAGAAATTCCCGCTCGCTGCCGCAAGATGGCATCGCTGACGAGCTCGAGAGCTTGATCTTGCCCAATTACCCGCCTTTTTAAAGTATCTTTAAGAGCGAGAACTTTTTCGCGGTCGCCACGCATCAGGCGGCTCATCGGAATATTCGTGTTCTTAGCGACGACTTTTGCCACTTCTTCTTCGGTGACAACTTCGGATAGCAAATGTTCTCTCTTATCGATATTTTCTAGTTCGCTGAGACGTTTTTCGAAATCGGGAATGCGCTTATATTGCAGTTCGCTAGCGAGTTTGTAATCGCCGCGGTTAAAGGCTGTATCGAGTTCAAACTTCGCGCGTTCGAGTTGTCCTTTGATAATTTTAATCGCTTGAATCGCATCTTTTTCATCGCGCCACCGCTTGCTAAATTCTTTTTCTTGGGCGTTCAGACTGTTTAATTCTTCGTTAAGCTTTTTTAACCGCTCGAGGCTGATCGGGTCTTTTTCTTTGGCGAGAGCGACCTTTTCAATTTCAAGCTGTCTAACCTTGCGGGTGATGGCATCGAGTTCGGCGGGCATGCTTTCGATCTCGACGCGAATCGAGGCACAGGCTTCATCGATTAAATCGATAGCCTTATCTGGCAAAAAACGATTGGTGATATAACGCGTGCTCAATGTGACGGCCGCGACAATCGCCCCATCGGTAATTTTAACGCCATGGTGCGATTCGAAGCGCTCCTTGAGACCGCGCAGGATGGAAATGGTGTCCTCAGGGGAAGGCTCTTCGACGAGGACGGTTTGAAAGCGCCGTTCCAAAGCTCGGTCTTTTTCAATATACTGGCGATATTCGTTTAACGTCGTCGCACCGATACAGTCAATTTCGCCACGGGCGAGCATCGGCTTGAGCATATTGGAGGCATCGAGGGCTCCGTCAGCGCGACCGGCGCCGACAATCAGGTGAATTTCATCGATAAAAAGGATGATTTTTCCTTCTGATTCCTTAATTTTATTTAAGACAGCTTTCAGGCGTTCCTCAAACTCGCCGCGATACTTCGCACCCGCCACCAACGCCCCCATATCTAATTCATAAACATCCTTATCTTTCAAGGATGCTGGAATGTCAGCTTTGACAATGCGCTGAGCAAGCCCTTCCAAAATGGCCGTTTTGCCTACCCCAGGTTCACCGAGCATGATGACGTTATTCTTGGTCTTGCGAGACAGGATTTGAATAATCTTGCGAATCTCTTCATCGCGACCGATGACGGGATCAATTTTTCCTTCCCGCGCTTCCTCAGTTATCATTCGCCCGAATTTCTTTAGCACTTCGGTATCTTTGCTGTAATCAATTGGTCCTTCCATAATGTTTACTCCTTTAATAATTTATTATTAAGTAATTATATTATATAACATCTTTAGCACTTGTCAAGTTAGAGTGCTAAAAGAAAAGCAATCTCGCTTTTCGAAATTGCTCTGCATGTGAATGGTATTATTCAGCGGTTTGCGATTCGGAATTATCACTCCCGTTCTCACTCGGATTTTCTTGGGTGGGAACAGAGGCATTTTCCTTCTTCTTTTCGAAAATAACGAAGCTGAGAAGCATGGAGATGACAAACATATTGAGAATCGGACTGGCGAAAATGACCGATAAATATTCGAGGCCAAAGGTGTCGAGCACTCGATAAAAGTCATCGACGAGAGTTATGCCAAAACCGAGCGACAAGGAAATCGACAAGATGAGGATGGTCTTCGCATCAAATCCGATTTCGGCGACCATCTGCATGCCGATGACGGCGATTGAACCAAAGAGGATGAGCATGCATCCCCCAAGAACTGGTTCTGGAATCGTAATCAGCAGATTGGCGATCGGGGGAAAGAGGCTGGCAATGACTAAAAATAATGCCCCGATAAAAATCGTGTAACGATTGATGACTTTCGTCTGCGCGACGATACCGACATTTTGTGAGAATGTGGTAAGGGGCATCGATCCGAAGAGGGCCCCAATCACGCTATTAGCGGCATCCGTGGTGATGGCGCCGGCGATTTCGCGGTCGTTTGGATCGCGGCCCAAACCCATGCGGGCCAAGGTCGTCGTATCGCCGATGCATTCGACGGAAGAAGCGATATAGGAGACGGTGACGATGAGAATCGGCACAAGTTCGAAGCGAACGATCGAAAAATCGATGAACCGCGGCAGGGCGATGATGCCACCGCTGCCGATAAGACTTAGGTTAACCATGCCTGGAAAAAATAATGCGGCGATATATCCGAGGGCCATCGCCACGAGAATCGCGAGGTTTTTCCAGACGCCTTTAACAAGTATGTTCCAAGCGACAGCTGTCGCCAAAGTGATGAAAGCGACGAGAGCGTATTGCCATAGAAGGTTGTTGTTGGCGGTGCCGTTTAGAACTTGTGACAAATAGTTCGAACCGCCAAAAAACTGGGCGCTGCCAACCGATAAAAGGGAAAGGCCAATCGCCAGGACGACCGCGGCCGGGACGACCGGCTGAATCCATCTGCGCCAATATTTGGCAAAGATGCCGAGGACGAGGATAATCAGGCCCCCGACGATTAAAGCGCCGAAAATCGAACCCGGGTTTCCGATGGCGACCAAGGCGCTGACAAAAGTAAAGGAAGTGCCGACGACAACGGGCAGTTTTGAACCGATTAAGACCTGAATAATCGTGCCGATACCGGCCATAAAAATGGCGCCGCGAACGGCATTGGCCGTCAACTCCGCGTCGCCGATGAGGCCAAAGACGATGATGACGGGGGTGATGTTGGCGACGAACATCGAAAGGACGTGTTGCAAACCAAAGGGAATGGCTTTTAAAAGCGGCACGCGACCGTTGACACTGTAAAGATGTTCGGTTTTAGAATTGACAAACATCGCCGAAATCGAGGCAAAAAATCTCTTCATATTAATAGTTTTGCTTATCTTGAATGTTTTGATATTCTTCGAATAGTTTGAGGCACTGCTTGCGGTCGAGCTCGATGACGATCTCATCTTTCTTGCCCGATTCATTTATCTCATAAAAAACTTTATCGCGAAAGCCGATCTTTTCGGTATCGACGATGTTGCAGCCGAAGTAAACTTTAGAAATATTAGCCCAGAGAATCGCCCCTAAGCACATCGGGCATGGTTCGGCTGTCGTGTAAAGTTCGCAGCCGTTTAAGTCAAAGGTGCCGAGTTTCTTACACGCTTTGTGAATTGCCATCATCTCGCCGTGGCACGTCGGATCTTGATTTTTTATGACTTGGTTATGGCCTTTAGCGATGACGACGCCGTCTTTTACGATGACGCTGCCAAACGGTCCGCCGTGTCCGCTACGAATGCCCTTGCGAGCTTCATTGATAGCCATTTTCATGTATCTGTTCATTAAAAATACCTCACAATCATCAATATCTTACCATATCGAAAAGTATTTTCTATGAAAAAAAGAGACTCATAAGAGCCTCTTAATAAAAGACGTGTGATTCTATTTTTGAAAGCTCTTGCGAAATTTTTGAAAGACATTTTCGCCATTTGCTTCATTGGCGCGATAATTTTCGAGTAATTCCTTTTGTTTTTTGCTGAGATTTTTCGGCGTTTTGATATCGAGGTGAATGAATTCCTCTCCCGGGGTACCGCTGCGCATATCTTTGATGCCTTTTCCTTTTAGTTTCAAGATGTTATCGGGTTGGGTGCCGGCGGGAATTTTGACTTCGACATCGCCATAGACGGTCGGAACTTCGATATTTGTTCCTAAAGCGGCATCGACGAAACTGACGGGAATGGTGATGTGAATATTGTTACCGTCGCGCTTAAAATACGGATGGGGATTGACATTGATCTCAATAAAAAGATCGCCGTTAGGCCCACCGTTATGACCTCGTCCTCCCCGCCCCTGAATGCGAATTTGCTGCCCGGAGTTGATGCCGGCGGGAACGTTGACGTCGATGTCGCGTTTGACGTGGTTATAACCCTTGCCGCCGCAAGTCGTGCACTTATTGTCGATAATCTTGCCGCTTCCACCGCATACTTGACATGTCGTTTGACCATCCATGATGCCAAATAGAGTGCGCTGTTGAGTGCGGACATAGCCCCTGCCGTGGCAGTTCGAACAAGTGTGAATGTCTTTAGCGTTTTGGGCGCCGCTTCCCCCACACGCTGAACATGTTTCGTCATATGTGATCGGCAGCGAGTATTTACGACCGTTGATCGCATCCATAAATTCGATGCGAATGCGCATCAGATTATCGTCTCCGCGCCGTGGAGCATTGGGGTCGACGCGTTGACGGGCGCCACCACCCATGAACGAATTGAAGATGTCGCCGAGATTGATATCGCCAAAACCCGCACCCGAGAAACCGGCCCCTGAAAAGGGGTTGCCACCGCTTGAAGTGCCTTGTTCAAAAGCGGCATGACCAAATTGATCATAAGTTGCGCGCTTATTGTCATCATAAAGAATATCGTAAGCTTCCTGAACTTCTTTAAACTTGGCTTCGGCCCCCGCTTCTTTGTTGATGTCGGGATGATATTTTTTAGCCAAGCGACGATAGGCGGACTTGATTTCATCTTTGCTCGCGCTTTTATTAAGGCCGAGCACTTCATAGTAGTCGCGTTTCGTGGCCATAAGTCTCCTTTACTAGTAAAGCGAAGGGGCATTTAGCCCCCGCGCTCGTGAATGTTAGATGTGATTAGTTTTTCTTATCGGTGAAATCGGCATCGATGACATCGTCGCCGGCCGCGCCGCTATTCTTGTCGTCTGGGGTTGGCTCTGGTCCGGCTTGAGCATGAGGGGCCTTCGCCCCGGCATTGGCCATCATCGCCGCCGCCTGCTCGAGTTCACTCAAACGATTGCGCAAGGTGTCGATATCGTTGGCATCGAGCGCCGCTTTGAGCTCATCGCGGAGTTTGGTTGTCTGCTCTTTTTGTCCGGCTTCAAGGCTATCGCCTTTTTCGGCCAGGGCTTGGTCGATGCTGGCGATGTATTGTTCGGCTTTGTTTTTGAGTTCAACTTCCTCTTTGCGCTTTTCATCGGCATCGCGGTTTTCTTCCGCTTCGCGAATCATGCGGTCGATGTCGGCTTTGGAAAGTCCACTCGTTCCGGAAATTGTGATCTGTTGCTCTTTTTGCGAATCAAGATCTTTGGCCGTGACTTTGACGATGCCGTTGACATCGATTGAGAACGTGACTTCGATGCGCGGTTCGCCGCGGCGGGATGGTTTAATTCCCGTCAGTTGGAAATGGCCTAATAACTTGTTGTCTTTGGCCATTGGGCGTTCGCCTTGATAGACCATGATATCGACGGCCGGCTGATTGTCGGCAGCGGTCGAGAAGATTTGCGATTTGGTCGTCGGAATCGTCGTGTTACGGGTAATGAGGGGTGTCAACACTTCGCCGAGGGTTTCGATGCCGAGGGTCAATGGAGTAACGTCGAGTAAGACGACGTCTTTGACGTCACCAGCGACGATACCACCTTGAATGGCGGCTCCGACAGAAACGGCTTCATCGGGGTTGATCGAAAGGTTGAGATTTTTGCCTGTCAGTTTTTTGACGAGTTCCTGGACGGCCGGCATTCTAATTGAACCGCCGATGAGAAGCACTTCATCGATGTCTTTAGCTGCCAGTTTAGCATCGGCGAGAGCTCTTTTTAAAGGGGCTTCGGTGCGCGCCAAGAGGTGTTTGGTCAAATCCTGGAATTTAGCTCTTGAAAGTTTCGTTTCGAAGTTGATTGGACCGGCGCTCGACATGCCGATGAACGGTAGCGAGATGGTCGTTTCAAGCGAGCTCGACAATTCGATTTTGGCCTTTTCGGCCGCTTCGACGAATCTCTGCTCAGCCATCTTGTCGGTTAAATCGACATTGTGCGTAATTTTAATTTGGGCCTTAATCCAATCAGCGAGGACTTTGTCCCAGTCGTCGCCACCGAGGTGATTGTCGCCCGAAGTCGAGATGACTTCAAAGGTTCCGTCGCCGATATCGAGAATGGAGACGTCGAACGTACCACCGCCGAGGTCATAGACGAGAATCTTGCCCGCTTTTTTGCTCTCAAGGCCATAAGCCAAGGCCGCCGCTGTCGGTTCGTTAATGATTCTGACGACATCAAGACCGGCGATGACACCGGCATCTTTCGTCGCTTGTCTCTGCGCATCGTTAAAGTATGCCGGAACGGTGATGACAGCCTTTTTAATTGCTTGTCCAGCGTTATCTTCAGCGTATTTTTTCATGTAAGCGAGGACTTTGGCGCTAATTTCTTGAGGTGTAAAGTCCTTGTTGATGCATTTGATATGTATTTTTTCCGACGTGCCCATCTTTCTTTTAATCGATAAGACGGTGTCAGGATTCGTGACCGCCTGCCGTTTTGCGGCGTTGGCGACAATCTCTTCCCCGTTTGCTTTAAAAGCGACAGCGGAAGGCGTGATGTTGCTGCCTTCGGGATTGGGAATAACTTTAACTTTCCCATCAGCTTGAAGATAACTGACGACTGAGTTGGTGGTACCTAAGTCGATACCGAGAATAATTTCTTTTGCCATAATGTGTTTCCTCCTATGATTAAGCGTCTTTTTTAGCGCTTTCTTCCTTATTTGTGGCTCCGTCTTCTTTTTTGATTTCAGCAACTTTAGCTTTGCTGACAATCACATTCGCCGGACGGATTAGGCGATCTTTTAACTTGTAGCCTTTGTTGAGCACGCGGACGACTAGATTAGGTTGACCCTCTCGCTCTTCGACTTCCACGGCGTGCATGGTGCGAACATCGAACTGGTCTCCTTCTTTCGGGGCGATTTCCTTGACGCCTTCTTTATCCAAGACGGCGAGCAAATTCTGATAGATGTATTGAAAGCCGACCAAATAGTTTTTGATTTCCGGATTCGCCGGCTCTGTCGCTAAAGCGAAGTAGAAGCCATCGAGAATCGGAAGCAGTTCGCCGACGAAGCCTTCAGATCGATATTTGAGACCTTCGCTCAGTTCGCGCTCGAGAGCTTTTCTAAGGTTTTGCGTATCGGCATAACCGCGGTAGTATTCATTTTTCCAATGGCTTGCATCAGCCTTCCACTTTTCGATTTCCGCGTCTTTGACTTCGAGCTTGTGACGAAATGACCGCCGCTCTTTCTCCTTGCCCTCTTCTTCAGCGGGCGTCTCTTTTTTTTCTTCAGGTTTTAATTCTTTTTCCACTTTTTATCTTCCTCCTTAACTGATATTGGTTCTTTTTTCTCTTGTTCTTCGAAATGCTCTTCAATTGATTTGACGACGTATTCGAGGTAATTGATCACTTTCCCATAGTCCATACGCCGCGGTCCGACGATGGCGATGCTGCCTTCTTTTTGGCCGGGGACTTTGAGCTTCGCTGAGACGACCGCCATATCTTCGAAATCGTTATCGTCTTCACCGATGCGGATGTTCATCGAGTTCTCACTTTGATCGCTGATGTCGCGGAGCATATCTGGCGAATCGAGCATATGCATAATCTTTTTAAATTTATTGAGGTCCTTGGCAAACTCAGGTTGATCGAGCAGGCGATCGCGACCGTACATGCTGAGGCGGTCCGAAGCGAAACGTAGGAATGTCTCAAGCATCGCTTGATATAAAATATCATGACCGACAATCAAGTCGCTAATCAGAGGTTTGATGACCTGCATCTTGTCGACTAATTCCGAAATTGGCGTGCCAGAGAGGCGGTCGTTGAGCAACTTGACGCACGACTGAACATCTTCGAGTTTAATTTTTTCGCCGACGTTAAATGTTTTATTTTCGACATATCCGGTGTCGGTGACAAAGACGGCAGTTGCCGAGCGTTCGCCGATAGGTATAATTTGAAGATTTACTAATTTTTCTTCTTGGGCATTTGGTCCCAAGACGACGCTGACGAGATTAGTCATGTGAGATAAGATTTCGCAAGATTCTTTAATGACTTCTTCGGCGGATTGCACTTTGTGATCGAGGACTGTCTGAATGCGATGTTTGATTTCTTCATCGAGGGAAGCTTCGCGAAGATTATCGACATAGTAGTGATATCCCTTGCTCGAAGGAACGCGTCCGCTGGAGGTGTGTGTCTTCTCGATAAAACCCTCGACTTCAAGGGCATTCATCTCGTTGCGAATGGTCGCCGAAGAGTATTCTAAATGGTATTCATCAAGGAGTGTCTGACTTCCCACCGGCTGGGCCGTCTTGATGAAGTGATCAACAATTAATTTCAGAATTTTATCGCGACGATTCATTTTTTTATCCTTATTGGCATTCGTGTTTCCCGAGTGCTAACTATATTATATAGACTCTATTGGCACTGTCAAGTAGTAAGTGCTAAAAAGAATGCAAAAAGAAAAACCACATAAATGTGGTTAACTCAGGAAAAGATCGCTTATCGATGTCGATAATCAACGACGACGGTTTCGGTGATGCGATCAAAAATAGTTCGTTCGGTGTGAATGGAAAGCATGTAGATGGCATTGACAAGAACCATCGCTAAGACGCCGATTGTCGCCCCTCGTAAAAAAGCATCGCGAGCCGTGAGCGGTATGCGGTTAGGATGGATTATTTTAAGACCCATTATTAACGAGCCAAAGGTAAAGCCTCGCGATATGACAACAAAAAAGAAAGTGTTGATTATGAAAAGGAGATATGAGGCAATTTCGATGCCTAGAAAATAGAAGTACAGCGGTATATCAAAATTTGTCGGTAGATAAATATATAAGATAATGGAAGCAGCACAAGGCGGGGCGACAGCTAAGACGAGGTCGATCAGGTAGGCGATGATACGTTTTTCGTAGCGGGCAATTTCCATAACTATAATATTGTAAGCATAATTCGATCTAAAATCATCATTCCGTCATCAGAAAGATAAATTCGATCGTTTGCATTTATTAAAAGTCCGCTCTGCAGCGCTTCGTTCAGTTGGGCTAGCCTTGAATCGAGCAACTCTTTTCCATAGCGCTTGATATAGTCGCTTACTAAAAAACCAGATTCTAAACGCAAGTTGAGCATCCAATAATATTTCTCGTCTTCGCCAAGATCAATTTTTTCTTCGCTCTGGCGATAATGTCCAGCAAGGTATTTGGTCAAGCTTCGCGTGTTATCATAGCGAACACCGTCGACAAATCCCGAGGCCCCGAGACCGATGCCATAATATTCGCGGTTTTGCCAATAAGTTTGATTGTGGCGAGAAAAATAGCCGGGCTTGGCGAAATTCGATACTTCGTAACGGACATAGCCGTTCTCGCGAAGCGTGTTCAGTATCAGGTCATAGTGATTCCGCGAATCGTCTTCTCCCTGCTCTTTTATTCCCCGCATGAAAAAGATGGTGCTGGGATGGATGGTCAAGGAGTAGAGCGAAAGGTGTTCAGGTTTCAGAGCTAACAGGCGTTTTAGATCGTTTTTAAGAATTCTTTCGCTTTGCGAAGGCACGCCGAAAATTAAATCGAGATTTAGGTTGTCAAAACCGACCTTACGGGCGCGAGCCACAGTCCTCTTGACATCTTCATAAGTATGGTGACGATTGAGGTTTGTGAGGATTTGCGAATTGGTCGATTGGACGCCGATAGACAAGCGGTTGACGCCGTATCTCCTCATGATTGATAGTTTTTGTTCGCTCAGGCTCTCGGCGTTTGCTTCAACGCTGAATTCGCCTCCTGAAGAGAGATGGTGGTTAAGTTTTTTCATTAACTTATCAAGCAGCGCATCGCTC
Organism: uncultured Staphylococcaceae bacterium; assembly: GCA_964471005.1. Taxonomy (GTDB): domain Bacteria; phylum Bacillota_I; class Bacilli_A; order RFN20; family CAG-826; genus UBA1424. The sequence goes on along the minus strand of CAYYIC010000006.1, from coordinate 9,283 downwards.
AAAGCGCTCGGCGTGCCACCGCCGACATAGATCGTCTCGACTTTATCAATTTGATAAGAGTCAAGTTCAACAAAAAGTTGTTCGAGATAAGAAAAAGCCATTTTCTCGTCATAGAGCAACTTGGGAAAGTCGCAGTAATGACAAAGGTGATGGCAAAAAGGAATATGGATATATAAAGAATTAATCCTTGGGTTGTTTTTTTTCGGAATCGAGGTTTTTTTCACGGGTAGCTTTCGCCATCTCCTCTATAATCTTCTCGTCTTCAATTGGCTCAAGGACGCGCTTTAATTCTTCTTCGACGGCCTTTTCTTCATCGATTGGCTGCTCATCTTTACTTTGTAAGCCCTTGATATGTTTCTTGGCGAAGATGACACCGAGGACGACTAGTCCAAAAAAAGCGAGGAGAGAGAAGAGGATGACTGGAGTCTCCCATCCAGATGATGCTAAGACGTTAAATAATTGTTTCATGGTTGATGCCTCAATTTACTTTTTTATCGGTGTGTAGACAAATTTGTTTTTGATATTCTCACGACGATAATAACCGAGTTGGGCTAAATTGTCCATCGAAGTTCTTGCTGTCTCGTAGACGACATCCATGTCTTTTTTGTACATCCCGATCGTGTAGTATTTCCCAAGCGTGCGATGCCGAGCGTAAAATTCGGCTTGTTTCGGCCTGAGGAGCGGATTTGATTCCAAGAGATTCTTGATGACGTTTTTGATATCTTCTTCCTTAGGAAGATCAATGGGTTGCGGCACGGCGACAACTTCGATTGGCCGTTCTTTTTCGACTTTTTGTAGAGGAGTGGTCACTTCTTGTTTAATAATCGGTTTGGTTTCAGCTTTGACTTCGCTAGCGGGTTTGAAAGCAGGCCCTTCGTTTCCGAGCGAGCGAAATTCCTTTTTGACCTCTGTCATCTTGACCTGGGTGATCAGATCCAAAAAGTTTTGAATTTCGTTGATGACGAGGTCGATAATCGCTAGAAGAGCGTAAGTTAAATCATTGGTCTTTTGCACTTCAAGGAAAATCTTGCGAAAATTTTCGTTGCGCATCGAGAAGAGAGCTTCGATTGGCAAAAAGGCGCTGACGTCGCCGATATCGTTGTGAGCCAAGATGCTTTTGACTAACACGATGGCGACTTCTTCATTGTGATTGTCAAATGGTTTGACATAGTCAAAAAAGTAGTAGGTTGCAACCATCTTGACGACAAAACTGATTTCGCTATTGTTGATAAAATCAAACAGGTCGCTCATCAAAAATTCGATCGTCGCCGCCGGAGCGAAATCATATTCTTTGCCGATGACAGTTTGCATCGGGCGGGTAAAATCTTTTTCGCGATAGAAGCTGACGAGTTCGCCCTCGCCTTTGATGCGAGCAAGAAAGTCGGCGAGAAAATTGTCATCGATGGGATTGTGATGATACTGTTCGAAATGCCTCAAAGTTTTATAGTAGTCGACAAGGCTTTGATGGGCCGAATTGAAATTTTTATCGGTGACAATCGCCATAATATCGACATCGGTGGCCGCGATATTGTTCTTCTGGGCAAGAAAAGAGAGGATTTTGCGATAGCTCTCCTTTTGAATTGAAACTCTTTCTAGGTCGTTGCGATCGAGTTGGCTGAATTGACTCATAGCCCGTGCGAATTTTCGTTCCAAACCCGTAATCTTATCAATGATGTTAGGAGTAAAGGTCACGCGGAATGGGCGTTTGGCGATATCTCTAAGAGATAAAACGCGGCTGAAACGGTTCCGATATTCACCGATATTTCGCCATATGGAATCTATTAGACTCGTGTTTAATGCGCGCATCACATCGCTTCTTGTCGCATATGATTCGTCGGTGAAGCGAACGGATAGATCTGAATTTGCCATATTGTTGTCCTCAGTACTATCTTATAAGGACGAAGAAATAAGTTCAAGAAAATAAACTAAAAATATACTAAACTTGTGCTAAATTATTCATCATCTATAGATAATATCGTCATAAATGCTTCTTGAGGCACCTCGACACTGCCAATCGTTTTCATCCGTTTCTTGCCTTCTTTTTGCTTGTCGAGCAACTTGCGTTTGCGGCTTATATCACCACCGTAGCACTTTGCCAAGACATCTTTTCGGACGGCTTTGACATCGGCCCGGGCAATCACTTTTCCGTTGATGGCTGCCTGAACGGGTATTTCGAATTGTTGGCGGGGAATAATACTTTTTAGTTTTCTGACGATCGAGTTGCCGCGATTGTAGGCTGAATCGCGGTGAATGATGCTGGAGAGGGCATCGACGACAGCGCCGTTAAGCAAGATATCCATCTTGACTAACTTCGACGCTTTATATTCGCCTAAGGTGTAATCAAAGGATGCATAGCCGCGGGTAAAGCTTTTGAGCTTATCGAAGAAATTATAAATAATTTCTAAAAGCGGCAATTCATAGTTGAGAATCATGCGCGTGTCATCAAAGTATTCGAGATTGACATAGATGCCGCGCTTTTCTTGGCAGAGTTCCATGATCGGGCCGATATATTCTTTCGGAGTCATAATCGATGCTTTGACATACGGCTCTTCGATCGATTCGATCAAAGTTGGTTCTGGAAGCTTTGAGGGGTTATCAAGGGTGATGGTCGAACCATCGGTCAAATTGATACGATAGACGACGCTAGGGGCCGTTAAAATGAGATTTAGGCCATATTCGCGCTCAAGTCTCTCTTGGACGACATCCATATGGAGAAGTCCGAGGAATCCGCAGCGAAAGCCAAAACCTAGAGCTTGTGAGGTCTCGGGTTCAAAGACTAACGATGCATCATTAAGCGCAAGTTTATCTAAAGCATCCTTCAAATCGAGATACATCTTGCTATCGACGGGATATAAGCCGCAGAAGACCATCGAATTGATGTGGCGATAACCTGGTAATGCTTCGCGGGCTGGCCGCTCGGCTAGAGTGATTGTGTCGCCGGGAAAGATATCTTTGATGTCTTTAATTTGAGCGGCGATATAACCGACTTGACCGGTCATCAACTTTTCGCTTTTTACTTCGTAAGGAGCGTGGTTTCCAACCTCAGTCACTAAATATTCTTTACCGTGGGACATCAGGCGAATGCGATCGCCGACTTTAACTTGTCCATTTTTGATGCGGACGAGGGCGATGACACCGCGATAGGAATCGTAATACGAATCAAAGATAAGGGCTTGTAAGGGAGCGTTGTTATCGCCGATTGGCGCTGGAATGTATCTGACGATAGCTTCGAGGACGCTCTTGACACCTTGTCCGGTCTTGGCCGAGATTAACAAAGCCTCTTCGACCGGGATCCCGATGCGATTTTTGATTTCATCAAGGGCGACTTCCGGCATCGCGCTCGGCAGGTCAATTTTGTTGATGACCGGGACGATTGTCAAATCGTTGTCCACCGCCAGATAGACATTAGCAAGCGTCTGAGCCTCGACGCCTTGAGTCGCATCGACGACGAGCAAACAGCCTTCGCAGGCCGCCAGCGATCGCGATACTTCGTATGTGAAGTCGACGTGCCCAGGAGTGTCGATGAGATTAAAATTATAAGTTACGCCGTCATCGGCTTTATATTTTAACGATACGGCATTAAGTTTAATGGTGATGCCGCGTTCGCGTTCTAGATCCATATTGTCGAGCAACTGCTCTTTCATCTGCCGCTTTTCAATCGTATTTGTCATCTCTAAAATGCGATCGGCGAGAGTCGATTTCCCGTGGTCGATGTGGGCGATGATGGAGAAGTTGCGAATGCGGCTTTGATCGTAGGTCATATTTTCTCTTCCGTGATATTATAGCAAGAAGTTATAAAACTTCATGCTTTTTTCCAAAAAGAAGCGATGCTCTCCGCCATGTCTTCCATCGATATCGAGACATCGTAGTGTGACCATTCGTGTTTGAAGAGGTCGCGATAGCGAGAATTGAGAAAGCGATCGTCGATTAAAAGGGCCATCCCGCGGTCTTTTTCGCTGCGGATGACGCGACCGACCGCCTGCATGACGCGGTTCATACCGGGATTGACATAGGCATATTCATATCCCTGTTGACCGCGCTTGTTAAAATAGTCGCGAATCAAATCGCGCTCAAAGCAAATCTGCGGCAAGCCGACGCCGATCACCACCACGCCGATCAAACGATCCTCGACCAAGTCGATACCCTCGCCAAATACTCCCCCGACGACCACGATACCAATCGTTGTCTTCGTCGGATTAAGAACGAAGTTTTCCAGAAATCTTTCCTTATCGAGATCATCCATTTCCCGATTTTGAATAATAACGTCACATCCTTCGGGAAAGTTTAATACTTCTACTAATTCAGCAAGATAGGCATGACTTGGAGCATAGATTAGATAATTCCCCGTTTTGTGAGAGACGAAATTTTCGATGTAGCGAGCCACCACTTGATATGTTTCGGCACGATTCTTATATTTGACCGAGACTGTCGGAGCGATCATGAGGAGGAGGTTATTGGCGTCAAAAGGTGAAGGTAGGAGAAGGACCGGATCTTCTTTGCGGCCGCCTATCACATCGACAAAATAATCATGGGGCGAGAGCGTAGCCGAGAAGAGAATGCGACCTTTGACCTGGGCCAGGCTTCGAGCTAGATGACGGCTGGGATCCAGGCAAAAAATACTTATCTTAACGATTTTATCGTTAGTATTAGTGACATAAAGGGTGAAACTATCATCGACAAACTCCATGATTTTTAGAAAGCGATTGATATCGAGAAAAAACTGGCGAAAGTCTTCGTCGACATAAGAATGGTGATTGCGATTGATATCTTGGGCGGCGAGAAGATAGGCTTCGAGGGCGCGGATCGTCTTCGCTTCAAAGCCTTCTAAAATTGTCTCGCCACTCGGGCTTGACTCCTTGAGACCTTTGAATAATTTGGCAAGGCGATTAATGGCGTTTTTCATCTTCTTGTGCTCGAGCTTGCGAACGGCTTTGCGGGCCTTTTCAAAAGCGGACGAGTCGAGGGAAGCGCTGTACATATCACGGCCGCGATCGACGAGATTGTGAGCTTCATCGATGAGGGCGAGCATGCGTGATGCATCGTTGTCAAAGTAGCGGCGAAAATAGACGAGGGGATCAAAAAGGTAATTGTAATCGCAGATGATGATATCGACATATAGCGACAGATCGAGTTGCAGTTCAAAGGGACAAATATGGTGGGCGGCAGCTATGCGGCCCACTCGCGAAGGATCAAAAGCATCATAGCGGGCCAGGGATTTAGTCAAAACGTCGCGAATCTTGGTGTAGTAGTCTTTGGCAAACGGGCATTCATCGGGATTGCAGGCTTTGCCTGGACAAAAGCAGATCTTGTCTTTTGCCGTCACCACCACTTCGCTTAGTTCGACTCCTTTTGATTTCATCAGTTCGACCGCTTGCCACGCCGCCTCTTTACCGGAATTTTTGGCCGTCAGATAAAAAATTTTCTCATTCACGCCATCGCTGAAGGAACGGACGAAAGGATAAAGCGTTGAAATCGTCTTACCGATGCCAGTCGGAGCTTCGGCAAATAGCGTGCCACCATTTTTGGCGATGCCATAGGCATACTTAGCTAACTCTCTTTGCCCTTTGCGAAAGTTCAAAAAAGGAAAGTTAAGGGTGCCTGATGTCTCATTGCGCTTTTCGATGCGCTGGAGTATCGTGCTATAAAACGCTAGATAAGAATCGAGATAAGAGATGACTTTTGCTTCGAGTTCGGCTCGAGTGAAAAGATAATTTTTGACCATTTTATCGTCTTTAGTTTGATGGATGTAGGTAAGGCGGACGCCGACTCTTTCAAGGTTTTTTTCCATGGCGTACATCAAAGCGTAACACTGGGCTTGACCGACATGCCAAGCTTCTTGCGAGGCGTGATAATCTTCGAGTTCGACAATCGTCGATTTAATTTCGTCGACGACGGCAAAATCACCATCGACGATAATACCGTCAGCCCGCCCTTCTAGAAAGATGGTATATCCGCTTGCGTAGAATGTTCCCCCGAGCAGATATTCAGACAAGTAGTTTTTGTCTTGCTTGTTTTGATAAAAGGCGTGAATCCGCGTCCCTTCGTTCATCGAGCTTCGATTAAAAATACGGTTGTCGATATCACCGGTTCGAAGAACAAAATCAACAAGTTGATGAACAGAAAGCTTGAGGCGATTATCCATATTATGTCAGAGTTGTCCCAAGCAGATTTTTGTGGCCGTTGATAAAGTCTTTATATGATAGTCGCTTACGGCCTTCAAGCTGCACGTCGAGCAAGGCAATTTGCCCATCGACAAGCTGGACGATGATGCCACCTTTAAGCGAAACGATTGCTCCGATAGATCCTCCTCTTTCTGAAGAGTGGAAAACGGCTCGATATATCTTGAGTTTTTGGCCGTTGAGGAAAAGAAAGCCGCCAGGAACTTCGCTGAGGGCGCGAATATAATTAACCATTTGCAAAACAGGGAGATTGATGTCGATTTTTTCGTCTTCTGGTTTAATCTTATTAGCAAAGGTCACCAAGCTTTCATCTTGAACTTCGCCAGGCAATTGTCTTGCGAGGTAAAAAGGTAGCTTTTCGCGAATTAATAAAGAGGCAGCGCGGGCCATTTTCATCGACAAAGTCGAGTAATTATCTTCATGAGATATATCAACGTATGCTTTTGCATATATCTTGCCAGCATCCATCTTATCAATCATTTCCATCAAGGTGATTCCGGTTTTTGTCTCGCCGGCCATGACGGCTCTTTGAATGGGGGCGGCACCACGGTATTTGGGGAGGATGGAACCATGGAGATTTAAACAGCCAAAACGCGGAATATCAAGCAAGCCTTGCGGTATGATTTGACCGTAGGCGAAAGTGACGATTAAATCTGGTTTTAAAGTTTTAACAAATTCGAAATCAAGGCGTATTTTTTCAGGTTGAAAGACGGGTATGCCGTGCTTTTCGGCGATGATTTTGGTCGGGACTTTGGTCATCACATTTTTTCTTCCGAGCGGAGAATCACTCTGCGCGATGAGCCCGACAAAATGGTAGCCGTCTTCAATCATGTCTTGAAAGACGACCGCGGCGATATCGGGCGTTCCCATAAAGATCAGCCGATAATCATTTTTTTCCATGGAAGCACCTCTTATCGTTTCGTTTGCCTTGGCAAGTCAACTAATATATTATTATAGACGACTGAGGAGACCTAAACAATGATTTACAATCATATCAGCGAATTAATCGGCAATACTCCGCATCTGCATTTGCCGTCGATAAATCACAACAAAATATACGTAAAATTAGAAATGTTTAACCCCGGCGGTTCCGTCAAAGATCGCATTGCCCTAAGCATGGTCAACGACCTCCTTGAACACGGACTTTTAAAAAGCGATAGCAAAGTCGTCGAAGCGACATCCGGCAATACCGGCATCGGCCTTTCCTTCGTCTTAGCCAGCCGAGGAATCTCCTTTACGGCCATCATGCCCGAAAACATGTCGAGAGAGCGAGTCGACCTTTTTCGCGCTTATGGCACACATGTCATTTTGACGCCAGCTGCTCTCGGTATGTCAGGCGCTATCGCCAAAGCTAAAGAAATGGAGCAGGAAGGATATATCTACATCGACCAATTTCGCAATCGCGCCAATCCCGAAGCGCACATGAAGACGACTGCGGAAGAAATTTTAAAGGATTTTCCCAAGTTAGATTACCTCGTCCTCGGCGTTGGAACAGGCGGCACTCTGACCGGCTTAGCTCGCATTATCCGCAAATTTTACCCCAACTTACAAATCATCGCCGTCGAACCTGAAGAATCGCGCGTTTTACAAGGTTTTCCGAAAGGACCTCATAAAATACAAGGTATCGGCGCCGGTTTTATCCCTCCTCTTCTTGAGACAAAAGAAGTCGATCGCATCATCGCAATTGCAAGCGCGGAAGCCGTCAAAAAAGCTAAGCAACTGGCCCGTCAAGGTCTCTTTCTCGGCATCTCAAGCGCCGCCGCTATCCTAGCTTGCGAAATGGTTTCCAGCGAAGTTAAAAATGCTGTTATACTAACAGTGGCTCCCGATGGAGGAGCAAAATATATCTCGACAGGTGCCTATGAAGACTAAAAAAGACAAACCAGAAGGCTACTATGCTTCAATTAAGCGACGCGATCCCGCGGCGCGTAATAATATCCAAATCTTTTTCCTTTATCCATCTGCCATCGCCCTGCGCTATTTTCGCATCGCCCACTGGCTTTGGACCAAGCTCCACTTTAAGTTTCTCGGCGAGTGGATCATGTCCTTGGTCAAGCGCCGGACCGGCATCGAGATTCATCCGGCGGCGACCATCGGCCGCAATTTGTTCATCGACCATGGTTCAGGTGTTGTGATCGGCGAAACGACAATTATCGGCGACAATGTAACACTTTACCACCAAGTTACTCTCGGCGGCGTCTCGTCAAAAAAAGTCAAACGCCACCCGACGATTGGCGATAACGTCATCATCGGAGCAGGTGCCAAAGTATTGGGTAATATAATAGTAGGGGATAACGCCAAAATCGGTGTCAATGCTGTCGTCCGCGCCGATGTCCCACCGGGTGTCAAAATCATAAAGTAGTATACTTTAATTTTTTATTCTTTTAGAATGTATTGTGTTGTATGCGAAAGGAGCATAAACAATGTATTCTGATTACAATAAAATAAAACGGTATTTTGCCTCAGTTACCGATTTACTAAAAACCGCGCTGACGATGCAAGATATTTTTTTAATGGCCATCGACCATCATCGCAACGACACCGCCATCTCGTATATCGACGATAAAAATCGAATCGTTCACTATAACTATGAGACATATCGCACCATCACCTTTAAACTAGCTTCGAAGCTCGATATCGTCCTCGCTGGCATCACCAAGAAAGAAATCGTCGCTCTCAAAATGAAGAACTCACCTACGTGGATTCACATGTTTTGGGGGCTTTTAAGTTCTGGTTATCGCGTCTTATTAATCGACGCCCGATTGCCAAAAACCAATACCGAACTATTGCTTAAACAGGCGAACGCCAAAGCAATCGTCTGTGACGAGATTAACGAGTATAGCGTGCCGCGTTTTACGGCGAGCGAGATCGAGGAGAAAGAAGCTAACTACAAGTTCGCGGAAACATGGGCTAACGAAGTCATCTTCTGCTCGAGCGGAACGACCGGAGAAGCGAAGATGATGGTCTTTAACGGCAGTAATCTCTGCCATCAAATTTATGCGGCCTATGGCATGCCGGAAACGACTAAAGATATCATGTATCCGGGAATGATCAACATCATGGCACTTGTGCCATTCCACCACATCTTCGGTTTTGTCGCCGTC
>CAYYIC010000005.1:20005-25631 GCA_964471005.1 uncultured Staphylococcaceae bacterium | reverse complement strand
CGATGATCATGTTCTTCGTATTGTTCAAATTGACGCGACTTGATATCAAAGTCTTTAATCCAGAAGCAGAAATCATGCCGAATAAGACGATCGATGCACCTCCGATTACGGGGGTCGGTATCGTCAGTGTAAAGTTACCAAAAACTGAAAAGAAACCGAGTGCAACAGCAAGTAACCCAGATAGAAAGAGATTAAACGGATCATAGTTTTGGGTGATAGCTAATACGGCGGTATTTTCGCCATATGTCGTATTGGGTGGGCCACCCAAGAGAGAGGCCGCGAACGTGGCGACGCCATCGCCGAGAATCGTGCGGTTGATGCCGGGATCAACAGTGAAGTCTTGACCGCAGACGGCGCTGCTGGCATTGATGTCGCCAATATGCTCCATAAAAGTGACAAGGGCAATGGGCGCGATTAATAAAATGGCGTTTAAATCTAGTCGCAAGTATTTGTAGAAACCCAAAGTATCTCCGATATTTTGCAGGATGACAATTTGACGCCAATCGATGCCATTCGCCGTTGCTCCGGCACTCGTAAACTTGTAGAAGATAAGCGTCTTGGCAATGTCTTTAGAAAGAGCATAGAGTTCAATTAAATCGATGCTGATTGTCACGATGATGCCAACGGCAAAGCCGAGCAGTATCGGTGTGACGCGAAAAAAGCTTTTTTCTTTTGTAACGGTTGCGATAAGGATGATAGAAATCAAAGTGATGATAGCGATTGTCCACACCTTCCAGGCTTCAATTGCTCCGCTGCTATAAAGAGCGATGATGTCGTTGTAGATAATTTTCGGCGCTAAAACCATGCCGATAACAACAATAATTGGACCGACCACGACCGGTGGAAAGAGTTTTTTAATGTGATTCATGCCGACAAATTTGATTATTACGGAAAGGACGACATAGATGAGGCCGCTGATGGCAATCGCGGGAGCAAGACCCCCGACCGCTCGCTGCCAGGATTCGGTTCCGACCGCACCGGCATTTTGACTCATCATATAGGCGATCATGCCGGGCAAGAAAGAGAAGGAACTGCCTAAAAATACCGGCACTTTTCTCTTTGTTAAAAAATAGAACAGAATGGTTCCGATACCAGCGGAAAGAAGAGCAATCGGCACCGAAAGACCAACGAGAAGGGGAACGACAATCGTGGCTCCAAACATCGCAAAGACGTGTTGAAAAGCCAAGACTCCGCGCCGCGCGGCTTTTTTGAATTTTGTATTTTGAACAGTTTCCATTTGTTACCTCGCAAAAAATCAAAAAATACTCCGCGAATTATTTTATCATAATCCGAGAAGTTGTCGAGTTGAGGGCGGGTTATCTATCGGCCGTTGGCGGGTGTACTTTGGCCTTGAGCAAAACGAAGAAAATGCCGATGCCGAGAGAGGCACCGATAATGCCTTGAATCAAATTAAAAACCAAATTGGTTAAAGAGGCGATCCAATTTTGAAGAAGGATGTAGTCGGGAACGATATATAGAATGGCCATCGCGATACCGCCGATAAAAGGGGCGATAAAACGTATTTTTTTAGGAAGTCGCAAAAAGAGATAGCCAACCACCAAACCTTCTATCAGCTTGATAAAGACGGTAAAAGGGGCGTAAAAGCCATACCCGAGAATAATGTCGACCAGGAGCCCGCTCAAGGCGCCGACTGCGCCGCCGATCCACGGACCAAAAAACATCGAATATAAGACGATGAAGACATCGGTGAAATTTAAGAATCCACCGAGAGGAAGAGGCACGAATACGAAACTTGTCAGCAGAACAGAAAGAGCCACGCCCATGGCGATGGCAATCATCTGGTAGATAAGTTTTGATTCGGCGTTTTTCATGACTAATAAGGAAGGGGGTGCTTTCTTGTTAATTCTAATACTTCTTGATGGACACTAGCGAGTTTACTCGCATCCCCTCGATTCCTTAAAGCACTGTCTATCAGACGGGCGACAACGCGAAAATCATCGCTGGTAAATCCGCGGGTAGTCATCGCCGGTGTGCCGAGGCGAATGCCAGAAGTGACCATCGGTCGCTCTTTATCGTTAGGAATCGAATTTTTATTGCAGGTGATGCCGACTTCATGAAGCAGTTTTTCGGCATCTGCTCCATTCATGCCTATCGATGATTTTAAGTCGACGAGAAGCATGTGATTATCGCTGCCGCCACTGACGATGCGATAGCCGCGTTTAGCGAGCTCTTCAGCTAGGGCGTGGGCGTTATCGACAATATTTTTTGCATATACTTTAAAAGAGGGAAGAAGGGCTTCTTTAAAAGCGACGGCTTTGGCGGCGATGATATGCATGAGAGGTCCGCCTTGAATACCCGGAAAAATGGCGCGATCGACTTTTGTGGCGATTTCCGCATCGTTGGTCAAGATGATGCCTCCGCGCGGACCGCGCAATGTCTTGTGTGTGGTCGACGAGACGACATGGGCATATGGGCACGGATTTTGGTGAACGCCGCCAGCGACGAGGCCGGCGATGTGGGCCATATCGACAAACAGATAGGCTCCGACTTTATCGGCTATTTCGCGAAAACGCTTAAAATCGATGGCGCGAGGATAGGCGCTAGCGCCAGCGACAATCAATTTAGGTTTAACTTCTAGAGCTTTTCGCTCAACTTCGTCGTAGTCAATCATCTCGGTTTCGGGGTGAACTCCATAGGAGAAAATTTCATAATCGGCTCCCGAAAAGGAAAGTTTATATCCATGGGTCAGGTGTCCGCCTTCATTTAAAGACATGCTGAGAATGCGGTCGCCATGATTAAGGAGAGCACGGTAGACGGCCATATTGGCTTGCGAGCCGGAGTGGGCTTGGACGTTGGCATATTTTACATCGAACAATTTTTTAAGGCGTTCGATTGCCAATTGCTCGGCGATATCCACGAATTCGCAACCGCCATAATAACGGCGACCAGGATATCCTTCCGCGTATTTATTGGTCATGATTGAGCCTTGGGCTTCCAAGACCGCAAGCGAGACAAAATTCTCGCTGGCAATTAACTCGATATTCTCGCGCTGCCGATTTTTTTCCAAATCGATGGCGTCATAGATTTCTCGATCGACATTTTTCAAATCGCTCATAAAAATTCTCCTCGTTAAAATGTTATCTTATTTATGAAAATCGTTAAAGAATTTATTGTTGGACATGCATTAGCATGCTCAATCATTCAGCCAATCAGGACGCTCGCGTTTGGTCCAAGCAAAAAGATGGCTCTTGGCGAGACGGTAATAATTGCGATACGAAAGAAGAGAGTCGCCGCCAACTAAATATTCATCATCCATCGCTGGAGTCGGTGGCGAAAACGGAACATCTGGGAGAGATCTAGGGGCGCTTTTCAAATAGGGAATCAACTCCGAACTTTTATGGGTTTTGCCAAATCGATAGGCATATTCATCGATGAGGGCAAGGAAAAGCGAGTAAAGCCAGTCATAATTTGCCTTGCTCATTCGCACCCAGATGGTGCTCGGATGGTTGTAGTGCGTCGGCTTATAGATATGGGACAAAATGTCATGGCTTGAAGATGCCACGTGATGGGTTGTCGACAAGAGCTGGGCGGATTCCAAAATCATCTTGATGACATGCTTATCGGTGTGATAGCGGGCCGCAAGGATTGGATTAGGATCTAGATAGAAGATGTTCATGGTAAATATTGTATTCCTTTGAAATTTAATTGCTAATCGCCATGCTCGCATCCTCTTGTGGCAAATTTACGAAAAATATGGACAATTAAAGAGTAGAGGAAAAAACCAATGATTGAAGAAATCGTCCACAAGCAACGCGAGTATTATTTTGAAGGTCACACCCGATCATTAAGCTTTCGCCGTGAAGTCTTAAGAAAACTCAGAAAAGTTCTTTTAGACATGCATCAAGAAATTTATGATGCCTTTAAACTCGACTATAACAAATGCGAATTCGATGTCATTTCCACCGAGTATTCACTCGTCATTCAAGAAATCGATTTCATGCTTCACCACTTGAAAAAATTCATGAGGCCAAGACGCGTACCAACGAGTCTTGTTAATATTATTTCTAGCGGTTATATATATAAGGAACCATATGGCGTTACTTTAGTAATGTCGCCGTGGAATTATCCTTTGCAACTCGCCATGGTTCCGGTCGTCGCTTCCTTGGCAGCCGGCAACACCGTCGTTTTAAAACCATCCAAATACGCATGGAATGTCTCTCTTGTCCTGCAAAAGATCGCCAGCAATTTTGATTCTCGCCTCTTCAGCGTCGTCGTCGGAGGCCGCGAAGAAAACCAAGCTCTTTTGAATCAAAAATTTGATTTTATCTTTTTCACCGGCGGCGATGATGTCGGCCGCGTCGTCCTTGAAAAGGCCAGCGTTCATCTCACTCCCGTCATCCTCGAACTCGGTGGCAAATCGCCGTGCATCGTGATGAAGGACGCCGACCTCGACGTCGCCGCCAAGCGCATTACGTGGGGCAAGTATCTCAACGCCGGTCAAACATGCGTTGCTCCCGATCACATCTACGTTCACGAGGACGTCAAAGGCGCCTTTATTTCCCGCGTCATTGAATATATCCAGACTTTCTATTATCGCAATGGTGGAATCAGCGAGGACTTTCCAAGTATCATCAACGACAAGCACGTCGAGCGACTCGCCGGTTTAATCGCCAAAGACAAAGTTGTTTTCGGCGGCCATGTCAACAAAGAAAAGCGCTTGATCGAACCGACAATCATGGATGGTGTCACTTACGATGATGCGATCATGGGCGAAGAAATTTTTGGGCCGATCATGCCCATCCTTTCATTTAAAAACGTCGATGATCTTCTCAAAACCTTTCAAACGCAAGAAAAGCCGCTCGCTTTTTATCTCTTTACACAAAATGCCAAAGAGGCGCGCCGCATCATGGATTTGGCTAGTTATGGCGGAGGTTGTATCAACGACACCATCATGCATTTAACTAATGATAAGCTACCATTTGGCGGCATCGGAAGAAGTGGGATGGGCAGTTATCACGGCCAGAAGTCCTTTGAAGCCTTCAGCCATGAAAAGAGCGTGCTCAAAAAGCAAAAAATCGAGTTGCGATTGAAGTATCCACCATATAGCGAAAAGAAAAAATCGTTCATCAAATGGTTCTTTAAATTAAAATAATTAATTTATAGTCCCATATTGTTCTAATAAGTCACAAATTGTTTGCCAAAATGTTTATATCGTTTTTTTATTGTTTTTTTTAAGATTGTGCTATATTAAGAATTGGAGGTGTTCATATGAACAAATTCAATAAAGTACTATTCTCCACTCTCTCGCTTCTTGCTTTGACAGCGATGGCTTCATGCGGCGTACCTTCTACATCCACCGAAAGCGGTACACCTAATGGAAGCGGTGCATCCACCGAAAGCGGTACGCCTAATGGAAGCGGCGCATCCACCGAAAGCGAAATTCCCGTCGCAGACGCGGTCGCCAATCAGCGCGTCATGGCGGCGATGGAACAAATGGTCACCACGGAAATCGAGTCATTTCAAATCGATGTAGTGGCAGACGTCTTGTATTCGCAAAAATCCTACGACGCCGATAACGTAGTTTTATTTGATCGATCACTTGATGCCGATGGTGAAGTTCACATCAAGGCCAACGACATTTTTGGCGATAACGCTGTCGCAAGCG
>CAYYIC010000005.1:3331-19905 GCA_964471005.1 uncultured Staphylococcaceae bacterium | reverse complement strand
GGTGAAGTTCACATCAAGGCCAACGACATTTTTGGCGATAACGCTGTCGCAAGCGTATTAGCAAGTGCTTCTGCTAGCGCTGTCGAAAACGAAGAAACGCTTTTCGATCTCGAGGGAGCAGTCGCTCTTTATTTAAGCGAGGGCTGGGCTTATGTCGACATCTCTGGAGCCACTGAAGCATTTGAATTGTTGACTGGCGAAGTTCCTCCAGTTACAACCTTCAAAACCGAGGTTGGAAACTTGGGTGAAGCGATTGGCTATAATCCTCAAGAGCCACTTGAAATGCCGATCAATTTTGCTGACATGGAACCTTATGCCAACCTACTGAGCAATGTCGAAGCAACAGAGAAAAATGGCGAGTTGACCGTCGTTTACACCATCACGCTTGATGATATCGTAAATGTCATGATGAAAGTGATGCAAGACGGAGGACAAATTCCCGCCGAAGCAACGAGCGAACAAATCGCCACTATGCGCGCGCAACTTCTTGCGATGATTTCGCAGGTCATCAATATTACAACTGCTAAGTTGACCATCGGTGTCGGTGCCGACGGATTCATCAGCAAACTTTATGTCGATGTCGACGTCGCTGTCACTATCGACGAAGGCCAAGGAGAAGATGTCGGAGCTGTGATGTCAGTAAATGTAACAGAAGTTGATCATGAACTTCACGAGTTAGATGGCTTCTTACACATCGATATTAGTAAGATGAATCAAGCCGTCGATGTCGAACTACCGATCAATCTCGATACGTACACCGATATCAACTCTCTCGAACAACCAGCATAAATTCAAACGCTGCATAAAAAAGAAGACCATCTCGACGCGAGGTGGTCTTTTATATATTTGACCTATTCTATTTGTTATTTTCTTGTTAGAATAATATTAGGAGTAATTCGGTCAGTTAACCGAATAATGCGATATGGCCCGTCCAAAAGGAAGCAAGAGCAAAGAGCGAATAATCGCTGCTGTCGAAGATTTGATTGCCGCAAAAGGCGTCAAAAATTTTTCCTTGCGCGATGTGGCTATTAAAGCCAAACTTTCGCCAGGAACCATCTACTACCATTACACGACAAAAGATGAATTGGTTTTCGATGTGATCTCACAGCATATCGACGGTCTTAAAGCCGAATATTTAGCATGGCTTGAAAGGCACGAAAACGATCTCGAACCAGAACGCTTTTTGGAAGTCGTTTTTCATAAAGGTGTCAAACTCTTTGACCGGGCGAAAATGCATATTTTTCTAATTAATGAGTGCCTTGGTGGTAATGAGACACTAAGGATGAAGTTCATCGAAAAATATCGCGAGTGGCGAGAAACCCTTCTTGTGGGAATTAAAAATGTTTTTCGTTCTGTCGATGATCCCGAAGCTTTTGCCTATACCCTCATGCTGGTAATCGACGGACTCGTCGTTCAGGAAATTCTTCAAGATGATGCCATTGACGAGAAGCGCCTCACAAAATTCGCTAAGAGTTGGGGAGGGATGAAAGCGTGAATAGTCTCCTAAGAAAAACGATCGAAGAAATTCATTCTTGTTTCCCTGCTGTATCCGCCGTTAATAGGGATGGATGCCTTCTTTTAGAAGGCGAGATGGACAAATGGGACGATATCGTCCGCGTCGGCTACTTGGCAGCAAAAGCCAAGAGCGAAGGCGTCATTAACAATATTAAATTAAAAAACTATGTTCCGGCGCCGATGCGTGTGAGCCCGATTAAAGACCAGATTTATGACGGCTTAAAATGTGATGTTCTAATCATCGGTGGAGGTATCGTCGGAACAGCGATTCTTCGCGAGTTCAGCAAATATGAGATTAATGCTTGCTTGATTGAAAAAGAAAACGATGTCGCTCTGCACGCCAGCAGCCGCAACGATGGCTGTATTCACGTCGGCATGGATTTATCGCGAAAATCAAAAAAGCATCATTACCTGCACCGCGCCGTTCAAGGATATGAGCGGTTGGCTAATGACTTAGGTGTCGATTATATAAAACATGGTCAGACACTCGTATTTACAAAAAGAATGGCCTATCTCGCGATACCTTACCTTCTCTCTTCGGCACGTAAAAAAGGCATTAAAGGGGCGCGAATAATTAAACGTGAGGAACTTTTAAAAAGGGAGCCAAACATTAGTAAAAACGCCAAATTTGCCGTCTTTTTCCCAGAAGGGGCGGTTATCTCTCCTTATAACATGGTCGTCGCCCTAGCCGAAAACGCAATCGATAATGGCGGGCGCATCTTACTAAATACGGCTGCCCTTGATATATCGACTAAAGACCACCGCATCATCTCGGTCAAAACGAATCGCGGCGTCATCTATCCGCGCGTTGTAGTAAACGCGGCAGGGGCCTTTTCCGACATTGTGGCTAAAATGGCTGACGACCAGTTCTTTACCATTCATCCGCGGCGCGGCGTCGAGATGATCCTCGACAAGAAAGCAGCGCGAAAGGCGGTCAATAGCACCTTATCTTTTTACTTCGGAAATAGCGCTAAAAAGACTCATACAAAGGGTGGGGGAATCATACCCACTGTCGATGGTAATATCGTCGTGGGCCCGACCGCAAGCGAAGCGCAGGAACGAGAAAACTATGAGACGACGAAGGAAGAAATCGACGCCCTGTTTGATAAGCATCAGGTGACGCTTCCAACGCTTTCAAGAAGCGATGTCATCACCTACTTTGCGGGAATTCGCGCTTCGACATATGAAGAAGACTTTATCGTCCGCCGCGGAAAATGGACCGCAAACATTATCCATGCCGCCGGCATTCAGTCTCCAGGGCTTACCGCCGCTCCCGCCATCGCCGAAGATATCGTCCGTATTTACAAGGAGGTAAGCGGTGATAAATTGGCCGCGAAAGCCAATTTTATCGGCGTTCGTAAAAGGTCTATGCTCTTGAAAGAACTAAGCGAAGAAGAAAGAGATCGCCTAATAAAGTCCAACCCTGATTACGGACAGATTATTTGCCGCTGCGAAGAAATTTCAAAAGGGGAGATAATCGATTGTTTGCGCCGCCCTCTTGCCGTTAACACGACGGATGGGATTAAAAGGCGTATTCGCGCCGGCATGGGTCGCTGCCAGGGGGGTTTCTGCCAGCAATTAATCGTTCAAATAATGGCGCACGAACAAAACATTTCACTTTGTGAAGTGAAGAAAAAAGGCGACGCCATCATCCTTCTAAACGATGCGAAGGAGAATAAAGATGAATAATTATGATGTGATCGTCATCGGGGCTGGACCAGCCGGTTTAGCCGCCGCAATTAGCGCGGATAAAAACCAAGCGAGCGTCCTTCTTATCGAGCGGGAAGCTAAGCTCGGAGGCATTTTAAAACAATGCATACATGATGGCTTTGGCCTAACTCGTTTTAATGAAAAACTGAGCGGTCCTGAATATGCCTATAAAGAGATTGAAAAAATCGAGGATACAAAAGTCGAAATCACAACCTTGACTTTCGTGACTAAAATCGAAAAGAAGAATGATCAATTTTGCTTAACTCTTGTCACTCGACGGGGAATTGAAAAAGTATCGGGATCAAAAATTATCTTAGCGACCGGGTGTCGAGAACGCACCGCACGTCAGATTTTTATCGGCGGCACAAACCCGGCTGGTTTAATGACGGCGGGTGCGGCTCAACACTACATTAATATCCTCGGTAAAATGCCGACAAAGAATTGTGTCATTTTAGGAAGTGGGGATATCGGTCTCATCATGGCGCGCCGCATTACGCTTGAAGGAGGAAAGGTACTCGGTGTCTTTGAAGTTAAACCGACGCCGAGTGGTCTAACCCGCAACATCGTCCAATGCCTCGACGATTTTAATATTCCTCTCCATCTTTCACACACGGTGACAAAGGTCATGGGGAACGATCGGCTCGAAGGCGTCGAAATTGCGCAGGTCGATGAGAAAATGGTTCCGATTGAAAGCACGAAATACACTATCGCCTGCGATGCGCTAATCATCTCCGTCGGCTTAATTCCTGAAAATGAAATCGCCGAGCAATTAGGGGTCGCGATTAACTCCAAAACAAAGGGACCTTTTGTCGACCAGAAACTGATGACTTTTATTGATAACATCTATTCTTGCGGAAACGCTTTACACGTCAGTGATCTTGCTGACTACGTATCTGAAAGTGGCGAAATTGCTGGGACTTTTGCGGCCAATAATGAACAAAAAGAGCGCAATTTGCAGGAAATAGACATTGATTCGCATCTCTTGTATCTCGTGCCATCGCACTTTGATTTCAATAGTTCGACGCGCCGGGTTATCGCTTATTTCCGCAGCGCCAAAGAATACGAAAATGCGACTCTCGTCGTCCAATTAGGCGATCAGATTCTGTTCAAGAAACGCTATCAACATCTCAAACCGCCGGAGATGGAAAGAATTGTCTTTGAAGTCCCCTTTGAAAGCAAGTCGATGAGAATTAGAGTCTGGATCGAGGTCAAACAATGAAAAAGCAGTTAACTTGTATCGTCTGTCCAAATGGCTGCCGACTTGAAATCGATGCCACTTCACATGAAGTCAGCGGCAATAAATGCCTTCGCGGTGTAACCTTTGCCATTAACGAGCTGACAAACCCGACGCGCAGCATTACAACCACCGTTCGTACGACCCTCTTTGAATATCCGGTTATCTCAGTGCGTACCGATGGTGAAATTCCAAAAGATAAGATTAGCGACTTGCTCGCTCTATTAAAAGATATAATCGTCACGGATTATCTCCCAATTAATACGATCATCATCCATAATATTTTTGGCACCAATATCAATGTCATTACGACTGCAAATATGCAAAAAGGAGAAAACTGCGTATGATGGCAAATCCTCTCGTCTTAACTTTTGACTGCGGAACGCAAAGCATCCGCGCTTTGCTAGTTGATAAGCAAGGCAACATCGTGGCCAAGGAGCAAATATCTTTTGTGCCCTATTATTCTACACAACCTGGTTACGCCGAACAAAAACCGAGTGTCTATGTCGATACCATTAAGGAAGTGTCAAGGCGCATCCATCAAAATAACGCCGAAAAAGTAGAGCAAATTATCGCGGTGACGATTACGACGATTCGCGATACGTGCGTCTGCGTCGATAAAGACATTAAACCCTTAAGAGATATCATCATCTGGCTTGATCAGCGCGAAGCAAAATGCGAAAAACCCCTCCCTCTCGTATCGAGGATGGCTTTTAAGCTTGTCGGTATGAGCGAAGCTCTCGAAGACCAGCGGCGCATCACAAAAAGCAATTGGATTCAGGAAAACGAACCCGAGGTTTGGGAAAAGACTTACAAATATTTAACACTCAGCGGCTTTTTGACCTATCAATTAACGCATGAGCTAGTCGATTCTTCGGCCTCTCAAGTCGCGCATATCCCTTACGATTACAAGAACAATAAATGGTATGAACCTTCGAATATTAAATTTGCTATTTTTAATGTCGGTACCGACAAATTACAAGACATCCTGCCCCCCGGATCGGTCTTAGGCAATATCTCGCAAGAAGTCAGCAAAGAATTCCTCATCAAAGAGGGTTTGCCAGTTATCGCCACCGCATCTGACAAAGCTTGCGAAACGCTCGGCTGTGGGGTTCTTGACAATAATCTAGCATCATTGAGCTTTGGGACGACCGCAACCATACAGACTACGCTTCGAAAATATGTTGAGCCGCAACAATTCATGCCGGCCTATCCAGGAGCGACAATCGGCACCTGGAATCCCGAAATTCAAGTATATCGTGGCTTTTGGATGATCAGTTGGTTCAAAAAAGAATTCGCTGAAAAAGAAGTGCTCCAAGCTCCTAAGTTAGGAATATCGCCCGAGGAACTTTTGAATCGCCGATTAAAGGAAATTCCTCCGGGATGCCATGGTCTTATTCTTCAACCTTACTGGGCGCCGAGTTTAAAGCAACCAGAAGCCAAAGGAAGCATCATCGGTTTTTCTAGCGAACACACTAGGGTTCATATTTATAAAGCCATCATCGAAGGAATTGGTTATGGTCTCTGGGAGGGCATGGAACACCTCGAAAAGAGTTCGAAGCAAACCATCTCGGGACTAACGGTTTCTGGTGGCGGTTCTCAAAGTGATGAGATCTGCCAAATCACCGCCGATATGTTTGGCAAACCCGTCTATCGGATACAGACTTATGAAGCTTGCGGGCTGGGAAGTTCAATGGTCGCCTTTGTAAGCCTCGGCATCTTTAAAGACTATCGCCAAGCGATTGAAAACATGGTCCATTATACGAAGACCTTCAATCCGAATCTCAAAGTTCATGAGATTTATAAAAGCCTGCACTCGCGCATCTATAAAAGGATTTATAAGCAGTTGCGCCCCCTATATTGGGAGTTGCGTTCAATTATCAAAGAAGGGAAGGACCAATAATGTCAAATAAACCATACAAAGACTTCTCGCCCAAATGGGTCGAAACACCGGCCGATCCCCGCAGCTGGCGCTCCATTTTTCGCTGGGGAGACCCCCACTATTTCAAGTGGCCTAAAGAAAACCTCTATAAAGTTGTCAAAGAAATCTTTGCCATGAAGGATGAAGACTTTCAAAAATATGACGGCAGCCTCGGCTTTGGCCCCGTCGATTACTCTTTGCCTTCAAATCTCGATGATGTTCACATCGCGGAATTTAAACGTATCCTCGGCGATGACTTCGTACGCATCGACAATTACTCGCGTTTAAGCGTTGCCTATGGCAAAACGATGCACGATGTCTTGCGCTTAAGGCAGAAAATTGTCGAAAATATCCCCGATGCCGTCTTGTACCCGGATACCCGCGAGCAGATTGAAGAAGTCGTCTCATATTGCGCGAAACACAAAATTCCCGTCTACGTCTATGGCGGAGGAAGCAGCGTAACGCGCGGAGTGGAATGCGTCAAAGGGGGAATCAGCCTCGATATGCGCCTTCGCTTTAATAAAGTGATCGCCTTTAACGAAATCGATCAGACCATCACCGTGCAAGCCGGCATGAGCGGTCCTCAACTCGAAGAAGCTTTAAACAATGCCCCAAAATTATTTAATGCCAAACGCGCTTATACTTGTGGGCACTTTCCCCAATCTTTTGAATATAGTTCGGTTGGGGGCTGGGTCGTGACCCGCGGCGCGGGTCAAAACTCAACATATTATGGAAAAATCGAAGACTTAGTTCTCGAGCAAAAATACGCGACACCGATCGGCAATATTGTAACTTCACCTTATCCTCGCGAAGCGACTGGCCCATCACTCAATCACATCATGATGGGGAGCGAAGGGGCTTTCGGCGTCTTAACCGATGTCACACTTCGCGTTTTCCGACTTACTAAAGAAAATCGCAAGTGCTTCTCATTTATGTTTCATAATTGGAAAGAAGCGCAAGAGGCGACTAGAGAAATGATGCAATGCGAAGCCGGTTTTGCCTCGGTCTTTCGCTGCTCAGATGCCGAGGAGACGGATTTGATGATGCGCCTCTACGGCGTCGACGAATCGCCGCTTGCCAAACTCTTTAAATTAAAAGGATATCGTCCGATGGAAAGAAGCCTTTTTCTCGGATGGAGCGAAGGCGAAAAAGGATTTGCCAAAAACGTCGCCAAAAATATTAAAAGAATCGCCCGTAAACACGGGGGTATGAGTCTTACTGGAATTGTCACTAAAGCCTGGGAAAAGGGCCGTTTCACCGATCCATATCTTCGCGATTCGATGCAAGATTTTGGCATTCTCACCGACACTTTGGAATGTTCGGTGCTCTGGTCAAACATGGATGAGGTTCACAGAAGTGTCCGCGAATACTGCCACTCTCGTCCGCATACAGTCGTGACAACGCACTTGTCCCACGCTTATCCGCAAGGGGCGAATCTCTACTTCATTTTTATCACGCGAATGAATAACATCGATGACTACATTTCCTATCATAGTGGCATTCTTGACGCGATACAAAAAGCGGGAGCCTCGATGTCTCATCACCATGGCATCGGTAAGATGTTCGGACCGTGGCTCGAAGGCTCTTTAGGCAAAACTGAATATTCGGTTTTAAAAGCTCTAAAGAAGCATTTTGACCCCGATAATATCATGAATCCCGGAGGCACATTAGGATTTGATATCGACGAGAAAAAGAAGCGTTTTCTTAAGTAATAATCTCTGATTCCATCAAAAAAAGCCGCGAAAACGGCTTTTTTCTTTTAAATCATCTTCTAAAAAATGCTGTAGAGAATAAAGATATACGCCAGTAGCGAGGAGACGAGAGACACGACGGTAATCTGCGTGTTAATCGATGGTCCGGCCGTATCTTTAAATGGATCGCCGACCGTATCTCCGGTGACGGCTGCTTTATGGGCGAAACTACCTTTGCCGCCATGGTGACCGGATTCGACATATTTTTTCGTGTTGTCCCAAAGACCACCGGCATTCGACATGAATAACGCCAGCAATAAACCGACGACAATATTGCCAACCAAGAAACCGCCGATGGCTTTGACGCCGCCGATGAAACCGACGGCGATCGTGACAAGAATCGCAAAAAGGCCGGCGACAACCAATTCTTTAAGCGCGCCTTTAGTAGCGATATCAATGCATTTATCGTATTCAGGTTCAACTCCAGCCTGACCTTCTTTTAAACCTGGAATATCGTTGAACTGGCGATGTATTTCTTTAATCATACGTTGAGCGTTGCGGTTTACGCCGAGCATGAGCAGAGCTGAGAAAACAGCGGGTACGGACGCTCCGACTAGCAAGCCGAAGAAAATAACGGGATCCATGACATCAAAGCCAGTCAAACCAGCTCCAAGAGCATTCGCTTCCGACATGAAGGCGCCTAATAAGGCGATGACTGTTAGGCCGGCAGCTCCGATGGCAAAGCCTTTTGTGACGGCTTTTACGGTATTCCCAGCGCTATCGAGCTTGTCGGTAATTTCAAGGGCTTCCTCGCCGAGATTACCCATCTCGACAAGACCTCGGGCGTTGTCGACGATCGGACCGTAAGCGTCATTAGATATAATCATACCGACGATAGAGAGCATGCCGACGGCGGCCATCGAGATGCCAAACATACCGGCGGTTGCCGGCATGACCGTCGAAATATTCGCGGCTAATAAATATGAGCCCAAGGCTGAGATGCCAATTCCGACCATGGCTGGAAAGACACTCAAAAAACCATAGGAAATTCCCGATAAAATGGTGAAGGCTGGACCTGATTCAGACGCCATCCCCACCATATGAACCGGTTTGCGGCTATCATCGGTGAAGTAGTCGGTGGCGAGGCCGATGACGACGCCGACGAGAAGACCGAGAACAGTCGATCCCCAAATAAACCAATAGCTATGTCCGGTTCCGACATCAAAGACGAAATCAAATAGAACCGTAATAAGCGCCGTCAGCACAAAATAGATAGCCGTCGTAATATAGGTGCTGCTATTGAGGGCTTTGGTGGGATTCCCATGCTTTCCGATATTGGCGGTTGCAACACCGATGATCGATGATAATAAACCAGCTGTCGCAAATAAGAAGACGAGCGAAATATATTTTGGATCTAGGGCGATGGCGAGGACTAGTGCGGCCGCCAGCGACGCGACATTGGAATCGAATAAGTCAGCGCCCATGCCAGCGACGTCACCGACGTTATCTCCGACATTGTCGGCGATGACGGCCGGGTTGCGCGGATCATCTTCAGGAATGCCGAGTTCAACTTTGCCGACGAGGTCGGCGCTGATATCGGCTGTTTTCGTAAAAATACCACCCCCGGCTTTGGCAAATAAAGCTAGCGAGCTGGCGCCGAAACTAAAACCGATTAATACTCGCGCGTTTCCAGTCCAACTATAAGTGGCCCAGAATACTAATGTGACACCGAGCAGGCAGCTGGCGACGACGGCCATGCCCATGACGGCTCCCCCGCGAAACCCAGCCATGAATGAGGGCTTGATGCCTCTGGTGGCCGCTTCGGCCGATTTGACATTAGCGATGGTCGCGATGTCGATGCCGATTTTTCCGGCAACGCCGGAGAAAGCGGTCCCGATGAGATAGGAGACAGCCATCGCAAGATTAGGTAGGACGCGGTTAATATTTACTTTGTCGCCGACTTGCCAAATTGGTTTAGGCAGAAAAAGAAGAATAAAAACAAAAAGGATTCCAGCAAAAATTGCCAAAATCGTGTATTCTCTTTTTAAGAAAGTGTTAGCGCCACGCTTAATGAGGTTAGAAACGTAAGCAATTTTGGCGTTGTCCGACTTCAGTTTTTTGACCCATAAAGCCATCCAAATAGCGACCCCGATGGCAAGTAGCGAGACGGCGAGGGCGATGGCATACGCCCATAATTCTTTTGACATATAAAACTCCTTATTATTTCTTGCTCGTGTATAAATATTATAAAGCAAGTCGACAATTCAAAGAACAAGACATATTTTTACGACCTAATTGGCTTGTCGGTTTCTTTTAGAAATGTGTAAATATCGGTTAAAGATTGTTGATGTTCCCCGTCAATTTTATATGGATTGGGGCCAGTGATTATTGCATCGCGCCTCTCATTCTTTGTCTTAAGGTCAGGTTTCGGATAGCGGCGATTGTAAACTGATAAAAAGTTCGTAACATTATCACCATAAATAGGTAAAATAGTTGTAAAGGGAAATGAAGCTATGAATGATTTGACCAATTTCTTAAAAAGACCGCTGGCCCATCGGGGGTTGCACGATGAAAGATGCGATGAAAATAGTCTCAGCGCTTTTAAAGCGGCTGTCGAACATGGTTATGGAATTGAGCTCGATGTCCATCTGATGAAAGATGGAACCCTCGCGGTTGTCCATGACAATGATTTATCAAGAGTAGCAGGTCTTACTCGCTGCATCAGCGAAATGACGAAAGCGGATTTGGAGCAAACATCGCTTTTGCTTTCTAAAGAGAAGATCCCAACATTAGATCAAGTCCTCGAAGTCGTCGAAGGTCGCGTGCCGCTTTTAATCGAGATGAAAGTAGACGGAGATTTTAATCCTCAACTTCCTCAGTCCATTCTTAAGCTATTAGAAAAATATCCAATGACGAATAACATCGCTATCGAGTCGTTTAATCCTTACGCGATTCGTTGGCTTAGTAAAAATCACGCAAAAGAATATCCATATGGCCAACTCATCTCCCTCGGATTAGAAAATCTTGGTGGATTCGCCGCTTGGATGTTTCGGTCACTTAACATTCGCTTTATCTCAAAACCCTCGTTCATCGCCTTTGATATAAACTTTATGCCCTATAAAAAACTTCGTCGCCTTCGCCGCCGGGGAATGACCGTCATTTCCTGGACGATCGATAGTGAAGATAAAAGAAAGCTTGCCGAAAAGGAAAGTTCCAATTACATTTTTGAATCAATAAAGCCGTAAATCTCCATTTTTTATTCTATAAAGTAATTAGTTCTTATGTTATTATCTTATTTAGGTATGTGTAAGCACACGGGGAGATCTTCATGAAATTTAACGTTAAGCGAACGTTTTTGGTTGGTTTGGCATTTTTGCTCATCAGCATGTTCTGGCAAATCTACGATGGCGTCATGTCTATCATCCTCGTCAACAACTTCGGTCTTGGCCAAGCCGGATCGGGCTTCTTGCTCGCTCTCGACAATATATTAGCCCTCATCTTGCTGCCTCTTTTTGGAGCGTGGTCGGATAAAACGGTGACGAAAATGGGCAAGAGAAAGCCCTATATTTTAATCGGCACAATTATCGCCGCTGTCGTCTTTGTTTCGCTGGCGGTCGTCGACTATTTCCAATTCACTGCTGTTCGAGCTGCCGAAATATCGGCAATGTTTCCGATTCTTGACGGCAACTTGAAGACTATCGGATACTATTTCACAGTTGGCGGAGCTGACCACACAAGAGTCCTTCTCGAAGGCAGCAGTTTCACATATATCACCGAAGTGGCCGACTTTGTCTCCACTGCTCGGGCCGATTACATCTTTGAAAATATCACGCAGCCGAATTGGATTTATCTAGCCTCGTTTATTGCCATTCTCCTAATCGTTTTAATGTCTATGTGCGCATTTAGAACTCCTGCCGTTTCGCTGATGCCAGATGTTACTATTAAGCCTCTTCGTTCAAAGGCCAACGCCATCATCAATGCCATGGGCACAATTGGGGGAGCTATCTCTCTTGTGCTGATCATGTTCGTCGGCACCATGAAAGCATCAAACTATGATACCTTTAACTACCTATATCTATTTGGAATTGTCGCTGGTTTAATGCTGGCTTTCCTCGCGGTCTTCATGTTCTTAGTCAAAGAAGTTAAGTGGTCTGACGAGATGCGCCGCGAATCGTTGCGCCTCGGCATCGAAACCGAAGAAGACGAAAAGATTGCCAAAGGCAGCAAGGGCGAAAAAATGGCTCCTGATGTCAGAAAGAGCTTTATTCTCATCCTCGTTTCTATCTTCCTTTGGTTCTTTGCTTATAATGCTGCTTCGAGCAAATTATCGCTCTATGCTCAAAATATTTTGCGCATTGAAAATTATGCCTTCCCCGCCATGGTTGGCTTTGTAGCCGCTCTCATCGCCTTCTATCCAATTGGCATTCTCTCAACTAAAATTGGCCGCAAAAACACCATTCTCGCGGGAATCGTTGTTTTGATTCTCGGTTTTATTCTCGCCTTCATCGCCAGCCTCGATTTATCGCTTGGCTGGATTATCTATGCCGCGATGGTCGTCGTCGGTTTTGGCTGGGCGGCCATCAACGTCAACTCCTATCCGATGGTCGTCGAAATGTCCAAGGGTCCAAATATCGGCGTATTCACTGGTTATTACTACGCCGCAAGCATGCTCGCGCAAGCCGTCACGCCCGTCATATCTGGTCTTTTGATGGACGCTTATGGTATGACGCTAACGCTCTTCCCCTACGCCATCTTCTTTTCCATCGCCGCCGGTGTCACGATGCTCTTTGTCAAACACGGTGAGCCGAAACATCTCGAGTCCAAGGAAGCGAAGCCAGCGACCGAGTAATCTGATTATTTAGTCACCAAAAAGCCCGTGGACAAACCGCGGGTTTTCTTTATATCATCATTTTTATGATGCATCATAAATTACACGTTAATTGGTAAGAGGACATAAAGATGAAAAAGAAAATTCCCGAATTGAGCGCTTTTCAGAAAAAAGTAATCTTTGAAAATGCGACTGAACCGCCTTTTGATAATGAATATTGGAATAATCACAAGGAGGGCATTTATGTCGATGCCGTCGATGGCACACCTCTTTTTGCTTCGTATGACAAATTCGACTCAGGCTCAGGATGGCCGAGTTTTACAAGGCCTCTTCAAGATGGTATATTAGTCAATCTCGACGATTATTCTTTGCTTCGCCACCGCGTCGAAGTAAGAACCAAAGCTAGCGATATCCACCTCGGTCACGTCTTTACCGATGGCCCGAAAAAAGATGGCGGCCTCCGCTACTGCATCAACTCGGCAGCCTTGCGTTTTATTCCAAAAGAAGAGCTCGAAAAAGAAGGCTATGAGGGATGTTGGAAAAAGAAATAATCAAAAATAATTTATATATTATTTTGTTGCTATGGTTCTATCACGAACATAGAATGGAGTGAGAAGTCCTTTTCTATATAAAGAAATTATGGCTAGCATAAAAAAGGTTCGCGAGAATGAAAAAAAACGGCAGCTAATCGCCAAGATGCTGGCTTCTTTTGCCGTGACAGCCACCGTCGTCGTCACCGTCGTCATCGCCAACCAGAATCCAGTAACTGCTGATTTTTTAACCGTCGATGCCATCGGAAACGAAATCGTCTATCGCCTCGATGTTCAAGATCCCGATCAGCGAATTGCTCCCGAAACTCTTCGTCTTGAGGTTAAAGGAAGCACCGAAAAATACTACATATCACTTGAATTGGGCGAAAGCCAAGGCTCGCAGATCGTTTTTGGAAGCTCATTCAGTTACACATTGCTAATTTCCGCTGACCTCGGCTTTGGCCGCGAGACTCTCAATTCTGAAACTGTTCAGCTAACCAATTCTCTGGCCGGATTTATCTTCGATGTCCGCCTCGATCCCGAAATTAGTCAAAATGAAGAGTCATCCACTTTAACTTACTTGGTGGACACGAAATACTTCGATCCTGAATCGAAAGTTGAAAGCGCCATCTTGGAATACGCCTATGTCTATGAAGAAGAATACCCTCAGCCGCAGAAATACGATCCGAACAATCTTCAGTACCAATCAATTCTGATCGAAGGAAAGACGGCGACAACGACATTAGAAAATATATCCAATTATAATGTCACCATCCATCTTCGCTTGGTGGTTTATCTTAGCGGAGAAGAAGCCGCCATCATCCTCGATGAATATGCATTTTCGACGCCCTTCCGCTTCTTTGGCTCCCTCTATGTTCAAGATGTAGGGTCGGAATACGCCGTCTTTTCTGTCTATGTTGACAATCCCCAGGACATCTCTATTGAGATTTGGGTCGATGTCTATTTCCAAAATAATCTAATTACTTCACTGCCTGTTTCCTTTGCCGAGGAAAGCGGCCAATCTGAAGGCGCGCAAGTACGCATCGAGCACTTGATGCCCAACGCCCCCCATTCTGCCGCTCTTCGCGCCCGCTACATCGATTCGGACACCAATAAAGAAAAGAATGTCGTCCTCGAACCGGTCACATTCATGACGGCCAAGATGTATCGATGGGAGCTCACTTCATTTGTCGATAACGGCTCTTCTTATGATGTCATCATCACCACTGACGATCCTTTTGCCATCATTCAATCCGCTTCATGCTCCATCATCGGTTTGGATGAGGACCGGAATTACCTTACCTCATACAATTACAATTTGTCTGCTGAAGCATTGGGGCCAACAGTTGTCTATAGTGCTACAATCGAGAAACCCGCGGAACAATATTACGATCTCGAGCTTTCGCTGAGTAAATTGATTAACCAAGTTTATTACACGGAGATAATTCACACACTAAGTGTGTAGTTATATATTTTCAAGAGGTGAAAATTATGGAAAAAGAGAAAAAGGTTGTTAAGACGGCCAAAAAAGGACTAGTGCGGATGATTGTTGTTTTGTCAGTCATTGCCACGGTCTTTATTTTTGCCATTATCTTTGGGACCGTTCCCGCCTTAGCGGTCACGCCATTTGGGGTTTTTATCAACAATACGGTCGGCAAGTTCTTTAATGTGGCGAACTTGTTTATTAATAATGGCATTCCCCTGATTGAAACCGTCGTCATCGTTTTCTTCGTTTGGGCCATTAATGAAATCGTTAAAATCATTATCGATTTGCTCATTAAGCGATTTAGAAAAAAATCAACCGTTTGGGTCATCATTCGAAGCGTTTTTAAATACGGAAGCGTCATCGCCGGTATTTTCCTGATTCTTAGCGCTTGGGGCGTTCAAACGATGACTCTCCTAGCTGGCGCCGGAATCTTAGGTTTAGCCCTAAGCTTTGGGGCGCAAAGCCTTATCGAAGATGTCATCAGCGGTTTGTTCATCATGTTTGAAAACCAATTTCAAGTCGGCGACATTATTCAAGTTCACGGCTTTCGCGGCAAGGTCACCGAAATCGGCGTCCGGACCACGACTTTAGTCGATCTCGGCGGAGACATCATGGTTATCAACAACTCTGATCTAAGGCAAACAATCAATACATCTGTCTTCTTATCGCCGGCGATTTGCGATATTCCGGTAGCCTTTGAAGAAGATATCGAAAAAATCGAGAAGATCATTATTGCCAATCTCGAAGAGATTAAGAAGAAAATTCCCGATATCGTCGAAGGTCCCTTTTACCGCGGAGTTCAAGAAATATCTGATTCGGGGCTCGTGGTTCGCGTTTTTGCCAAAACCGATGAATTAAAAAAATATCAAGTCGCGCGCGATTTGAACAAAGAGATGAAGCTCTTGTTTGACCGCAACAACATCGAGATTCCTTACAAGCAATATCTCATCCACACTGACAAGGAAGAAAAATAAGTTAAAAAAATTATTATTATCTTCTTTATGAGCCTCGGAAATGGGGCTCTTTTTTTAATTAAGGATGATTTTAAATGTTTTTAATGGCCCAAAGAGCGGAGCCGATTGCCCACCGCAGATTATATCCGCCACACGGGCCATCAACATCGATGACTTCCCCGATAAAGGAGACGTTCTTTTCAATTTTTGAGGAGAGATCGCGATGGAGATTTTCGATCGCGATGCCCCCGAGAGTAACTTGCGAGAAGGAAAAGTTGTAGCGATCGACGTAAGTAAAGGGGATGGCCGCTGCTTTCGCGGCAATTTTCTGACATTCTTCAAAGGACAAAACGTGATCGGCTTTGACGTTAGATAGTTTCATAATATAGGCCGCCATTTCCTCGCCAACAAAAGCTAAGAGGGGGTTGGCGCTCACCTTGCTCATTTCAAAGAGGTTTTTGGCAGTTATAATTTCATTATTCTGATTCAAAATGGCGAGATATATGGTCGCGTTTTCGGCTTTTTTTCGCCCGATCAGCGACGACAAGTTCATGATCACGATGCCCGATAAACCATCTTTTTTAAACATCACTTCGCCATATTCTTCATGGATCAATTCGCCGTTGATAAAGAGGCTTGCGATGGTATGCAGGCGCTGTCCAAACAGCGATTTGACGTCTTCCTGAACGCGAAGCGGGCAAAGACC
>CAYYIC010000005.1:0-3231 GCA_964471005.1 uncultured Staphylococcaceae bacterium | reverse complement strand
CCAAGGGAAAGAAGCGTTTCTTCCTGATCGTATTCTTTAATTATGTCTTCGACAAATTGCGCATTCGCATAAGAGACAAAGGACGTATCGAGATTTCCAATATTGCACTTGCCGTTTCCGGTCGCGCGAATTTTCTTGCCGACATCGTCCATGCGATCAAATAAAAAAACTTCGCTCGCGGGCGATTTCTCTTTGTATTTGATGGCGGCGACAAGGCCAGAGGCGCCTGCGCCAATAATGGCAATCTTCACATTAACAATATTAACATATGCCAAAGATTTAGTTTGAGACGATTATTTTTTGGCGCGGCTTTTCTTTAGACCCTTGTAAAGATTAGCCAGTCCGCCTTTGGCGGTTTCGCGGTAAGCCTTCTTCATATCCTTGCCGGTTTTAAGCATCGTTTCGACGACGGCGTCAAAGGAGATGGCGTGGGTTCCGGCGATGTACTTGGCTAAAAGAGTGGCCGTGATGGCCTTTGAGGCCGCGACCGCATTTCTTTCGATGCAGGGAATTTGGACGTAACCGCCAATCGGATCGCAAGTGAGGCCAAGATTATGCTCGAGGGCGATTTCGGCCGCTGAACCAATCTGATTTAAGTCGAGTTTTAAAAGTTCGGCATAGGCCGCTGCCGCCATTGAACAGGCTGTTCCGATTTCGGCTTGGCAGCCGGCTTCGGCGCCGCTTATCGAGGCGTTATGTTTGACGATATTGCCAATCAGGGCGGCCGTCGCTAAAGCTTGCCATACTTCCTCATCGGAGTATTTGTACTGTTCGGACATATATTTTAAAAGGGCGGGCATTGTTCCTGAGGAACCGCACGTCGGGGCGGTGACGACAATGCCTCCGCTGGCGTTTTCTTCACCGGTGGCAAAGGCGTAAGAACTAATCAGGCGGTATGAGCGAGCGGCCAGCGTCTCGTTTTCGTCAAAGACGTTATATAAGTCGCCAGCGCGGCGATATATTTTTAAAGAACCCGGTAAGAAACCGCGGTTGTTAAGACCGTTATCAATCGTCAGTTTCATCTGCTTCCAAACTTTGGCAAGAAAAGGCCAAATCTCCGGCCCTTCGCGGTCCGCGACATAATCGTAAAAACGCCAGTTATTAGCGAGGCACAGGCGTTTGATTTCCTCAAATGACTTTTCGGTGTATTTATCGCCGACTTCAAAAAAAGTCGCACCATCGATCGATATCGCTCCCCCACCCAATGATAGTATGCGGTGTCTAACGTCTTCTTGATCGGCTTGGTGAACGGTGATGTCAAAGGTGTTGGCGTGGGCTACTTTACTCGTGTAGTCAAAGGCGACACGGCACGGGCGCGGAGCCAAGGTATTAATGATTGTTTGATCGGTGAGGTGGCCGCGGCCAGTAAAAGCGAGAGAGCCATATAAAATGACGTCGTAAGAGGTGGCATCGGGATATTTATTGCGAATAAAAGCCGCGGCTTTCTGCGGTCCCATGGTGTGGGAGCTCGAAGGCCCTTGCCCGATTCGATATAATTCGCGAATACTTTTCATATTTTTATCGACCGATAGGTCTTATTCATTATTACCCATATAAACAATTAAAACTATATTGAAAGGGGATACATATAATTAGAAATTATCGCTTGAGAACCTTTTTGATTCCCTCGTCGCTTAATAACTCATGGATGTCGTCAAAAGTAGCGAATTTTATGGTCGCGATTTTTTTAAACAAATCATTAAAAATCACGTCGATGGGTCCTTCCTCTTTTTGATAGTCAGCGGACGTATAGCCTTCTACGGCTTCCTCTAAAATCGTGATGACGATGCGGCGGACCATCGCTATTAGCGATTTTTCAATCCAGTAGCGAAACCGCACTTGGGGGAAAGCCTTTTCCTCAGCCTTCATCTTCACAAAAATGGGTAAACCATCATCGACACCTTGCCAAATATCGATAAAGGCATAATCGGGGTTTGCTTTGCTTACGCATTTTTTGAAGTCGATTAGGGCATCGCCTTCGATAATCGTAATTTTCTCTTTATTGGGAAATTGTGGCCAAAGGTATTGCGTAAATAGTGAGATGATTTCAGGGTCTTTTTCAAAGATGACGATTTTTTTAACCGCCTCTTTTTGGGCGATCATAAAGGGGAAGTAGCCAAATCCTAAGCCCATCACGGCGACGACACCAGACGCCTCATCGATGGCGGGTTCCATCGTCTCGATCTCATGGGGCGTTATGCTCATCCACACGCGCTTATCTT
This sequence comes from uncultured Staphylococcaceae bacterium, assembly GCA_964471005.1. Classification (GTDB taxonomy): domain Bacteria; phylum Bacillota_I; class Bacilli_A; order RFN20; family CAG-826; genus UBA1424. The sequence continues at coordinate 1,009 of CAYYIC010000005.1, read as the reverse complement.
CCATGACGACGGGAAAGGAAAAGGCCTCATCAAAATAGCCGAATTTTGTCTTCTCTTCAAAGGCCCGTGAACCGACTTCGATATCTTTATAAGCAAAAGCTTGATATGGCATATATCGGTCGGACGCCAACTGCCATTTGCCAACTTGCTGGTCGGTAATTTTTATTGTCTTCAAGAAGGGATTATCGCGGTATCGCTGACTCGATAAGTAGGTACATTTTCCGTCGAGATGATCAAGGATAATCTTCACGCGATTTTGCCTTTTCTTAGTCAACTCTTCAGCTAACACGGTGGCAAAGAGGTGCTCTTTGGCCGGTGAGGCCGCCGAGCGGCGTTTGAATTCGCGTTCAAGAGAATAACTGTTGCTATTAAGCAAATATTTAAGCAGATAATCGGAGGCCAAAATATTCGCGTCTTTGGCGGCGATAAGGGTCTGGAGCGGATATCTTAAATTGTCAGGAAGATTAATTTTCATGTGTGGCGAGGGTTCTAACGGCGAAACCAGTAGCCGCCCGAACTTCCGCCGCCACCTCGCCCTCCCGTGAAACCTGAGATGAGATAAGGAAGTATAAAACGACCGGGAAATATGGCAAAAAGAATGACGCCGGCGGCGATTAATATCCACGCCCAAAGAGGCAATGGGTCTCTTTCGTAGTCACTTGGCAAAAGATCATAGTCTTCATATTTATTAAATTCGTATTCATCCATAAAACTCTGATAATCGTACGAATCATAGCCATAGACATTTAAATACAATTCTTGCATGATGCCAAAGTATAAGGAGATGAGCCGCTGATCGTAATCAGACGGCGAAATGGCAGGATCATCAAAGTAATCATCAATTAAGCCACTCATGCGAAAAGCTGGGAGATAACCCATCATCTTCTTGCCCATTTCATAGGTTGTTTCGCGATAGGTGTACTCTTCGCCATTAGCGTCAAAATATAAAACGAGGAGGAGGCCCATGTTGTTTTCGCCGATGCCCCAAGCATTAAATAGTTCGGTCGTG
>CAYYIC010000004.1:0-26189 GCA_964471005.1 uncultured Staphylococcaceae bacterium | reverse complement strand
ATAATATCCATAAGTCCTCACGCGTTAAATGCTTATTTATTATATAAAAGTATCATTACTTTTCAAAACTTATTTGTTATAATTACGAATTGATTTAGAACTCGCGAGGACAAGATGAGCGAAAAAACGATTAAAAGTACATATACAGCCGCCGATATCGATATTCTTGAAGGTCTTTCCGGCGTTCGTAAAAGACCGGCGATGTATATCGGTTCAACAAATTCATCTGGTCTTCACCACCTAGTTTGGGAAGTCATTGATAACGGCGTTGATGAGGCCTTATCTGGTTTTGGAAGTAAAATAACCGTAATCATTCACAAAGATGGCTCTTTATCGGTTGAAGATGAAGGTCGCGGTATCCCTGTCGACCTCCATCAACAGACGAATATGCCAGCGGTTCAACTTATCTTTTCAACTTTGCATTCGGGTGGAAAATTCTCCGATGCCGTCTATAAAAGTAGCGCTGGTCTCCATGGTGTAGGGGCCTCCGTAACCAATGCCTTAAGCGAGTTTCTCGATGTCACCGTTTATCGCGATGGTTCGATTTATCATCTCCGTTTCGAAAATGGCGGAAAATTAGTCACTCCTCTTGAGATTACCGGCAAAACTATCAAACATGGAACACTTGTTCGTTTTAAACCAGATGCCACTATTTTTGCTTCGATAGATTTCAAATGGGATACGATATATAACCACCTTCAAGAGAGTGCTTTTCTTTTGAAAAAAGTTCGCTTCATCCTTAAGGATGAAAGAACGGATTTGTCGCATGAGTTTTACTATGTTGATGGCCTTAAAGAATATGTCGCAACTTTGAATACAAACAAGAAACCGTTAGGAAATATCGTTTCTTTTGAAGACGAGGCAAACGGCATCATAATTGAATGCGCGATGCAATATTGCATCGAGGACTACAATGAATCGATATATTCCTACGCCAATAACGTCCGGACCAGGGATGGTGGTACACACGAGACTGGTTTTCGCATCGGTCTGACGCGAGCAGTCAACGACTTCGTTACTGAACATTCCCTTTTAAAAGGGAAAAACAAAATCGAAGGCGGCGATATTCGCGAGGGACTAACCGCTATTTTGTCTTTAAAAATACCGGAGACGCTCCTTCAATACGAAGGTCAAACCAAGTCAAAACTCGGCACACCAGAAGCTATTCAGGCCGTCAATAACTTTATTTATAGTAAGTTAACTTACTATTTAAACGAAAATAAGGAGTTTGCCGTCAACCTCATTAAAAAGATTAGCGATTCTCGCGATGCCCGCTTAGCTGCTCGCAAAGCCAAAGACGAGGCAAGAAGCACAAAAAAAGCGAAAAGTGATTTGATTATCAGCGATAAGTTAACTCCTTGCCAATCAAAAGAATACGTTTTAAACGAATTGTTCATCGTTGAAGGTGAATCGGCGGGTGGCACGGCTCGCAAGGGTCGAGATCGCCTTCATCAAGCTATTTTACCGCTTCGTGGTAAACCATTAAACACCGACAATGTCACAATGGAGAAAATGTTGAAGAATGAAGAATTCTCCACCATTATTTCGACGATTGGAGCCGGAGTCGGCCAAAACTTTGATATCGATGAATCCAAATATGGAAAAATCATCATCATGACCGACGCCGATACCGACGGAGCCCACATTCAAACGCTGCTTTTGACATTCTTCTATCACTACATGAGACCTCTTGTTAACAAAGGAAAAATATACGTTGCCGTCCCTCCTCTTTACCGCGTTTATAAAGAGGTTAACAAGGCTATCGAATACGAATACGCTTGGGATGAGCGAGGGCTTGAAAAAGCGAAGAAAAATATCGGAGCCGGCTACAAGATTTCCCGCTACAAAGGCCTTGGTGAGATGGACGCCGACCAGCTCTGGGAAACGACGATGAATCCGCGGACGCGGCAGCTTGTTCGCGTCAAGATAGAAGACCCTCTTCTCGTGGAAAGACGCGTCAGTATCCTGATGGGAAAAGATGCGGCGGTGCGCCGCAAATGGGTTGAAGAAAACGTTGACTTTAATATCGTCGACCGCTTCATTGAGGAGATTAAATAATGGCTAAAAAAGTTCCTGAAACCGTCGAAGTTATCAAGGAAAAAATCATTAACCAGCCTCTTGAAGAAGTGATGGGTGATCGCTATGCGACATATGCTAAATATGTTATTCAAGATCGTGCCATTCCCGACGTCCGCGACGGCTTAAAACCCGTGCAAAGACGCATTATTTACTCGATGTATGAATCAGGTAATATTTCGACTCGTCCAACCAAAAAATGCGCTCACACCGTCGGTGCGGTAATGGGTAAATATCACCCGCATGGCGATTCCTCGATATATGATGCCTTGGCCCGCATGTCCCAAGACTGGAAAGTTCGTGTTCCTCTAGTGGACTTTCAAGGCAATAACGGCAGCATTGACGGCGACATTCCGGCCGCTTATCGCTACACCGAAGCGAGGCTTAGTGAAATCGCCGAAGAACTGACGCGCGACCTTGAAAAAAAGACGGTCGACATGGATTTAACATTTGACGATACCGATTTTGAACCAAGCGTTTTGCCCGCCCGTTTCCCCAACCTTTTAGTAAATGGTAGTGAAGGCATTGCAGTTGCTTTAGCAACTGAGATTCCGCCACACAACCTTCGTGAAGTCGTTGATGCCGTCATCTGGCGACTTACTCATATCAACGTGACACCCCTTGATTTGATGAATTTTATCAAGGGCCCGGATTTTCCAACAGGTGGTCTGATCTATGAAAGTGACGGCTTGCAAAGCATTTATGAAACCGGTCGCGGACGCATTGAAGTGGCGGCCAAAACGCAAATCGTCGAAGAAAATGGACAGAAGCAAATTGTCATCACAGAAATTCCGTATAAGACAGTAAAAATCTCAATTGTTTATGAGTTAGATAAGATTCGCCACGGCAAAGAGATCGACGGCATCGCTGAGGTTCGCGATGAATCCGATCGCAAGGGTCTCCGCATCGTTATCGATTTAAAAAAAGACGCGAAACCCGAGATTATACTCGCATACATTTTTAATAAAACGCAGCTTAGAAGTTCATACTCTGCCAACGTCGTCGCCATCGTTAACGGAAGGCCAAAAACCCTTAATCTATTGCAGATTATCGATGCCTACATCGATCATCAAGTTGACGTCATCACAAGGCGCAGCCACTTTGATTTGAGTAAATCTCAAGCCCGTCTGCACATCGTTGACGGTTTGATCAAAGCCATCTCCATCCTCGACAAAATCGTCGAAGTGATCAGGGCTTCAAAAGACAAAGCCAGCGCGAAAGAAAACCTGCAGAAAAAATTCGACTTTTCAGAAGCGCAAAGCGAAGCTATCGTCATGTTACAACTTTATAAGTTGTCAAATACCGATATCACAACGCTCGTCAAAGAAAAGGACGCTCTAGAAAAAACGATCTTGAAATTGCAGGGCATCCTTGAAGACCGCAAAAAATTAGACCGCGTCATCATCGCCGATTTAAAGGCGATCGCCGCGAAATACGGCGATGACCGCCGCACGCAGATTGTCGAAAAAGGGATTAATTTGCAAATCGATAAACGTGATTTAATCGCCAAAGAAGACGTGATGATTGCCATCACGCGAGATGGATATATCAAACGCAGTTCAGTCAAATCATATCGCGGCAGCGGGGCCGATTCCCTACCGGGCATGAAAGAAGACGATATCTTAGTCTATCGCGGCCAGGCCGTCACGACTGATTTCATCTTGGCTTTTACCAATCGCGGCAACTATCTCTACATTCCCATTCATGAGATTATCGAAACCAAATGGAAAGAAGAAGGCAAACACATTAACTATTTGATCAGCCTCGAATACAAAGAAAAAATTGTCTGCGCCTTTGCCGTCAATGAATTCCGAGATGATCTATTCTTAGCTCTTGTGACGAAGAAGGGGCAAATTAAACGCGTTCGCCTAAGCGATTTTGTCGTCATTCGCTACGCTCGTCCGATTACGGCCATGAAGCTGATTGGCGAGGATGAAATCGCCGATGTGGTGGTGACGAGCGGTGACAGCAATATCCTCGTCTTGACAAGCGCGGGCGGGTCTATACTCTTTAACGAAAATGATGTTTCTATCGGCACTCTTAAATCGGGCGGTGTCAAAGCCGTCGCCGAATTGAAACCAGCGACAATTGTCAAATTGCTCGTCTTTGAAAAAGACGAAAAGGCGAAAATTGCTCTCTTGACGCATGCCGGTCACATTCGCATTTACGATTATGCAAACACGCCATTAACAGTTCGTCTAGGAAAGACAACTCCAATTTATCCGTGTTTTAAAAACGAACCTCACAATTTGATCTACGCCCGCAAAATTAATACGAAAGATGTGAAAATTATCTTGCGAGTGCAGGCCAATAATAAAGCCGTAATTGAAGTTCCAATTGAAGATTTTTACATTACTCCACGGACAAAATATGCCAGAGGCACAATCACCTTGCCACGTCGATCGAACCTCGCCATCGTCTATCGCGAAGAAGATATTATGATCGATAAGTCACTTGTCGCCCACGAACCGCCCATCAAAGAAAAAGTAATCCGCGTCTTTAACAGTGAAGAAATCGACGAAAACAGCGAAGAATATAAACAGATATCGATTTTTGAGGAAGAGGAGACCAAGAAATAATTTTCCGCGCGGTTAATAACTAGCAAGGCGACATAGAATTATTGTCGCCTTTCTTTTTAATATTTTTTGGTATTTGTCTATGTTTTTACAATTAATATTTGTAAAATAAGAATATGAATAAACGCTTCATTCCGTTTTGTGTGGCTAAGAGCATTTATGACATCGAGCCCACTTTTTTCCAAAAGCATCAAATCTCGATTTTATTCGTCGACCTCGACAATACTCTCGACGCTTTTAACCAATTGCGTCCCACGGAAAAAGCCCGTGCCTTAAAAGAGAAATTGAGCGAGGCGGGAATCGAAATTATCGTCGTGTCAAACAATACTTCGAAACGCGTCTCAACTTACGCACAAGAGTTGGGGGTTCGCTACGTCGGTTCACTATACAAACCCTTTGCACTTAAACTTAGAAAGTTTATCAAAAAGCAAAATATTGATCTCACCAAGGTCATGATGGTCGGCGACCAAATCATCACTGATGTGGCTTGTGGAAACGGGGCTGGCATTCGCGTCATCTTAACCGAGAAGCTCGTCGAAGATGATCAGTGGACGACGCGCTTTAATCGCTGGTTTGACGCCCCGCGATATCAGAAGATGAAACGTTTAAATCTCTTAATTAGCTGGGAGGAAAGATAATGGCTAAGTTAAACATTATTCGCCGCTGCTACTCGTGCGGCGTTGTCTTGCAAAGCAAGGATCAGCAAAAAGACGGCTATGTCGAAAACGAATTTTTGCAAGACTTATCAAAGGGAATCCTTTTTTGTTCAAAGTGCTTTCATAGCGAAAAATATAATCTCGCCCCCAAAGAAGCAAGCCTTGATCATGAGTTTTTTACCCTGATAGCCGACGCTCAGGCGACCGACGCTTTAATTGTCTATGTCATCAACTTATTCTCGTTTGAGGCCGGATTCATCCGCGCCCTTAACCACTGGTTATCCGGACTCGATATTTTGGTCTTAGCAAACAAGCGCGATATTCTTCCCGATGATATCGATGACGAGCAGCTCAAAGAATATGTCGCTCATCGCCTCAGAGTCGAAAAACTAAAAGTTCTCGATGTCAAATTAGTCAGCGCCTCAGCAAATTACAACATTCGCGAAGTAATCGACACAATTAAAGATTTGCGCAAGCGGCGCGATGTCTATATCATCGGCCAGAAATATTCCGGAAAAACGACTCTGATGGAAGGCTTTCTGAAAGAGTATAAAAATTTTAGCCGGACAAATATCATCACGCAAAATTATCCCGGTACCAACATAAAGGTTATGCAAATACCAATTGACCAGTCGACTTATTTCTATGATACTCCCGGGCTTGGAAACGATAATTCCATCCTCGAAAAAGTTGAAAAGCCAGTCCTAAAGGCTATCGTCCCAATCAAAAAAGTCGAGAAGCGCAAATTCACCATCGCCAAAAGTCAATCCATCTTTATCGGAGGCCTGGCGCGCATCGAGCTGGTTGAAGGTGAAAAAACAGCGGTGGGATGCTATTTTTCTGATGATGTCGATCTTAAGAAAAACGTCATGCCCGATGCGAATAAACAGTTTTTAAAAACCCTTAATAAAAACTTGCTCCACCCGACTTCCAAAAATTTACAAAGCCTTAAAGATTTCGACATTTATGATATCGTCGTCGATGAAGAGGGTTCGCGCGACATTGGTATCAACGGTTTAGGCTGGTTCTCTTTTACCGGGGCAAACCAGACTTTCCGCCTCTATGTTCCTAAGGGTGTTTCCTTCTATACGACGAGGTCAAAGATCAAAGATGCTAAGTAATAAAGATCGGCAAGAATTATTTGCCTTGAGCAATAAGTTAAAAATGCGCTACATCATCGGTAAAGATAATCTCGATGATAAAGTTTTTGAAATGCTTGATAAGGCGCTTCTAGCCAATGAATTAATTAAAGTGGCGGTCAATAAGAGCGCTAGCCATGAAGCCGATTATTTTGCTAAAGCAATTTGCAGCAAACTTAATTGCGAACTGATAAAAATAATCGGAAAGACAATTGTCTTATATCGTCAAAAGCCACAGAGGAAAATAAAATAGTGGAAAACGTTATTCTCTTCGGCGGAGCGTTCGATCCCGTGCATAACGGCCATTTGCGAATGGCGAGTGCGGCTAGTTTTCTGCTTAACGCCGATGTCATTTTTGTGCCGAGCAAAAGTCCGAGATGGAAAAATCCGGCGGTGAACATCGATCACCGGCTCAAAATGCTTGCGCTCGCTATTAGCCAAAACGGCTTATCGGGGACGACTATCTCAGATTACGAGATTCGTTCCGACGCTGAAGTTAATTACACAATTGATACACTTCGCTACTTCGTAAGCAAATATCCAAAAAAGAAATTCTATCTCCTGATCGGCGCCGATCAAGTCAATCAGTTTCATCAGTGGCGCGAGCCCTTGGAGATTACTAAATTGGTGACGGTAGTGTATATTCCTCGCCCCGACATCAAAATCAATGAGGCGAATGTAACCAAATTTAACATTGAGAAACTGCCATATAATCATACTGGTGATGTCTCTTCGACGAAGGTTCGCAATTTGCAGTCTGTCGACATTCCTTCTTCGGTTCTTGATTACATCGAAAAAAATCGCCTCTATTTTATAGAGAAGATTAGCGCGATGCTTGATAAAGAACGCTTCGAACATTCTCTTTCAGTCGCTCATTTAGCGCGTTCAATCGCCTATAAAAATGAGCGAAACGATTATCCGAAAGCTTACATTGCCGGATTGCTTCACGATCTTGGCAAGGGCTATGACACAGCGCAGACGATTGCAATCATGAAAAGACAATTTAAAGATTATGTTAACCAGCCTGAGTTCTCATATCACCAATTCGTCGGCTCTTATCTTGCTGAAAAAGAATTTGGTATTAAAGATGAAGAAATTCTCGACGCGATTCGCTTTCACGCGACTGGCAAACCGCATATGAGTCCCCTTGGAAAAATTATATACTGTGCCGACAAGATTGATCCACTACGCGGTTTTAACTCGCGGCCATTAATTAAAAAGTGCTATCAGAATTATTATCTTGGCTTTGTCATGGTCCTAATCGCAAACCGCGATTATCTTCTAGCTAACGGCAAAGATATTAATAATCCATTGACGGACGCCTGCATGCAACTTTACTTAGGAAGGAGGAAGGACATTGAATCCAGATAAGTATACCCAAGGTATTCTTAAGATGTTAGAAGAGACGAAAGCGGAAGACGTTCAAATCATCGACGTTCGCGATCGGACACCTTTTAGTGAGTATTACATTCTTGTCACGGCTACAAATCCACGCCAGATGAACGCTATCAAAGAAGCGGTTGTCAAAAAGATTGAGTCTCTTAAAGGCAGTATCAATCACGTGGAAGGCAGCGAAAATTCGGGATGGATATTAGTCGATGCCTATCATGTCATCGTTAATATCTTCTCAAAAGAAGAGCGCGAACGCATCAGCCTCGAGCAAATCTTATCGCGCCGATAATCTTTAAATAAACAAACGGAACCGGAAAATTCATTCACGGTTCTTTTTTTATTATGTATAGCCGAAATGGTGACGGATGACCTTTTTGTCATCAATTCAGTGGAATTGCTATTCACAAGCAACTTCGCATAATGTCCATTATGTTAACCATTACATAGTTTTATTAGATTTTATCGTGTTTTTTCTTTGTTCTGATTCTCTATCAATAAACAAGACATTTTCTCGCATAACGAGTTTTCCACATGTTGAGCATTATAATTAAATACTAAATATCTACTAATAGAAATATTCCGCTGCTATTTCTTTATCCCTACGTATATATTTATTCTCATACGCTTTATAATGAAAACATGATGAGAAAATGTTGTTCTTGTTGTGGAGAATTCACTCTTAGCAAAGGCTTAGATGGTGAAATTTGCCCTATCTGTGGTTGGGTAAAAGATTCAAATCAGGAAGCCAATCCTCGACGTTTGGATGGCCGAAATAAAAAGTCCCTGGCCGAATCGAGGAACATCTACTTTGCCCATCGGCGCGATCGCTCGATGTTTTGACGCCGACGGATCAAACAGGTTTTTATCGACCTTTTAATTTTTTCTTGGCAAAATACATTCCGAGATCAATTAAGGCAATGAGAATAATAGCAAAGATCGAGATGGCGACAATTCTCGTCATGTCGGCTTCAATATACGCGAGGTGAATGAGGCGACCGAGTCCGGCGATGCGATTTGAGCCGGCGATGATTTCTGACATAATCGATATTTTCATGCCGAGACCTAGGCTAGAGACAACGCCGAGGAGAACATAGGGCATCGAAAGCGGAATTTTAATGCGAATGATGGACTGCAAGCGAGTCGCGCCGTCAATTTTAGCCGCTTCTCGCACTTCGCGACTGACATTTTTGATGCCGGTTGCCATCGACTCATAAGAAATCGGGAAAATGATAAGAAAGACGATAATAATCGGAGCGTATATCGGGCGAAGCAATACAATCAAAATCAAAATCACGGCCGCTGTCGGAAGCGTTCTTAAGGTGATGACTAGCGGACGCATGAAATTGGCGAAGCCTTTATAGACTCCAGCGATGACGCCTAAAGCCGAACCGAGGAGAAAGGCAATCGCAAAGCTGATGATGAGTCGAAGAAGTGTTCCCCCGACCGCTAACCATGTCGAAGCTTGGCCAAAAAGGCTAAAAAAGAGGGGAATCGCATCTTCGGGACCAGGAAATGTCGGCAAGATGCTGGCTTTAACAATTAGCGAGGTCAGCCACCACAAAAGAAAAACGAAGCCAACGCCAAGAACCGTATTGATGATTACGGCGTGTTTTTTAAGAAAGGCTTTCGTTTTCTTCATCACTTAGAATTTTACCTATAAATGTAAAAAGTAGAAATCGTCAAATGTCGCTAGGCCGAGCGTTTCGAGAAACTCGTTGACATCGACTTCTTCGGTGCCGCGGACTAAACCGAAACCGTTGGCTCCGCCGCTTTGAGTGGTTAACATAATATTTGAGTTAAATCCGAATTTAGCGGCTTGAGCCTGCTCATCACCGAATTGATCGAGGGCCGCTTTGGCGCTCGCTGGATCGTCAATCGCGACGTCGATTCTTTCGACCATCGCCTCGACGTATTCTTCAAATATTGTCGGATTTAAATCATAGTGGCTCGCGCGAATAAACAAACCGGCTTGAGGAATTGCTGTCTGACCAGTATATTCTTGCCATTCAGCGCGGATATTTTTAACGACTTTGACCTTGCCATAGGTGGCGGCGTTCACATCGTTTAAGGCGATGTTGAGAGCCGGCTGAGCGATAAATACATAATCGACGGGTTTGCTGGCATACACTCCAGTTTTTAAGACACCTAAGGCTTCAGAGACACTTGGCACATAAAACGGCGTATTTTCTATTCCCCAGTGTTCAGATAGCTTAAGATAAACGAGATCGGGAATGAGATTTTCGCCAAATGAGACGATGACATCGTCCGCACTAGGCATTTCCCCTTCCGCTTTATCGATGCTCGCCAAATAGAAGTTACCGCCAGTTATTAGCTTTGCTAATTTAAAATCTAGATTATTATTTTTGATGCTTTTTAAAGCGTTGATTGAGTCGAAGATAACGGCATTATAAAAATTGGTCTGAAGCTCCGCTAATACATTACTCGGTGTCGAGTTGGTCTCGAAATTGTCATTGCTACCTTGATCATAAAACGCTAGCGTTGGGGCTCCGGCTGGGGAAATAGTCCGAATCGTTATTTCTTCAATTGGGCCACCGCAAGCGCTTAGGGTAATAGCCACAAAGGGCAGGATAATTCTTTTAATTTTCATCTTATTCAAAAATCTCCATAATTGGTTCACCGATTTGATTAGGTGTTTTCTTAAGTCCGAAGTTTTCCAAGACCGAGGCGCCGATGACAGCAAAAGTCTCGCGCTCATCGAGATAGCGTCCGTTCTTAATCGCTTTTGAGTAAATCAAGAGCGGGACTTTTTCGCGAGTGTGGTCGGTGCCAGGATGGACGGGGTCGTTGCCATGATCAGCCGTCACCATGACGATATCATCATCGCCAATGACTTTGAGCAATTCGCCTAATTTAACATCAAATTCTTCTAGAGCTTTAGCATAGCCTATGGCATTGCGACGATGGCCAAATTCGCTATCGAACTCAACCAGGTTAACATAACATAGTCCTGTAAAGTCGTGATGCTTGGCTTCTTCAATCGTCTTATCCATGCCATCGAGATTGGAAACGGTCTTTTGTGCTTTGACGACGCCCATCGTATTAAAGATGTCGTTAATCTTGCCGATTGAACTGACCATTAGACCATTTTCTTTTAAGATGTCTAAAGTTGTGGCTCCTGTCGGGGAAACCGCCAAATCGTGACGGTTGGGTGTCCTTTTAAAATTGTGCTTGTTCGTTCCGATAAACGGGCGGGCGATGATGCGGCCGACAAAATACTCCGGTTTCATGCATATTTCGCGGGCGATATCGCAGGCGCGATAGAGTTCCTTGACGCCGGTCACTTCCTCGTGGGCGGCGATTTGCAAGACGCTATCGGCCGAGGTGTAGACAATCAGGGAATTTTCGCGCATTTGCTGCTCACCTAATTCGACGAGAATCTCGGTGCCGCTGGCGGCTTTGTTGCCGATTATCTTATATCCGGTCTTCTCCGATAGTTCATCAATCAAAGATTGCGGAAAACCGGTGTCGGTAAAAGTCTGAAATGGTTTGGTCGTATTTATTCCCATCATCTCCCAGTGGCCGGTCATCGTGTCCTTGCCAGCACTCGTCTCGCGGAGGCGAAGTGCATAAGAGTGAGGGTGTCTGACGATTCGGGTTCCCAAAATCGGAGCCAAGTCGCCAAGGCCTAGTGAATTCATGACCGGGACGTTTAAACCTCCGGCTGCGCGGGCGGTGTGTACGAGGGTATTAGCCCCTTTATCGCCGAACTTCTCAGCATCCGGCATCTCGCCGATTCCGACCGAATCGATGACGATTACGAAGAATCTTTTATATTTGTTCATGGTTGCTCCTTTATTAACATAAAGATTGTATATTATTTGCGTTTGGCATACAAATCATACGCGCTTAGAATACGGTTGTTGGTGATGTGGGTATAGATTTGTGTCGTCGCGATATTTTGATGTCCGAGCATCTCCTGAACCGCTCTTAGTTCGGCCCCCCTATCGAGCATATGGGTGGCAAAAGAGTGGCGCAAAGTATGCGGTGAAATGTCTTCTTTGATACCGGCATATGCCGCGTACTTTTTTACTTGTCGAAAAAAATATTGGCGCGAGAGTTCTTTTCCATAGCGATTCAAAAAGAGATACTTCGAATTCTTGCCAACGTTTTTTACTCTTGCTTCCTCGATGTATTTAACGAGGTATTCAAGAGCGTATTCACCGATGGGAACACGGCGTTCTTTATTACCTTTACCATAAATGGTAACTATTCCGTGGATAAAATTAACTTGCGAGCGCTCCAACATAATTAACTCGCTGACGCGCAAACCAGAAGAATACATCACTTCAAGCATGGCGCGATCGCGCAGGCCTTCAGGCTTTTTTAAATCTGGGGCTTCGAGAAGAACTTCAACTTGTTCGACGTTTAAGGAGACGGGAAGTTTTTTTATCGCGCGTGGAGATTCGATTTTTGGAACGGAATCAGAAAGGAGTTTTTCTTTTTCCAAAAAACGATAAAAGTGCTTTGTCGATGAGAGGCGGCGAAGAATAGTCGCGTTGGCGCGACTTTGTTTGTTTTGAATCTTGATAAAATCAGTCAGATCGCTAACGAGTAGATCGTCGACTGACTCTTTGCTTTTAAAAGATTTAAAAAACTGCTTTAAGTCGTTAGCATAGGCTTGAATAGTTTGCGGCTGAACGCCTTTTTCGACGGTCAGATACTGAAAAAATAAATCGATGGCATCATCAATCCTCATTTTTGTTTCCTCTTTTATCAGTCTCTATTTCGCTAGCGCGTAAGAGCATCGGTTTTTTAAGTTTTCGATTAAGTTCGTTTATCAGGAGTTTGGTCTCACTTTCTTCCTCGTGCTTGCGATAGTCAAAAAGCGAAATTTGAATGACTAAATCGCGCGGGTCGATTAGGTTTTGAAGCGTGACCCCCACGAGGCGAATTGGCTGCCCTTTATAGTGTCTTTCTAATAAAGTGAGAGCTTTATCGAAAATTACTTCGTATTCATTCGTCGGACGTGCGAAAGTCATCGAGCGATTAATTGTTTTAAACTCCGTGTCTTTAATCACGAGCTGAACCGTCGAACCTTGCTTGCGCTCATTTTGGGCGCGCTCGCTGACTTCTTTCGACAAGTTCGAAATCATCTCTTTGATTTCCATAAAATCATCGGTATCGTGCATGAATGTCGAACTGTTGCCGATTGATTTGGGATCCCACGGCTCAAGGTCAACTTCATCATTGCCGTAGCCGTTGACCCAATCTTTGATGACAAAGAAGAACTTGCCGAGCAAAAGATGCATCTCAGGATCGTCACTATTGATGCGTTTAGCTAAATCGCCGATAGTCTTGACCCCGATGGCTTCAAGTTTTGGGGAGGTCTTGCGCCCGATGCCATAGAAGTCGCGAATAGGTAGAGGGTAAAGTAAGTTCACTATGTCGCGGCGCCTCAAGATGGTCAACCCCATCGGCTTTTTCATATCGGAAGCCATCTTAGCTAAAAATTTCGTCGGCCCCACTCCTATCGAACACTTGAGACCGGTCTTCTCTAGTAATTTGTTTTGCATGTCGAGGAAAAAGGCGCGGACATCTCTAACGTTTTCAAGCGCTTCTGTCATATCGATGTAGCACTCGTCAACCGAGGCCTTTTCAACTTTTTTGCTGTACTTGCGAACAAAGGCAAAAAACTCGCGAGATAGTAAACCGTAATAGCGAAAATCAACTGGTAAAATGAGAACATGCGGACATAATCTTTTTGCTTGAAAGGTCGGCATGCCCGAACGAATGCCAAATTTTCGCGCGGCGTAAGAAGCTGTCGAAACAATTCCCTTGCGGCCGTCGCCTCCGATGATGATGGGTTTATCAACAAGCGAAGGATTACGGATTTCTTCGGCGGTGGCAAAGAAGGCGTTTAAATCGATGTGGACGATAATTTTACTCATCGATTATATTATAAATAATAAAAAACTGGATAACAATATTATGTTAACCAGTTAATCTCAAACGTTAGAAAAGTTTTTTAATCTCGCCGTATACTTGCTTGGGCAGCAAGCCAAATTGTTCGAGTTGTTCGCTGATTTTCGCCTGGGTGACGAAGACATCGGGGACGGCAAAGGTTTTGATATTTCCCTTGTAAGATAAATCGCTAAGTTTCGTTTTTAGGTAAGAGGCAAAGCCCCATTCGGTCGCGTAAGCGTCATAGATGACAATCGTCTCATATTGCGATAAGAGTTTTAGCATCTCATGGTCATGCGGTTTCAAAAACACGGCATTTACTAAAGTAACATCCAATTCATCAACCATAATCAGCTCTTTTAAACTTCTTAAAAGCTGTCCGACGGCGATGATGGCGACGCGCTTTTCTTTCGCTTCGCGTTCCATGATCCATTTGCCAAATTGATGGTTTGCTTCTTTAATCAGGTGGTTTTTCTTTAGAAGGTCTCGCGGATAGCGAATGAAAAACGGTCCGTGTTGCTTAAGCGACTCATAGAGAAGATACTTGGCTTCTTCGTCGCTAGAAGGCATCGTCACCACCGTATTAGGAGTATTGAGTAAGAACGATTCATCATAGATGCCTTGGTGTGTTTCACCGTCTAGGCCCACTAATCCGGAGCGATCGACTAAAAAGGTAATGTTCAAATTCATACGGGCGATGTCGTGAATAATCTGGTCAAAAGCCCTCTGCATAAAAGTCGAGTAAACCGAGACGATCGGGTGGGTCCCCGCAACCGCGAGTCCGCTGGCGAGCGTCAGGGCATGGCCTTCGGCAATTCCAACATCAAACGTTCTCTTCGGGTAGGCGCTGAAGAGATCTTCAAGGCCGCTTCCTTTCACCGTCGCTGGCGAAATAATGACTAAGTCATTACGTTCAGCCATAAGTCCGGTGAGTAAATCGCTAAAAAGATGGGACCAGGATAGTTCTTCCGGATGGAGGTTGATAGGTTTTCCCGTCTCAATTTCAAAAGGGGTGACGCCGTGCCAGTACCCGGTCGTGTCATTTTCGGCATATTTATAGCCTTTACCTTTTATTGTTGAGACGTGAAGAACGACTGATTTTGGTGTTCTTTTGGCTCTGATGATCGCCCTTTCAAGGGCTTTGATGTTGTGTCCATCGATGCAACCGATATATTGAAAGCCCATATTGTCAAAATATGTTGTTGGTACAAGCTTTCTCTTGATGGCGTTTTTGACACGCGAAGTAAAATTATAGATTCCGTGGCCGAGACGCGTCTTAAACATGAAACGCTTGTAGGACATCTTAAAGCGATTATATCCGGAGGCTGTCGAAATCTTGGCGAAGAATTTTCCCATGCCGCCAGTCGGGCGAGATATCGACATTTCGTTGTCATTTAAAATAATAATAACTTTGTTATTGTTGTGAGAAATATTGTTTAGTGCCTCAAATGCCAAGCCGTTGACAATCGAGCCATCGCCGATGACGGCGACGACATCGTAATTCTCACCTTTAGCGTCGCGGTTTAATGCGAAACCTTGCGCGGCGCTAAGAGAAGTTGAACTGTGACCGGCCTCAAAACAGTCGTAATAAGACTCGCAAATCTTCTGAAATCCGGAAACGCCGTTGCGGCTGCGCAAATATTCAAGGGAACGACCAGTCAAAATTTTGTGCGTGTAAGATTGGTGACCAACATCAAAAATCAACTTGTCATGTTTAAAATTAAACATGCGATGAAGGGCAATCGTAATTTCCACCACTCCGAGGTTGCTTGATAGATGACCGCCGTATTTAGCGGTCTTCTCAATAATCTCCTGCCGTATTTTAAATGATAGAGCATCGAGAGAAGAATAATTGAGTTCGCGCAAAAAGTCCGGGCCTTTAATATCTCTTATATCGATGTCGATAATCTTTTTGCTTTTGTGATGTGCCATACTATTTATATACTAATTTTATACTATAATGACTATTTGAATATTATTCAACTTTGATGATATCTGCTATCTTATCTTCAGCTTCTTTAAGTCCTTTTTCGAGCATTTTGATAATCTCTTTGCCCTCTTGATAAAGGGCGATGCTTTCTTCTAGAGGGAGGGTTTTGCTTTCAATGGTCGAAACGATTTCCTCAAGTCGAGCCAACTGCTTTTCAAAATTCATTTCTTTTTCCTTAGCCATTTTTCTTGTTCTCCTTTGCGGTAACCGTCGCTTTGATTATACCATCTTTGACTGAAGTCATAACGCTCTGACCAGTTTCAACTTTGTTGACGGAGTCGATAATCTTACCACTTTCATCAACCATGATCGAATATCCGCGCTTCAAGACGCTATAAGGGGAGAGGGCTTCGAGACGTTGTTTATAAGCTTTGACATCACGAGAAGAAATAAGATATCTGTTTTGCATAGCATTAGCAAGGCGAACGCGATATTCTTTAACGTCGCGATCTTTGGTTTTATAAATTGACCCTGGGTCGACAAAAAACGCTCTATTTGATAAAAGATTAAGCCTCTCTTTAAGAGTATGAACTCTGTTTTGCATAGCAAGAGCCATTCTCTCGTAGTCAGCGTTTAAAGTTTCGTAAATTTCCCGTTTGTCGGGAGTCGCGAGTTCAGCTGCTCCGGTCGGAGTCGATACGCGACGATCGGCGACAAAGTCGACGAGAGTAAAATCGATTTCATGGCCGATAGCCGAAATAATTGGCACGTTGCTCGTCGCTAAAGCGCGGACGAAAGTTTCGTCATTAAAAGCGTTTAAATCTTCGCTTGCGCCACCGCCGCGACCGATGATCAAGGTACTTAAATCGTATGATTTTGTTAGATTAAAGGCCCTTAATAAATCCTTTGGGGCTGAGCTTCCTTGGACAAGGCTCGGAAAGAAGTATATTTTTACGATGGGGTAGCGGCGATAAATATTCTTAATCATATCCTCGATCGCCGCACTTTTCGAAGCCGAGATGATGCCAATCGCCTGCGGATATGCAGGAATCGCGCGTTTGCGACTTTCCTCGAACAGGCCTTCGGCTTTGAGCTTCTGCTTTAATTTTTCTAGCTCGACCAGTAGGGCACCTTGCCCAAATAATTCAATTTCATTGACGTAGATCTGATAGCTACCGCGCTGGGGATAGACGCTGATTGAACCATAAGCCAATACCTCATCACCATCTTTGAGGTCAAAGCCGATGTGGAGCGCGTCATTATAAAACATGACTGCCGAGATGATGCTATTTTCGTCTTTAAGGGTAAAGTAAAAATGGCCGCTTGGGTATTTTTTAAGATTTGAGACTTCACCTTTTAGTCGAATAAAGCGCAATGAAACGTCGCCATCGAGAATCTCTTTGATATGGCGGTTTAAACTCGTGACGGTATAAAACTCTCCAGCTTTCATAGCGTGTTATCGAGGACGGCGTTGATAAACTTATAATCATCGCTATCAAGATAGCGTTTAGCCATTCTTACTGCGATATCGATGGCGATACCGCGATCGATATCACCGACGAAGCGATAATGAGCAACAGATATAAGCAAGATGGACTGAGCGATGCGGTTTAAACGCGAGAACTTCCACTTCAGCATGTTCGTTTGAAGCATCGCGACGATCGCCTCATGATTTTTAATAACTTTGATAACGACTTCAGAAATAAAAGTGTCAATCTCTTCGAAGGGCGCATCGCAAACTCGTTCGAGGAGTTCTTTGACGTCGATATCAAATCCCATTTCCACACGAGTCAGATAGTCGTAGATACACGACATGGCAAGAACTTGGTTTTGGTTGCGGGTATTTATTGTGCTCATAGTTATCACTCGTTTCCATTCACATCTTCGAGACTGACATCAACTTGGCCGTGAAAACGCTTTTCAATAGCAATCACATGAAAATATTCATAGATGGCAATCGCTAGAGCCCCTAGGATGACCAAATGGGTCGCGATGGTAAAAGCATAGGTCGTGCTCCAATTCGCCCCGTAGACGAGGAATAAGGCGGCAAAATCGGCAAGATAGAGGGCCGCACCGACAAATAGAAATACTTTTTTGCCTTGTTGCGCGAAAAATCCGAGCACCGCAAAGAGGGCTCCGGTCGCGATCGAAAGAGCAAAAATGATTAGCGATGCCGCATAATTTGGAAGTTTGAGAGCCGCAATTAGACGATTGAGATAAATGTTGATTGCAAGAGACATTCCATAACCGGCTTCACTTCGAAAGATGGCGATGATTGTCGCCAGGATGGAAACGACTCCAGCCCACAACAAAAAAATGGCGGTCTTGCGATAAAGTCGTACCGCTTTATTATGCAAATCGGCATATGTGGGTTGTGGTTTGTTTATTTTCATAACGTAAAAATAGACTCTCTAGAGCCTATTGTATAGAAGCGACCTTAATATTAATATTAAATGGCACTATTTCCGTCATCGCCATTAAGGCGTTGGCAACTTCTTCTTGAATTTTGAGGCAGACCTCACTGACATTGACGCCGCTTTTGATGGCGACATCGATGCGAATATCGACGAGGCCGTTGCTTCTTAAGATAGCTTGAATCGGCCGATGCAAAGTAAAAAGTCGCGATTTGTTTGAAGAGACCGTCGCTCCTTTGACGCGGTTTGTCGCCGTCTGGGCAATCGTTTCAAAAACGCGGCGGGAAATGCCCATGACCCCGTATTTGGAATAGTTTTCAATGTAGACGTAATCTGCCATTTGTTTTCTCCGTCGTGATTATTCTAAATAATCGCTGCCTTTTAAGCAAGTCAATCACTGCTTGACGACTTTTTCGACCAAACTGGCAAGCCGCTCGCTCGTAAAATCAAATTTCTTTAAGGCATCAGCCATCGGTGCGCTCGTTCCAAAGGAATCGATGCCCATGACCGTGTCCGCGTAACGATACCACCCGAAAGAGGAGAGCATCTCGACGGCCACGACCTTGCTCTTGGCCGTCCCGATGGTATTTTTCTTATATTCAGCGTCTTGAGCTTCAAATAAACCGACCGACGGCATCGAGACGACGCGAACATCGATCTTTTTTTCCAAGAGCAGCTTTTGAGCTTTTAGCGCTAAAGCGACTTCGCTTCCGGTCGCGATAATCGTCGCCATCAACTGATCTTTTTCGGAAGAGACGACATATCCGCCTTTAGCCACCGCCTCCATCGTCGATTCCTCCATCTCAGGAAGACCTTGGCGAGAAAGGATGATGGCCGTCGGCGTCTCCTTAGATTTCAAAGCGACGCGCCAAGCCCCATAAGTTTCAGCGTTGTCACAAGGGCGGATGACGCGTAGATTCGGAATGCTTCTTAGCATAGCTAAATGTTCAATAGGTTGATGGGTTGGCCCGTCTTCTCCAAGAGCGATTGAATCGTGTGAGAAAAGAAAGATGGCCGGAAGGCGAGAGAGGGCGGCCAAACGCACCGCAGCTTTCATATAATCGCTGAACACGAGGAAAGATCCCACATAAGTTTTTAAGCCTCCGTGAAGGAGCATGCCATTTTGAATGGCGGCCATCGCAAATTCGCGAATGCCAAAATTGATGTTTCGCCCTTCGCGGCAGGTTGGAGTAAAGTCGCATCCTTTGTTAATCTTTGTCATGACGCTGCTGGCGACATCAGCCGAACCACCCATGATAAAAGGGACCGTGTTATGCAGCTCATTGAGGATGTGACCGCTAATTCCGCGCGTCGAGTCTGAACTTCCCGTTTCAACTTTCGGAATCGAATTATAAATATAATTGGTGACGTCGCCTTTAAAGGCGTGTTCGAAGACGCGATAAGCATCGTGATGCTTGTCTTTGTAGTTATCACGAACGTTTTTCCAGCTTTGATATTCTTCGATGCCGCGCTTTTCAAAAGTATCGCGGAAGATTTGGTAGACCTCTTCAGGAATTGTAAAATCGGGATAATCGTAACCATAAAAAGCTTTAGTTTTTTGTCCGTCTTCAACGCCGAGGGGATTTCCGTGAACTTTCGAGGTTCCCTGCTTTGGAGAGCCATAGCCGATTATGGTATCCACGATGATCAAAGTCGGATAGTCACTCGATTTCTTAGCTTTGCTCAAAGCGCGATCGATCGCGGCGATATCATTGCCATCTTTGACTTTAATAACGTTCCAATTAGAAGCTAAAAACCGCAGTTCAACATTTTCTGAAAACGAGACTTCAAGGGGGGCATCAAGCGTGGTGTTGTTGGCATCATAAATTAAAATTAATTTATTCAAACGCTGGTGGCCGGCGAAAGAAATCGCTTCCTGGCTAATTCCTTCTTGCAAACAGCCATCGCCGCAGAGGCAATAAGTGTAGTGATTGATGAGTTTATGACCTTCGGTGTGCTGGGCCGAAACAGCTTGCTCAGCTAAAGCGATGCCAACGGCTTGAGCTAATCCTTGACCAAGAGGTCCGGTCGTCGCATCAACACCTTTGGTGTGGCGATACTCAGGATGCCCGGGAGTCAATGAGTCGAGCTGCCGAAAAGTTTTTAAATCATCGATGCTTAAATCATAGCCAGTAACGTGGAGCATCGTGTACAAAAGAGCGCTGGCGTGGCCCGCACTTAACACAAAGCGGTCGCGGTTAATCCAGGTCGGATCGTGTGGATTGGCCACAAGATGATTTTTATACAAAGTATAGAGGATGGGGGCGCTTCCTAATGGCATGCCAGGATGTCCGCTTTTTGCCTTGTTGGTAACGTCGATGCACATGGAGCGAATGGCGGCAACTGCTAATTGGTCGAGATTTGTCTTATCGAGGGCTTTCATATTTTCTCCTTAGTATTAATTTAGTATATATTTAGTTTTATTATTACAAAGTAATAAATTATTCTACAATCTTAATTCCAAGCTCGTCGAGTTGCGTTTGATCTATCTTGGAGGGCGCATCAGTCATTGGACACGTCGCTTTTAAATTCTTGGGAAAGGCAATGACATCGCGAATGTTATCGCTACCGCTAAGAATCATCGTCAGTCGGTCAAGACCAAAAGCGATTCCGCCATGAGGTGGGGTTCCATATTTAAAGGCATTGATAAAGAAGCCAAACTTATTCTTGATGTCTTCCTGGCTCAAACCCAGCACTTCAAATATTGTCTGTTGCATCTTTTGATTATAGATACGCAATGAGCCACCGCCGGCTTCGTAGCCGTTAATGACTATGTCATAGGCTGAGGCATTGACGCGTCCTGGATCGCTAGTCAAAAACTCGGCAGTATCCGGAGTCGGCCGCGTGAATGGATGGTGTAGGGGGCTGAGCTTGTCACTTTCTTGGTCTTTTTCGAAAAGGGGGAAATCGACAACCCATAGCAAATCGTAGGTGTTCGGCTTAATAAGTCCTAATTCACGCGCATACTTGCTACGCAAAGCTCCCAGTCCAAAGCAGACATTGGCGAGCGAATTAGAACTCGCGAGGATGATGATATCACCGTCATGGGCCGATACCTCATGAATGAGGGAATGCGCGATTTCATCGCTGAAGAACTTGGCGGCGCTACCTTCGAGGCGGCCGTCTTTAACTTTCAAGACGATAAAGCCCGAAAGGCGAAATTTTTTGGCTTCCAACTGCAACTCATCGATATTCTTTCGGGAAGTGTGATCGGCGATTCCCGGTATGACGATAGCTTTGCTATATGCGCTCGCATTAAAAAGTGGAAATGAAGTTTTGCTGACGATGTCGGTAACCTCTTTAAGCTCGAGAGCAAACCGCGTGTCTGGTTTATCGCTTCCATAGCGATTAAGGGCTTCCTCGTATCTTAACCTTCTTAACGGAAGCGCGATGTCGTAGCCGATGACATCTTTAAAGACCTTCTTAAGAAGACCTTCCATCAATGTCAGGATTTGATTTTCATCAAGAAAACTCGTCTCGATATCAATTTGCGTAAAATCCGGTTGCCGGTCAGCTCTTAAATCTTCATCGCGAAAACAGCGGGCAATCTGATAGTAGCGTTCGAGACCGCCAATCATCAAAAGCTGCTTAAAGAGTTGGGGCGATTGCGGCAAGGCGTAAAAAGATCCATGGTGGATTCTTGAGGGCACGACATAGTCGCGGGCGCCTTCAGGAGTCGAAAGGGTTAAGATCGGCGTCTCGACTTCTATGAA
The DNA here is from genome assembly GCA_964471005.1 of uncultured Staphylococcaceae bacterium. Lineage (GTDB taxonomy): Bacteria > Bacillota_I > Bacilli_A > RFN20 > CAG-826 > UBA1424. Next base: position 4,371 of record CAYYIC010000004.1, on the reverse strand, counting down.
GTCATTAGCATCTAAATACTCGTGGGCAGCGCGGACGATTTTCGCTCTCGTCTTTAGCTTTTCTTGCATCGAAGGACGCCGCAAATCAAGATAGCGATATTTAAGCCGAACATCTTCTAGGGCGTCGGTTTCGTCATCGATGATAAGAGGGGTCGTCACCGCTTCGTTAATAATGGTGACTTCGCTTCCAATAATTTCGATCTCCCCGGTTTTTAAATTGGGATTTGGTACATCTTTCTTAGCGATTCGACCTCTGACTTGAATGACATATTCGTTGCGGACATCAGGAATTTTTACTTCGTCTTTGATGGTGACTTGAATGATGCCGCTACGATCGCGCAAATCGATAAAAAGGAGGCTACCTAAATTGCGGCGCTTGCTGACCCACCCTAAAAGGGTGACTTCTCTTCCGATGTCTTTAATTGACAAACTGGTATTGTAACAAGTTCTTTCCATAGGCTTACCTCTCCTCGTTGAGTTCAATGAGCTCTTCTTCGATAATTTGATTGGCGACATTTTCAAAGTCGGCGAGGGCAACCGAAGTCTGCTCTTTAGTGCGCATGTTTTTTATTGTTAAAACTTCTTTTTCAAGTTCTTCTTGGCCGACTAAAACGGCAAAAAGCGCTGCGCGCCTCTCGGCCTTTTTGAACAAACTTTTTAAAGCTTTATTTTCATAAGCCATTTCTGATGGGTAACCGAGGCGATGAATCTTTTCGTTCAATTCATAGACTTTTTCGATGTCGACATCTCCGACCGGCATAATAAAAAACGCTAAAAATGGATAGGCGTCAAACAGCAATTTTTCGGTATCGACGACTTGGACGAGGCGCTCGATTCCAAAGGAAAGGCCGACGCCGGCCAAACTCGGACCGCCGAGCTCTTCGACTAAATGCGAGTAATGACCACCGCCACCCAGGGCGCCGAAGGTTATACCTTCGCTAGAAATATAATGATATTCGAAAACTATTTCTGAATAATAATCGAGGCCGCGAACGAGGGCTTCGTCTAAGTCAAATTTAATTTTTAAGGAATCTAATAGATTGATCGTTTTGCTGAAGCGCTCTTTTGATTCCGGCGAGAGATAGTCCTGAATGCGAGGGGCGTTGATAATTATTTTGCGATCTTCTTCGACTTTGCAGTCAAGAATGCGCAAGGGATTAATTTTTAGCCGTTCCTGACAATCCGGACACATATTAGAAATATGGCTAGTAAAATACTCACGAAGAGCGTCGCGATAATTATTGCGCGATGCATCGTCGCCCAACGTATTGATTTTCAGGGTTATATCATTAAAATTTATGCTTTTGAGAGCGTTGTAGCCAAGGGCGATGACTTCGACATCAATGAGGTGAGAATCAAGGCCCACCGCCTCGACGCCAAATTGGCTGAACTGGCGAAAGCGACCAGCTTGTGGCCTTTCATATCGAAAGGCGGGACCTATATAACTGGCTTTAATTGGAAAATCTTGGGCGGCATACAATTTGTTGTTAACAATGGTGCGGATGATGCTGGCTGTCACCTCAGGGCGAAGCGTCAAAGAGCGATTTCCTTTATCGAGAAACGTATACATTTCCTTGCGGACGATATCGCTGGAATCGCCGACGGAACGAGTGAATAATTCCGTGTGTTCGATAATTGGCGTCCGAAATTCTAAATAGCCGTATGTGTGGGCAATTTTTGCGAGAGCGTCTTCGATTCTTTGATAAAGAATGATATCGGCACCGATAATGTCATGCGTGCCCTTAACGGGTTTTACTTCCATAAATAAAGGCCCTCCTCAACTATGTTCGACACAATATTTAATTATAGTTTGTTTCAACTATAAGTGTCAATTAAGTCTGGGGGGCCAACGAATATAACTTATCAAATACTTTGATAAATAGAAATTTGGTTCATCGCAAAGTTAATGGATGACCCGCGTTATTTCGTAGACGCTACTAATATTTAATAAAATATTAAAAATATCGGTTAATCTTTTGGCATCGCTAACAAAGATGGTGGCCGAAATCGTCGTGTTCATCGTCTGGGGATGGAGCTTGGCGGTAATTGTCGAAACTGATATTTTATTGGCAGATAGCGTCGACATAATATCGATTAAAAGATTGGGGCGATCAGCCGATTCGATTCTGATATCGACAGGATAGGCGTCGAGATGTTCGGCCTCGCGCCAAAAGACATCGACAAGACGTGCTCTTTCGTTGGCGATATTTGGACAAGTTACACGATGAACGGTGACACCTTTACCTTTGGTAATGTAGCCGACGATGTCATCGCCTGGAATCGGCGTGCAGCAGCTGCCGAGGGTGATGGCGATCTTACCGGCCCCGCTTACAAAAACAGGGATGCGATCATCATCTTTTGCCACCGGTGCTTTATCGAGTTTAAAAATTGTTGGTTTGCGGCGAATGTTCAAAAAATCGATGACGGCAGAGGGCGTCGGATTTTTGCTATAAATCGCCACGAACAGTTCATCGAGATCTTTTACGTGGTAGTTATTTAAAAGCGAGGAGTTATTTAAAAGCGTCAGCATCTCTTGCTCCTCGACACCGCGATCTTTGAAGGCGTCAATTGCCGATTGCTTTCCTTTGGCGATTCTCTCATCTTTTAAAAGTTCAGCATTCTTCTTTAGCAAGTACTTTTTAATATGAGACCGCGCCTGTGCGGTGCGAACAATTTTCAGCCATCCTTCATTGGGGCCGCTCGAAGTGTTGGAAGTGCGAATCTCCACCACATCGCCCGTCTTTAAGACGGTACCTAATGATACGAGGGAGCCATTGACGATAGCCCCAACCGCAGCATCACCGACTTTCGTGTGGACGCGATAGGCAAAGTCGATCGGCGTGGAGCCAGCAGGCAAATCAATAACCTTGCCTTTGGGAGTAAAGACGTAGACATTCGCTTCAAAAATATCTTTGGAAAGCGTGTCCATATATTCCTTGGCGTCGCCTTCCTGCTCATTGGAAATATTGACAAAATCGCGGAACCAGTGCAACTTTTCTTCAATTTGCCGCTGCTCTTCTTTGGGGTTGTAGTTCGTCCCTTCTTTATAACGCCAGTGCGAGGCGATGCCGGTTTCGGCGATCTCATCCATGCGCTTGGTGCGAATTTGAATTTCAAAAATATTGCCATCGCCGGAGATGATGGACGTATGGAGAGACTGATACATATTCGGTTTCGGTACGGCGATATAGTCTTTAAAGCGTCCAGGAATCGGTTTGAAGGTCGCGTGGATGATGCCGAGAACCTCATAGCAATTTAATTCCGTCTCGGTGATGACGCGAATCGCTAAAACATCAAAGATGTCGTCGAAATTATAGCCTTTTAAATATATCTTTTTGTAGATGGAATAAATGGTCTTAACGCGCGACTCCATCTGAAAAGGCACTTTAGCTTCAAAAAGGATGTCGGCGACACGCTTTTTAAGCGAATCCAACGATTTCGTGCGATTTCTTGTTTTTTTGTCGAGCAGATCCGAAATCAACTCGTATTTATCGGGTTCGAGGTATTTTAAAGAAAGATCCTCCAACTCGCTTTTGATGGTGTTGATGCCGAGGCGGTGGGCGATCGGCACGAAGACTTCTAAAGTTTCGCGCGCCAACGATAACTGGCGCTTATTTTCTAATGCTTCTAAAGTGCGCATGTTGTGCAGGCGATCGGCGAGCTTAATAATGATGACGCGAATATCCTTGGCCATTCCCAAGAAAATTTTACGATGATCTTCGGCTTCGAAATCCTCGTATTCGCGGTGGGATAATTTCATGCGCTGAATCTTTGTTAAAGATTCTACAATTTTGCCCACATCTTCGCCAAATCGCGTTTGAACTTCTTCGATTTCCGCGGGCGTATCCTCGATTACATCATGCAAAAAACCAGCCGCTATCGTCGATGGACCGGCCTGCAATTTAGCGAGAATGTAACCTACTTCCAGCAAGTGATGAATATAGTCTTCACCTGATTTACGAACTTGCCCAACATGATACTTTTTTGCCATCTCATAAGCTTCTCTTATCATGTCGCGGGATTTTGGATCGGTGATATATGGAAAAAAGACTTCTTCCAAGTCGGAATATGTATGTAAGGGATAACCGCCGTTAACAACGTGCTTTTTTTCCATTTTTACACCTAATTAGTATTATATCTTACCAAAAACAATCTAACTTAACAATTGAGGTTAACGCTTATCAAAGTAGATTATGAAAAGCCAAAACATTTTGACTTGTGTCTAGGGGTTATTATAAATAAACGTCTTTACTAAGTTGGCTATAATGTTTATAATTATGTTGTAATAGAAAAGGAGGAATATAACCTAACAATGAAAAAAAGTATTGTTCTATTACCTTTATTAATGTTGGTTCTTGCTGCTTGCAACCC
>CAYYIC010000003.1:19402-27610 GCA_964471005.1 uncultured Staphylococcaceae bacterium | reverse complement strand
GCATGGAAATACCGAATGCCAGAATCCCTCTTGTTTTTAGTCCCAAAGAAGAAGTTGTTAAAGTGTCGCAAACTCCAGAGACCAAAAACACAAAATCATCGCCTGATGGACATGGAAAAGTAAATCGCCAAGATAAATCTCAGTCTCCCCACAGCTCCTCCCACGAGCAAAGAACAAAAAGTACTACGCCCATTGGACGTGAGACGCCAAAAGATAGTCAGAATCTCCTTGGCGAACGGACCAAATATCGCGGATATAAAAAAGCAAGACCGAGCAGATAAGTTCGGCCTTTTTTTATATGTGAATAAGCACAATTATCTAACCGCTAAACTTCTTTTTTCCTCCAACAAATATCAAATAGCGATACCAACGCCAAACATCAGCGCCTTTAATAATGAGTTTTAACTATGTTACTTTTTTCGCACAGCAAAAATTTGGCCTTTATGTTATAAAAATTATTTTTATATATCTATTGATTAATTTAATGAAACGGCTATTTACTAATAATAGATAGGTTATTTTCTAAACAAGGGAAAAAACTCGTCTTCGTCTAATCAAAAATTCTTGTCATCAATTTGCTGATAATCAAAGGAGTCAGGAAAATGAACGATACTCACACGATGAAAAAAAACCGCAAGCTTCTCCTTTTTAGTTCGACATGTCTGCTTCTTGCCGTCGCCGTTTTTTTGATCGGCCATAGCAGCCAATTACTCAAACATCTCACGTATGGCGATGAATCCTACACGATTACCCTGAACGAGAGCAATTCGCCAAGCAATTTGAGCACGGAAGAATTTGGACCAGGAAACGGCCAAGGTCGCTATGTGAGTTTTAACTACACTTCGGCGAAACTCGCTTTGAGCCAGCACGTCGTCATCAATGTCGGGGGCACGCTGTCAAATAGTGCCGTCACCCGCATCACATCGATCAAATCGATAACGGCAACTTTTAGCGGAGGCGAGGCGACGGTTTATCATGGTCCGACCAAAACGGCGATGGGCAGCTCGCAAACTTTAACTTCGTCGACGCCTTATTATTTTTCAACCGACCCTTATTTCTTTTCTTTAACAAATACCGGAGTTGATGCTTTATCTTTAACTTCGCTCGTGATTAATTACAGCTGCGTCGATACCCATTCGACGGTTGAATTCGTCACTAGTGGTGGTTCCCTTGTCGCACCTCTTACCCAGGCTCCTGGCTCGTCTTTAGAAGCCCCTGGTAATCCGACCAAAGACGGTTACTTATTTGAAGGTTGGTTCACCGAAGCAAGCCTGATTAACGAATACACTTTTGTGACGATGCCCGAAGATGATTTAATTCTTTACGCCAAGTGGGGCATCGATCCGGCTTGGCCGGTGTTGACAATTTCCGAGTTCAAAGCTTTGGAAGCTCCAGAAAACGCTGAGCACCACTTTGTCCGCGGCGTCGTCATGCTGGAAAAAAGCGATATGGAAATCATCGTTATCGCCGATGCTAGCGGCACGCTCATACTCTTCGGCTATCAGGAAGTATTGGTCGGCGACGAAATTCGCGCCGGCGGTTATTATGCTGCGGAAAGCACATTGGTGACGATGGCGGGCGTCTCGGGAAGTGCGATAAGCGTCGATCTCTATTCCCACGGTAACGATATCGCCCTTGCCCCGACGGCTTTAAGCGTCTCACAATATAACGCCCTTGCGACCGATAATCCGAATAACTGGGTGGTCTACGCCGAAATTAACGGCACCATTAATGTCGATCAAAATAGCCACCAAGTCACTTTGACAAGCGGCGAAGATACGATGCCAGTTATCGTCATCGGAGTAACGGATTTTATTTCTCTTCGAGACTACAGCGGATTTCGCGTCAATTTCCGCGGCGTCATTCTTCCAAATATGGACAATCCCCTAAATATTCTCTTGATGTTTGTCTATAATGGCAGCCCTGATTATATCGATCTCGACTATGTCGGCGAGAGCGGCGATGCGGAATTGTTCGCCTTGCTCGAAACGATGTTTCGCGGAGCTTTTGAATCTCCGACTTATTTCCCCGGACAACTCGTGGACCTACCCGCTGAACACCCCGTCGTTCCGGTGACCATCACCTATGCGACATTTGGCACCAACGCCAGCAAATACGACACGGTAACCAAGCGCCTTTCTAACGATATTTCGGAAGTAACTTATATCGATGTCCAAGTCAATGCTGTCCTCCATGAGAGTGAGAATGCAAGTTTTAATATTCAACTTCATGTCGATCCGAGCATTATCATTTCGATCGCCGCCCTTAAGGTTTTGCCAGATAGCAATACCGTGAGCCGGGTGATTCACTGCGTCATTTTGAATGCGCAAGCCGCCGGCGAAAATATCATGCTATTAGTCGCTGATGAGACCAGCATTATCTATATCAATACTAATAACGGCTCGCTCGCTCCGGGCGACGAAGTCATAGCTGTCGGTTACAAAGTAACACAAGATAATGTCGTCTACTTATATAACGATCCGCAACGCACGGTCGATCATGTGGTGGCAACCGGTCAGGCCATGCCGATGACGCCGACGGCGATCACCTTCGCTGACTTTGCTGCTCTAACCGTCGAATATGTCGGTAGTGATTTCCGCTACTATGAACTTTACGGCACTTTGTCGTATATGAATCCTGCCGATCCCGCAAACTCGATATTCGTCTTGACCTCGGGTGAGATTAATATCTACATCTATCCGACCAGCCCAGCTTCTCGCTCGACGCTATCAACCTATGTCGGACAAGCCGTCACCGTGCGCGGCATCGCCATGTTAGGCGGCGAACCCGGAAGTCAAGTCGTCCTGCTTGGCTTTCTACCGATTTCCGGCTGTATCTCAGCATAAATATCCGCTCTTCTTTTATCCTCATATTTATTAATTGTTTTTTTCCATGATTTTCATAATCAAAGATTAAAGTCAAAAAAATATTACAATTTTCGTGCAAAAGACGACTTTTAAGCATATGCTTATCTCGCTGGAAAAGATTATGGACATTCGCAACATCGCAATTATCGCTCACGTCGATCACGGAAAAACAACGATGGTGGACCAACTTTTTCGCACCGCCCATCTTTTTCGCGACAACGAGGCCTCCTCGGAGCGGCTGATGGACTCAAACGATCTTGAAAGAGAACGTGGCATCACCATTTTAGCCAAAGCGACTGGCATTCAATATAAGGGTCTACAAATTAACATTCTCGACACTCCGGGGCACGCCGATTTCGGCGGCGAAGTCGAACGCATCATGAACATGGTCGACGGCTGTCTACTGCTTATCGATGCTCATGAGAGCACGATGCCACAGACGCGCTTCGTTTTAAAAAAAGCTTTGGAAGCGCGCGTCAAACCGATCGTTGTCATCAACAAAATCGATCGGCCTAATGTCGAAATTATAAAAGTATTAAACGATGTCTTAGAACTTTTTATCTCTCTTGATGCTCCAGAAGAATATCTCGACTTTAAAGTCGCCTATGCTTCCGCCCTTTTAGGAACGAGTAGCTTATCACCCGATCCAAAAGAACAAAAACCGGGCATGGAAGCCATCCTCGACTTGATTATTAGCGAAATTCCAGGACCTAAGGTCAATTATCATGGTCCTTTGCAATTTCAACCGAGCCTCCTCGATTACAACGATTTTGTCGGTCGCATCGGCATCGGTTTAGTAAAGTCGGGAACGATGCGCGTCGGCGAAACGATCGTCTTAGCTCGTCTAGATAAGACGAACAAGATGGGCAAGATCATGAAGATGTATCGCTTTGTCGGCATCAACAAGATCGAATTAGAAGAAGCCCATGCCGGCGATATCGTCGGCGTCGCCGGACTGACCGACATAAATGTCGGAGAGACAATTTGTAATCCCGATATTGTCATGCCCTTGCCACCGATTGCCATCAGCGAGCCAACTTTGCAGATGACTTTCGCCCCCAACAGTTCGCCTTTTTCCGGGCGCGAAGGAAAATTTGTCACCTTTCGGCAACTCCAAGCGCGCTTAGAAAAAGAAATTCAGCGCGATGTCGCCTTAAAAGTATCTTTGATTGAAGGTAGCGACCGCTTTCTCGTCTCGGGACGCGGTGAACTCCATCTCGGCATCTTGATCGAAAATATGCGCCGCGAAGGCTATGAACTCGAAGTGAGTAAACCCAAAGCAATCATTAAAATCATCGATGGCGTCGCCCATGAGCCCTTTGAAGAATTATTTCTCGATGTCCCCTCCGAGAGCTTGGGGGCGGTGATGGAAGCTCTGGCCAATCGCCAAGGCGAAGTCGTCAACATCGATTACGGGGAAATAAACGCTCGTCTCACTTACAATATCGCGGCGGCGGCGCTAATTGGCCTCCACGCCCAAATTATGACGTTAACCAAAGGTTATGGCTTGATGAGCCACTTATATAAAAATCATCGACCGGTCACCAACTTTCAAGTCAGAGGTCGGACCCTCGGCGTCTTAATCGCTTCCGACAAGGGCATGAGCACGACTTACGCCATCGAAGGACTCGAAGCCCGCGGCACGATGTTTATCTTACCTCAGACCGAAGTCTACGAGGGCATGATCGTCGGCGAAAACCGCTACACCAGCGACTTGATCATCAATGTCACAAGAGCTAAAGAATTAACAAATATGCGGATGTCGACCAAGGAACAAAAAGTTGTTTTGAAGGCCCCGCGTCTCATGTCGCTAGAAAACTGTCTCGCCTATCTTAATGACGACGAACTATTAGAAATTACCCCGACCACCTACCGCATGCGCAAGATGTATTTAACCGAACTCGAAAGAAAAAGGAAAACCCCCCGAAAAATCGTTAATTAGATATAATACAGGCAAGGAGATTGCAATCTTATGAATGAAAAAGTGCTCACTAGCGCATACGAACTTGCCAATGGTGTCAAAATTCCCAAAATCGGCTTCGGAACGTGGAGAATTAAGCCCGGTAAGGAAGCCTATGAATCGGTCTTGTTAGCCCTTAAAAATGGATATCGCCACATCGATACGGCGACCGTCTATCGCAACGAAAAAAGTGTTGGTCAAGCGATCAAAGATTCCAATCTTAAGCGCGAAGATATTTTTGTGACGACCAAACTTCCCTCGCACGTTAAAACTTATGACGGAGCGATCAAAGAATTTAATAAGTCTTTAAAAAGACTTGGTCTACAATATATCGATTTATATTTAATTCACGCCCCATGGCCGTGGACATCGATCGGCACGAATCACACCGCGGGAAATATCGAAGCTTGGAAAGCGATGATCGAGTTATATAACGCGAAAAAAATACGTGCGATCGGAGTATCGAACTTCGCTCCGAGCGACATTGAACCTCTCATAAAAGCTACCGGGTTTGTCCCCCATGTCAATCAGATGCCTTTTTACGTCGGAAAACCCCAGGTTGAAAATCGCCAGTATTGCCAAGATCATAACATCTTATTCGAAGCGTATTCACCGCTGATGTCGGGTCACGTCTTTAAACTCGCCCTCGTCAAGAAACTCGCCCTCACATATGGTGTGACTGCCGCTCAAATCGCCCTACGCTACACGATTCAACAGAATACCCTCCCCCTTCCTAAATCGACGCATGAAGAGCGCATTATCAATAATTCCGAACTCGACTTTGTCATCGAGAAGGAAGATATGGAAAAGCTCGAAGCCATTCACCTTCATCCAAAATCACGATTTTAAATCATGGTAAATCCTCACCACTGAATTAATCGGTGAAGATTATTAGCGTTATTTCGTATTTGTTACCTGCTATCGCATAACTTATAGATCGAAAATAACGCTCATCAGTTGAATGAAAATGAATCCCCCTTTTTCTATTTTAATAAACTGATTTATAACGTTTCCCGACGCTCGTATTGCAGTTGATAGAGGTTGTAATATATCCCTTTTTTCATCAATAGTTCTTGATGATTTCCCGATTCGATAATCTCGCCTTTTTGCATGACTAAAATCTTATTGCAGTGCTGAATGGTCGAGAGGCGGTGGGCGACGATTATCATCGTCGAAATGTTCATCATCTTCGAAAGAGAAGATTGAATGACGGCTTCGGTTTCCGAATCGATATTGGCGGTGGCCTCATCGAGAGTCATGACGGTCGGCTTGTATGTCACCGCACGGGCAAAAGAGATGAGCTGTCGCTCGCCGCTAGAAAAGTTGTTACCCCGCTCTCTGACAAGATGGTCAAAACCTTCTGGAAGTTTCTTTAAGACATGATCAAGCCCGACATAATCGGCGGCCCTTTGAACATCTTCTTCGGTGAATTTTTCATTTTTTAAAGTGATGTTTTCGCGAATTGTCCCCGAGAAGAGAAAGACATCTTGCATCATTTGCCCGACCGCGGAGCGAAGCGATGAGCGCTTGATGCGGCGAATGTCGAGGCCATCGATGAGAATCTGGCCTTTTTGAATATCGTAATTGCGGACGAGGAGTTGCAAGATAGTCGTCTTGCCACTTCCCGTCGCTCCGACGAGGGCGATCGTCTCATTGGGTCGGATGATAAACGAGACGCCCTTGAGGACCCACTCTTCGGGAAGATAGCTAAACCAGACATCTTTAAACTCGATGGAACCGGAAAAATTTGTGAGTTCCACGGCTTCCTCTTCGTCGTTAATGTCCGGTTTTGTGTCTAAGACGTCAAAGATTTTTTCGGCGCTGGCAAAGCCATTTTGCATCGCGTTAAACTGCTCGGCGATCTGCTGAATCGGTTCGAAAAATTGTCCGACATAAATATAAAAAGAGATAAAAAGGCCGATGCTAAGAAAACCGCTAAAGATCGAACTGACACCAAAATAGATGGTGAGGATGGTGGCGACCATCGCCAACAAATAGATGACGGGCCGATAGATACCAAAGGTATATATTTCGCGGAAATAACTCTTTTTTAGCTTCTGGTTAATATTGGTAAACTCTTTGATTTTTTTATCTTCTTGATTAAAGACTTGTGTGATTTTCATGCCCGAAAGATTTTCCGAAAGAAAGGCGTTTACTTCCGAGACGTTGTTGCGGACACTGCGATAAGCGCTTCTTGAGAAACGGCGGAACAAGACGGAAGCGAGGAAGATGAAAGGGACGACAGCCATCGCGACTAAGGCCATTCGCCATTCGATGATAAACATGATGATGGCGATGACGACCATGAACATGATATTGCGAATAAGATTGACGATCGTGGTGGTGAACATCTCGGAAATATTGCCGGGATCGTTGGTGGCTCTCGTCACGAGTTTTCCCACCGGCAGTCGATTGATTTGACCAATTGAAAGCGTCTCGATATGTTCAAAGACTTCGACGCGCATCTGATCGGTAATTTTTTGACCGATGCGCTGGAGCATGATGCTTTGAAAGTAACCGATGAGAATCGATAAGCCGGTAATAACGAGCAAGGCGGCGGCGCCGATGATGACGACCATGATTTTCCATTCGAGACTATAGTTGGGGTCGGCCATCAAATCGGTGGCGAGTCCAGCGGCTAAGGGCATGACCAGATTGGTAAATGTCGTGACGACCATCAATAAAAAGGCCCCGACAAATTTAGCGGTGTATGGCTTAAAATAGCCAAGTAAGCGGACGAGCAACTTGACGTCTTGATGAGCGACATGGTTTTCCGCAAAATCACGCATGTTGGGACTCCTCTCCGACTAACTCTTCAAGTTTTTGTAAATTAAACATCTCTTTATATAGAGAATTTGTTTTGATCAATTCGTTATGGGTGCCAAAACCGGCGAGTCGACCTTGGTCGATCAAGACGATTTTATCAAGGCGGCGGACGGTCGAGATGCGGTGGGCGATCATCAGCGTCGTCTTGCCTTTTCGAACGCGGCGGAGATTGCGAATAATGTCCTGTTCGGTTTTCGTATCGACAGCGGAAACAGAATCATCAAGAATTAAGATCGTCGGTTCTTTTGCTAAAGCGCGGGCGATTGAAACGCGTTGCTTTTGTCCGCCGGAGATCGTGACGCCGCGCTCGCCGAGGACGGTCTCGTATTGTTCCTTAAAGTCTTGTACATCGTTATGAATATCGGCGAGTTTAGCGACTTCCAGAAGTTTTTCTTCTTCAATCTTTTCAAAGGCGAAGCCGATATTGTTTTTTATGGTATCGGAAAAAAGAAAATTATCCTGAGGGACGTAGCCGATGTGATCTCTCAGCGTCTTGAGAGCCAACTTAGTGTGATCATAGCCGCCGATTTTGATCATGTTTTCTTCGACATTGTA
>CAYYIC010000003.1:0-19302 GCA_964471005.1 uncultured Staphylococcaceae bacterium | reverse complement strand
TTGGCGGAGGCCTGAGCTTGACCGTTGATATTCATAAACCAAGATATGGCAAATACCGGCCACAAAAGAGTGAAGAAGTAGGCGATGTATTCGGATAGTTCTCCGCTTGATAAAGAGGCGCGGGCAATCGCGATGGAGCCAAAGGTGATGATGGCCAAGATGACGACGCTGATCATCGCATCGATGATGACATTGACGACGATGGCGTAGCGCATATGGTCCATCGACTTGCGATATACTTCCTGCGATTTATTTTTAAAGCCGAGAGCTTCTGCGGCTTCGCGGACATAGGCCTTGATGACGGTGATGCCGGTAAATGATTCCTGGGCAAAGTCGCTAGCTTGTTCAAAAGCCTCCTGCCGTAGTTTAAACTTTTGCTCCATGCGCAATTCGAGGAAAAAGACGAGAACGCCCATGAGGGCAATTGGAATAAAGGAATAGAGGGTCATGACCCAGTCGAGCCTGAACATGCGAATGAGAACGAAAGCCCCGAGGACGACGCCATCGACGATCATCAATAATCCAAAACCATAAAGCTCGCGAACCGTTCCTAAGTCATTGATAAAATAACTCATCAAGCCCCCGATTTTTTGCTGGGAATAGAAGTTTTGATCAAGCCTTGTGGCGTGCGTGAACATCTCCTGGCGAATATCGGTCTCAATCTTGCGCCCGGCGCCAAACAGCAAAAAGCGCCATAAAAAGCGCCCGACGGTAATGCCAACGACGACTAAAGCCATGTTCAAAAGCTGTTCGAAAATTTGCGATAGGTGCGTAAACGCCTGCGCTTTGACGCCGTCGATAATCGTTTTGACGATGCGGGGGATTTCGAGTTGATACCAGTCGATGACGATTAAAATAGCGATACCAAAGAAAAAGTAGAGGCCGAATTTTAGATAGTAATGACGAAAGTGTTTTAATAAGATCATATGTTGCCCCGACCCCTTCTATTCTATCGAAGCCAACGCAAAAATAAATATAATTAAATCAAGATTTAAGCGTTTTAATAAAGAAAGCGTTTCGAAAAGATGAAATGCCACAAAAAGGCGCCAAGCCTCGTTTGCTAATTCGCCGGTTAAAACTTATAATTAATTTAGTATGGCAAAAGATAAACAACTCTCTCACAATTTCGTCAAGAGTTTACTTGTTGAAGATGCGAGTCGCTACCCGCATATTCCCGCTAAACTCAACTATTTTTGTGAACTTATCAGCGAAGGATATAAGAAATATCGCAGCCAGTGTAGCAATGCGGCTGGTATCAAATCTTTTGAAGAATTTGCCACCGAAATCATTCAGGCTCACAACAATAAATTCAACAGCAATACCGAGGACATGAAGCAAAACTATTTTCGCCAGCCTGATTACCTGCGCAAAATCGTCAGTCAAAGATGCGAATCGCTCATCAACAAAAATGACCCCGACCATATTTTTACTTATGTAAATCCCAAAGATGATTCCCGCGTCGATCACCTCAAAGAAATTATTAATGGCTATTATCGGCTAATAAGCGGCGAAGGTCATAACGACATTCCACAGACCCTCTTAAAGCGCCTGATTAATCAGATGATTTCGGGCATTCGCCTCATCTCCGTAAAACAGTATGCCGACGCTTTTATCATCTGGCGATCCCTATTTGAAAATGTCTCCTATCTAAAAATTTTGATCAAAGGTAAGCAGAAGACCTGGAACTTGTTTGCCGAACGCAAAAACACGATGAAAAAAGTCATGGGTCTAGCGCCATCGACCACGGCCGAATTAGATAGCCTTCGCGAGCAAGCTCACAACCGCGCTAAATCAGCAAAATGGTGGGAGCACCAGCGCTTTGTGTGGGCCAAAGGCGTCGTCAATATCAAAGGCGAACTTTCGTCGCGTACTTTGCAGGAAGCCGCTGGGCTCGGCAAGTACTACGCTCATTATCAGGTGGCCTCCGTCTTCACTCATGAACACCTGATCGATGAGAGCGATTTTAAAATAATTCCTCTTTTTGATTATCTCATCGAACTCTATTGGCGGGCTTTTGAAGAGATGAGGCGCGACATCATCGCTTTATTCAATCTCAGTGACGAAAGTTTAAAATATGTTCAAAAGCACGAAGAAAATATGCGGAAAGCCCTCAAGAGCACGCAAATGAAGTTCGAAGAATTTTCTTTGATGATCAGCGATTAGCTAGATTTGAAGGCGAGGCGATTAAGAAATTAGTCAAATCGTCGACATGCGGAGAAAATTGTATACCAATAACTGTTAATGACCTGCCTCGCCTATCTTCTGTTGACATCCATTTGGTGGGTTGCGATAATTTTACTAACTCGATGATAAGAACGGCCCTCACATCTCCTTATTAGCGAACCGGGTTCGGTGCGAGCCGGCAAGGGAGAAGAGATCAGCTAACATCTTGGAGTGGAAGAAGAAAATAAGTAGACCTTCCCGGCCCTCGCCGTTATCGAGTCAAAGCGCTGAAGCAATTCGGAATTAAGGTGGTACCGCGAATAATCGTCCTTTATAAAGGACTTTTTTATTTCTTAGGAGGAAATAGATATGTATCTTAGCAAATTGAATCTTCTCGAAACCGAGATTGCCATCAAATTTATCAAAGATGAGTTCGAGCGAAAACTGGCGAAAGCCCTACATCTTGTCCGCATTTCCTCGCCCGTTGTCGTCTCTAAAAAAAGTGGCATCAACGACTATCTAAACGGCTTTGAAAAGCCCGTCGCTTTTACTTATCAAAATGAAGAGCTGGAAATCGTACAATCGCTGGCCAAGTGGAAGAGGATGGCCTTGAAGCGGTATGGCTTTAAACTCGGACAAGGTCTCTACGCCGACATGAATGCGATTCGCAAAGACGAAGTTGTCGATAACATCCATTCTATCTATGTCGATCAATGGGATTGGGAGAAGATCATCTCGAGCAAGCAGCGAAACAAGGATTATCTTTTCACAACCATCAATAAAATTTATCACGTGCTAAGGATGCTTGAAAAAGCGGTCAATCGTCGCTATTCTACTCTCTTGAATAAACTACCCCCACAAATCGCTTTTTTCGACAGCCAAGATCTCGAGAATCGCTTTCCTCATCTAGCAAGTAAAGACCGCGAATACCTCGTGACGAAAGAAGCCAAAGCCGCCTTTATTTTCCGCATCGGGGGACGTTTAAAATCGGGTGCGATTCACGATGGTCGCTCACCCGATTATGACGATTGGAATCTTAATGGCGACATTCTGCTTTACGATGCCGTTAACGATGCGGTTTTAGAAGTGTCGTCGATGGGGATTCGCGTCGACGCCGAGACGATGGTTAATCAGCTTAAAGAAAGAGAAGCTATCGAGCGCCTGCAGTTCCCTTATCATCAGGCGATTATTCAAAGTCAACTCCCACTGACAATCGGCGGTGGTATCGGCCAATCGCGCACCTGCCAATTCCTTTTAGAAAAGAAGCATATTGGCGAGGTCCAAGCTAGCTACTGGCCACCGGAGACAATCGACCGCCTCGAACGAGACAATATCATTCTCTTATAGCAAGAGCATTTTTTCTTATCGTTTGATTTGAAATTTATTTCAATATATTGAAATTACGCAAGCGCTATACCCTGAGTAATGGTAAAATAATAGCAGTGACAATAAGGCTAGGAATAAAAATGACAAATCGCATCTCGAAAACAACCTTTCTTAAATATTTACGCTGCGTTCGCGCCGCCGCTTTTGAAAGTGATACGGCGGCTTTGGTCCGCGATTATAAGCGCGATCTTGCTAAGGGCGCTGACGAGGAAAAAACCAAGATTTTGGAAGAGGAAACACGGGAAAGACTACGCCAATTATTCCTCGATATCATCAATGCGAGCGAGAGCGGAAACGGCGATGGCGATATCGAAATTGAGCCTGGCGACTTTGATAGCTTGCTAAAAGACGATCAAGCTCTTAAGGCCATGCTTGGAACTTATTTTAAAATCGAGGAGTTAGCAGCCAAGAAAGCGCAAAATCTCTTCAAAGGGCAAGTTATTTCTGGCGTCCGCCAAGAAGAACAAGTCATCGGCCAACGATTTATCAATCTTTTTAAAGATGGCTTTAATTTCAACTCCTATGTCGACGTTTACCAAGAAGATGATAAGACCGTCCGCATCATCGAGACAAAAGCTACGACCTCCAAGAAATTTTCCGACCTCGGACCGCTGATTAAAAAGGTTCGCTGTCCCCTCTTTGACAAGTCACCGTTTGGTGTGATGCGCCTCCTAGAAGACTTCGATGGTTTTAAACCTTTTGAGAAGTATTATGAAAATCGAGAAAAATTACTAAATCGCCTCGATAAAATGGGACGCTATGTCTATGATCTTGCCTGGCAGAGGTACGTCATTGAAAACTCCGTAAGCGACAAGCGCGAATATCGCTACTACCTCGCCGTTTTAAATAGCGAATATGTATTTGATGGCCGGCAAGATGAAAACGGCGAAAACATATATGAAGCCGACGATGCTATCGTCTTCATCGATCTGACGCAAGTGACAAAAGACTTGATGATCATTGTCGACCGCGATCTTCGGACAGTAATCGATCGAATTACTAATCCAGACCGCAAACGGGTCGCCCTCGAAGCCGGAAAGTGCATGATCGGCAAAGGCTATCAGGAATGTCCGTGGACAAAAATATGCAAAAAAGACTTTGCCATTCCCGAGAAGAATTCGCTCTATGTTTACATCAACGGTCATAACGGTTTTGGACCGCCGAGCGAAAAGAAAGAAAAAGCTCCAAAAGAGAAAATTGAAGAATTAATCGCTCGGGGTGTCACACATGCCCTCGATATCGATTATGAGTGGCTTGATGAGACGCAAAAAGTCCAATATGAAGTGATCAAAAAAGGGCAGCCTTTTGCCGAAAAGCAATTTATTGCCGCCTTTATTCAAGAGTTAAAGTATCCCCTTTTTCATCTCGATTTTGAGACGATGAATTATCCGCTTCCGATGTTTAAGGGCGAAAAGCCCTATCAGCAGTCGCTTTTTCAATATTCGTTGCACATTGAGCGCCTGCCCGGCATCTCCGATAAAGAAAAGGATAATATCTCGTTTTTATCATCTGGCAAAGGCGATGACCGCGAAGAACTAGCCAAGTCGCTTATCAAACACATACCAGCAAACGCGCGAGGAACGGTAATTGTCTATAATGCCTCTTTTGAAAAAAAGCGGCTTAAAGAGTTAGCTTTGATGTTTCCTCAGCATGCGACCGAACTCACCTCCATCGATGAGCGCGTATTTGATTTGATGAATATTTTAAAACCTAACGAAAAGCAGCGAGAGCAATATCGTCACCTCAAGACGAAACCGTGCAATTTCAATTACTATAGCGAGGCTTTGCAGCGTTCTTTCTCAATTAAAAAAGTTTTGCCGGTGTTTGCTCCGAGCCTCGATTACGGAAATCTCGAAGAGGTGCACAACGGCTTGGAGGCTCAGTCGGCTTTTATGCGCTTGCGAAATCTAGAAGGTAAACCCTTTGAAGAAACATACCGCAATATGATTGAATATTGTAAGCAAGATACGTGGGCTATGTTTGAGATATTGCAAGGATTAAGAAGGCTAATTAATGAAAAATAAGCGATTATTACTATTGATTGTCATTATGATGTTATCTTCGTGCATCAGCTTTGGCGGAAACAGTTCCGAAACTTCAAGCGACTCAAGCTCTGACTCCTCATCAAACACCGGTTCGGATCGTCCGACAAGTGGAACGGAGGTCGTCGATTTTTATGCGATTAATGATTTTCACGGTGCGATAAGCGCCGACTCCTATTTTGGCGAACCAGGACTCGCTCGTGTCGCAACTTATCTAACAGATAAAAAGGCAGCCAATCCCGATAATACGATAATCATTAGTTCAGGTGACATGTATCAGGGTTCTTTCGACGCTTATCACAATCGCGGTCGCGTCGTCACCGAAGCGATGAATGCGATTGGCTTTGACGCGATGACCATCGGCAATCACGAATTCGATTGGGGCACACCAGATATCATTAATAACGGCGAATGGGCCAATTTCCCGCTTTTAGGGGCCAACATCATGGAATATCCTAACACTAGTGTTAAATCTCCCATCGGCCAAGAATACGCGATTATTGAGCGCGGCTTTTTGAAAATCGGCGTCATCGGCGTCATCGGCCAAGACCAAATCACTTCGATTAACAGCCGCTATATGCAAGATCTCTACTTTGAAGAGCCGACCGCAATCATCAAAGATTTAAGCGTCGAACTCCGCGAAGAGCAAGACGTCGATATCGTCGTCTTGTCGATTCACGCCGGTCAGAATGAAGTTGATTATTCGATACCCGAAGGCAAATATGTCGATGCCGTTTTTTGTTCTCATACACACGCAGCTGAACAACAAGTTATTAATGGCGTTCCCTTTATTCAAGGCGAAGCAAACGGCAAGTACGTGTCAAACATCAAGCTTTCTTATAACTATGCGACCGGAAAGGTCAATCATGTGTCTTCGCAAAACACATCTGAAGGTCAGCTCTCTTTGCTTTCTCCAAATGGGGTAGTTCAGACGATTATCGAAACGTTTGCCGAAAGCTCAGACACCGTCAAAAATCAAGTAGTCGGTAATTTAACAGAAACACTATATCGCTTTAACACCCTACCCAATATGGCTAATTACGCCGCGGCTATAAAAGCCGAAGAAAACGGTTATGACATCGATTTTGCCATGACCAATGTCGGGCGTAGCGATATTCCAAGTGGCATCGTCACGTATGGAGACTTGTTTAAAGGTTTACCATTTGATAATTATATTCATATCGTTAGAGCAACGGGGCGAAATATCAAAAGCCAAGCAACTCGCAATTACTTTTATCGCGTCAATGATTACTCCACCCTTAACAATTTAACTTACTACACCATTGCCGTCGTCGACTACCTCGTCTTTCACCAAAACGTTTCTAAATACTTTAATTATTTCACCGATTTTAACCCCAGTACCGACGTTCTCGGCTTCGTGCATCAGACCGGCGATGAAGATGTCGCCGTCTACCCACGAGACTTAATCGGCGAAGTATTTGCCAATGATGATGACCACACCATTGATCCCTACGACTTTACAGGTTCGCGCTACAGTCAGCTTACCGTTTGAAAAAAGTCGCATTCGTTCGGTAAATTAATGTATTTCATTTTATTATATTATAAAATAGTCGAGTAATTCCTTTAAAGGGGAGTAGCGAAGCCTTCTTTCCGTCAACACGGCATCACGCCCGGAACTAGGCCAGTAATGAGCAAGACCTTTAAAACCACAAACTAAGGAGAGCCCATTATGTATGAGACAAAGAAAATTGACGAGCTGCTAGCCGAGCATCAGGTTGATCCGCTAAGCGGACTGACGAGTGAAGAAGCTTGTCGGCGACTTCAGGCAAACGGAAAGAACAAATTAGTAGAAAAGAAGCGGCGAAGTATTTTTGTATCGTTTTTATTACAGCTTAATGACCCGATGATCTATGTGCTTTTGGCCGCCGCCTTAATTTCGGCCCTCGTCACCATTTTTAGCGAAGGTCACGATGACTGGGCTGATGTCATCATCATCCTCGCTGTCGTCTTTTTAAATGCAACCATCGGAACAATTCAAGAAGTTAAAGCTGAAAACGCTCTTGAGGCCTTAAAAAAACTTTCATCCCCGACAGCTACAGTTAGACGTGACGGCAAGATTTTCGAAATCAAAGCCGAAGATCTCGTCGTCGGCGATATCGTCGTTCTCGAAGAAGGCCGCTCAATCGGAGCGGACATGCGTCTTCTAAAAGAATATAACCTTAAAACCGATGAATCTTCACTGACCGGAGAATCGACGCCGATCGAAAAAGATTATCAAGTTGTGTTCTCCGAACCCGTCGGCATCGGCGACCGTATCAACTCCGTATATATGTCGACGCCCATCGTCTACGGCCATGGCGAAGGCATCGTCGTCGCCATTGGCGAAAACACCGAAATTGGCAAGATTGCCAAGATGCTCGCTGATGAAAAAGAAGAAGCGACTCCTTTGCAAAAACGTTTGGCTGATCTATCAAAAATTCTCGGCATTATCGCCATTGTGATTATCGCCGCGATCTTTGCTGTCGCCCTCATACAACAACGCAATCTACTCGAGATGTTTATCACTGCCATCTCCTTAGCGGTTGCCGCTGTTCCCGAAGGTTTGCCGGCGGTCGTGACGATCGTCTTAGCTCTCGGCGTTCAGAGAATGGTTAAAGTCAACACGATTGTCCGCCGTCTTCCCAGCGTCGAAACACTGGGAGCCGTCTCCGTCGTCTGCTCGGATAAAACTGGGACTCTCACGCAAAACAAGATGACCGTCGTCAAAGCATTCGTCAATCATGGAATCATCGATTCAGAGCATTTTAATAGCGAGGGTGTCGCTTTTTTGGCTCGCGGAATGTCTCTATGTTCAAATGCGTCGATCGATAGTGGCGTCTACGGCGATCCGACCGAAATTGCCCTCGTCGAATTCGCCAATAAACTCGGCCTTCGCAAAAAAGACCTCGAAGGCGTTCATCCGCGCATCAACGAACTGCCCTTTGATTCGGTTCGTAAAATGATGTCGACCCACCACGAACATCCTAGTGGAGCCATCGTTTTTACCAAAGGCGCACTCGACTCCGTCATTAAGCACACAACGCACATTTTAATCGATGGTCACGTGCGTCCGATCACCGACGATGATCTGCTGCAAATTAACAAAGGCAGTGCATACATGGCCCGCAACGCCCTGCGCGTGTTGGCTTTAGCTTACAAAGAAAGTTCTGAGTTGAGCGAAGACAATTTGATTTTTGTCGGTTTGGTCGGCATGGTCGATCCACCTCGACCGGAAGCCGGAGAAGCGGTGGCCATCTTTAAAAAAGCCGGTATTATTACCGTCATGATTACGGGCGATCATCGCGATACGGCTCTTGCGATTGCCCGCGAACTTAAAATTGCCGATGACGAGTCGCAAGTTTTATCCGGCGATGAATTATCGCGAATGAGTTTTGAAGAATTGCAACAGGCCGTGAAAACCGTCCGCGTCTTCGCTCGCGTTTCTCCCGAGAATAAAGTCAGCATCGTCAAAGCCATTAAAGCCAATGGATTTATCGCGGCGATGACGGGCGACGGCGTCAATGACGCTCCTTCTCTTAAAGCTGCCGATATCGGCATCGCAATGGGCATCACCGGGACCGACGTCGCAAAAGGCGCCGCTGACATGGTTCTGACCGACGATAATTTTGCCTCGATTGAAAAAGCGGTGGAAGAAGGTCGTGGCATTTATGCCAACATTAAAAAGACCGTCTATTTCCTCCTCTCGAGCAACATCGGCGAAGTCATCTCGATGTTCGTCGGTATTGTCTTAGGGCTTCCTGTACCTCTAATTGCGATTCATATCTTATGGGTTAATCTCATAACTGACTCGCTCCCAGCTATCGCTCTTGGCTCTGATGAAAAGGCTGACAATATCATGGAAGATAAACCGCGGGATGAGAAAGAATCGCTTTTCGCGCGCGGTGGTTATTTCTTTATCATTACTTATGGTATTGTAATCGCCATAATCACCTTGTTTGGCTTCTTACTTTTCCCGACTATTCACATTGTCGAAAGCAATTTATCTTTCAATCTTTCAACATTGATTGCAGTGACGAATGAACCCGCGATGTTAAAACTAGCGCAAAGCACAGCTTTTAGCGTCCTTGGTATCTCTCAGCTATTCCATATGATTGGCATGACGAATACCGAAAAGAGTTTCGTCCATGTCTTCAAATCGAAAAACTGGCTTTTGCTCGTCGCTTTCGTTTTCGGTTTGGGCATGCAAATTCTCATCACAGAAATTCCGTTCCTCGAAGATTTCTTTGACACTGCGCAATTGACGCTTGTCGAATGGCTCTATGTTATAGCTCTCTCAGTCGTGCCGCTTGTCATTCACGAAATCATCGTTTTGATTAAGTTCATTAAAAAGAAGATTATAAGCAGAAAATTGACGAATATTAAATAAGTATTTATGTCTTGAAATGCGGCTTGATATATTTTACTATTATTAAGCCGTGCATGCCGACTTAGCTCAATTGGCAGAGCAACTGAATCGTAATCAGTAGGTTGGGGGTTCAATTCCTCTAGTCGGCACCAATCGCAAATCCAGTTGGATGCTTAGCTCAGCTGGGAGAGCATCTGTTTGACGTACAGAAGGTCGGGGGTTCGATCCCCTCAGCATCCACCATTCGCTATAAATCGCCTCCCTAAGAGGCTTTTTATTTGCTTGTGGAAAAGAACGATATTCTCACCTATAATATTGGCGATGCATCTGTAGTTCAATGGTAGAACACTAGCTTCCCAAGCTAGTTACGCGGGTTCGATTCCCGTCAGGTGCTCCAACTTGGCAAACGAACTCAAAGAAAAACTTTTGAGTCATAAAAGATATAGAATATATGGCAATTATTGATTTTTTGTGGAATTTGCGTATCTTTTTGCAATAACCAAATAAAAAACAGCAAGAAAAATATTTTTGTCATAATCTTTGCCAATCATGCATTATTTTTGCGTTTTCTTGCCGAGGCTTGTTCTGCGCTTTAATTAATGAATTAACTTTGCTAAAATACAATATGAACACTAATAAATCGGGGTAAGAATATGGAAGATTATCGCCAAAAATGTATTAATTTGCTTAAAGAAAGAGGCGTGACGATAAATGATATCGCCGATGCAGCGCGTTTTTTGCAGGCCGATTATCATGTCGATTTGCTCAAAGAAGAGTTGCTTGATTCGGTTTTGAGCGTCCTTGCAAAACGCGAAGTTCAACTGGCCATCATGACGGCCGTCGAACTCGATAAGCTCGCCGAGAGCGGCAAGATGTTCGATAAGGATTTAGAAGCCATTTTAATGCGCGATGAAGGTCTTTATGGCGTCGATGAAGTCATCGCGTATGGCATATGTAATTTATACGGGTCGATTGCTTTGACGAACTTCGGGTTCATCGACAAAAAGAAATATGGAATCATCGACAGTTTAAATCGCCACGGAAAATCGTCTGGTGTCTGCAACACCTTCCTCGACGACATTGTCGGCGCTATCGCCGCCAGCGCGGCCTCGCGTTTTGCTCATCGCTGGGCCAGGTAACAAATTATGACAATGCCTGATTTTGGATCGCTTTCACTGTGGATCGATTTAGGTCTTGGTGTGTTGTTCGCTGGTTTTCTGTCCTTTCTTCTCTATCGCATAACCAATCGCAAATTCGTTTTGCTGTACTCTCTTCTAAGCGTCGTTTTAATCACTTTAGCATGGCTCTTTTCGCTCGAGCTTTTAAAGACGATTCTCGCCATAGCACTTACGACTTCAGCGACGGTTGTCATATTTGTCAATATCAGCCGGATTAGACCACTTATTGCCAGAGAACTAAAAGGCAAAACGATGTTTGGCTTTCGCCCAAAAACAACGGAAAAAATCTTTGACCGCGAAGCGATGTATAAAAAAGTTAGCGACGCTATCTTGGCTTTGAGCAAACAAAAAATCGGCGCTCTGCTCACCTTTGAAAAAAGCATGTTGTTAACTGATATCATCAAGACTGGAACCTTGGTTAATGCCCCGGTTTCCGCCGAACTAATCATGACGATTTTTTATCCTGGAACGCGCCTCCACGATGGAGCGATCGTCGTTCGAGGCGATACCATTTTGGCCGCCAGCGTCTATTTCACGCCAACCACGAAGCCCTTGACGGGCAAATACGGTTCTCGACATCGAGCGGCCATCGGAATCAGCGAGATGTCTGATGCCGTGACCATCGTCGTCAGCGAAGAAACAGGAAGAATATCCATTGCCTATCGCGGCGAACTTCAACCATTGACAGTCGACACTTTCTTAAGAGTTTTCCAAGAGTATATGATGGAAACTCCTGAGGAAGGCGAAGAATAACAGGAGAAATTCGATATGACTAAATATTTTGGGACAGATGGCGTCCGCGGGCGTGTCGACGAAAAACTGACCATCGAAATGGCTTATCGAATCGGCCGTTTCATCGGACAATATCCCGATGGTTGTCGCAATCGCATCATTATTTCTCGTGACACGAGAGTTTCTGGCAAAAAACTGTTGGATGCCCTTATCAAAGGGATTCGCTTAAGCGGCGGACACGTTTATGATGAAGGCGTCTCAACGACACCATCGATTTCCTTTATCGTCGAAACGAAAGGCTTTGATTATGGCATCATGATCAGCGCTTCGCACAATCCATACTATGATAACGGCATCAAGATATTCGATGCGAAAGGAAAAAAACTATCCTCAGATATCGAAGAGTTAATCGAAGTCTACATGGATTCGCCAACCGATTTTCTCCCCAAATTCAGCGGGGCCAAACGCGGTCGCCTCATCGAAGGTGGTAACCTCCGCGAAGAATATATCGATTTTCTCGTCTCTAAGGCCAAGTTCGATTTTTCAAATCTTCACATTCTTGTCGACTGCGCGAACGGCTCGGCCTCTAATATTGCCCCCGAAGTTTTTAAACGCCTCGGTATCAAGGCCGAATTTATCAACGACAACGCCAACGGCGTAAATATCAACGAACACTGCGGTTCCACTCATATTGAAAACCTCGTAGAACATAGTAAAAAAGGCTCTTATGATTTGTGTTTTGCCTTTGACGGTGACGCCGATCGTCTGATGGTCGTCAAAGACGGCGAAGTGATCGATGGTGATACGATGATGTATATGACGGCAATTTCTAAGCTCGATCGCGAAAAACTCGATAACAATGCCGTCGTCATTACCGTGATGTCCAATCTCGGCCTCAAATTAGCCTTTGAACGCCACGATATTCAATACATTGAAGTTGATGTTGGTGACAAATATGTTCAGGCCAAACTCGAAGAATTAAATCTGTCTTTGGGTGGAGAACAATCCGGTCACATTATTTTTTATCACGATTTAAACACTGGCGACGGAATTTTATCTGCCATTAAGATGATGACGCTATATGTCGGTAACGGCTATTCATTTGATGAACTAAAAAAAGATTTAGTCATTTTCCCGCAAGTGCTACTCAATGTTAAAGTAAATGACAAGAAGGCCGTTTTAGCGAATCAAGACTTGATCGCTCTCATTGAAAAAGAGAAGGCCGCGCTCGGCAAGCAAGGAAGACTTCTCGTCCGCCCGAGCGGAACCGAACCGCTTGTGCGCGTGATGACCGAAGCCCGCACCCTAGAAATATGTAACGGCGTCTGTGGCCGAATAAAAGATTTTATTGAGAAACTCGCTCTTTAATTATTAATAATTAAAAATAGAGACTAATAACCTCTATTTTATATTTTCTCGAACATCGATAAAGCGCACGCCGATTAAAGCGCATCTCGTGTTCAGCGATAAGCCCAAATTATCCGGCGATTCATTTAAGGCTAATCGCACGAGACCATCGAGGTCATGACCGGAATAATGAAAGAGTTTGAAATCGAGTATTTCATAGTCGATGAAATACGATTTGTAGCGTCCGACTTCAACGAGGCGGCGAACGGCGCCAAGTTTATATAATCCAACGCGGCGATCGACAAGAGGCGCGAAATAATAGAGTCCAGCTTGGTAAGTGCCAATATAGCGGCCAGCTCTTTCAATAATTCCGATAAACCCTTTTTTAATCCTTATAAAGCCGGTCATAGCAAAAAGGATGATGCCGACGCCGGCGATCGCGGCGATTGTGATGTAAAATTGCTCGTCGCTCATCTTGCCACATAGTTTATCATGAATTCGCGGCTTTTTGCCAAAAAGATGAACCCGCTCGCGAATATTTAACAATTGTTAATGGCTCCATTTGGCGGTATATTATATAGAGGATTTATGGATAAGAAAAACTTTTACGAATTTGTGATAAAAATGCAGGCAATTTCGAAGATTGGCCTCCTCTTTTCTAAGGACGATTACGCCCTTGATAATTACCGACAGATCAATGATTTGAGCACCGAGATGCTCGAATCGTTTAGCGACATCAAATTCGGCCGACCCAATTATTTCAAGCGCGACATTTATCCGACACCAAACGTCTCGACGCGCGCTTTTATTTTTAATGAAAAAGGTCAAATTCTTCTTGTTAAAGAAGCTAAGACCGGAACATATTCGATTCCCGGCGGATGGTGCGACCTTTACGACGCTCCGAGTCAGGCGGCGAAAAGCGAAGTCTTACAAGAGGCGGGATTAGAAGTTCAAATCACCCGTCTAATTGGGATTATCGATCGAACGCCCAACGTCGCAATTCCCGAATACGTCATCGCTTTTGAGGCCACTCCGATCTCAGGCTTTCATCAACTTGGCTACGAGACGACCGAAGCGCGATATTTTGATGTCGAGCAACTTCCGGAGATGTCGCGAAAATTATCTCTTAAAGAGATATACCGTCTGATTGAGGCTTGCCGAAATAAAGAGACGATTTTTGATTGATGAGCCGTTAAGAATTTTTCTTAAAAGTGTATAAAGGAAAGCGGTTATTTGTTAAAGTTAATAAGAAGGGCTAAATATCGATGAATCGCGCTAAATCATACCATCGCATCTTCGCTAATATCCTCGATTTAATCGTCATTGTGGCGATCGCTTTGCTTTTGACTTTTCGCTCGCTCATCTCCCTTGTCTCCGCCCTCATCAATCCGACCAGCCTCAATAGCCTCACTATATATTTATCCGCTTTTGGCTCGGGAGCTTTAGCTATCTTGGCGGTGATTGCCTACTTTATCGTCTTGCCGATCTTTTGGAACGGGCAGACGCTAGGCAAGCGCTTTTTCAAAATTCGCATCATTAAAAACGACGGATCAGAAATTGATTTTAAGACCATTTTCTTACGGGAGATGATTCGCGTTTTGCTCTTTATTTTAACCTTTGGAGTCAGCGCTTTTGCCGATACGATGGTTTTGCTTTTTTCAAAACAGCGCGTCGGCTTTTATGATTATGTTGCCGCAACACAAGTAATCGATATCGATTAAGAGGAGGAAATTATGTCAACACCACACATCAATGCAGAAAAGGGAGCGTTTGCCAAAGTCGTTTTAATGCCGGGCGATCCACTCCGGGCGAAATGGATTGCCGAAACGTATCTAACCGACGCTAAACTCGTCAACGAGGTGCGGGGGATGCTCGGCTATACCGGCTTTACCAAAAATGGGAAAAGAGTCTCGGTCATGGCTTCGGGAATGGGCCAGCCCTCAATCGGTATCTACTCGCATGAACTATATACCGGTTTCGGCGTCGAATCGATCATACGCATCGGCACCTGCGGATCTTATCAAAGTAAGATTGATCTCTTTGATGTCCTCGTCTGCCAGACGGCCTCAACCGACTCAAATTGGGCTTCGCAATTCGACTTAAAAGGCGGAACCTTCTCGGCTCCTGCTGATTTTGACCTATTAGTCAAAGCCTACGAAGTATTAAAACAGCGCAAAATGCCTCTGCACGTCGGTAATATTCTCTCCGCCGACATATTTTATGATGTCGACCCCAACTCCTGGAAGAAATGGGCTAATCTCGGTGTGATGGGTGTGGAGATGGAATCATATAGCTTGTATGCGACGGCCGCCCGCCTCGGCAAAAAAGCCCTTTGCCTATTATCGGTCACCGACCATTTCTTAAAGGCTGAAAAAGCGACGAGCAGCCAAAGGCAGCTCGGTCTTGGAAAAATGATTGAAGTCGCTTTGGAAGTCGCTGAATCGTTCACCGAATAATCATCGTTAATGACGGATTTACAAATAGCGTTTACCATCACGGCTTCGCTGACCGGCTTACTCCTCCTTTTTATCATCTTTTTTCGCCCGATAAAAAGAACTTTTATGCGCCGTCATTTCGTGCGGTCCTATGGTCGGTATATCTACCGCATCGCCTTAGATTACGATTATTACTTAATCAATCAATTTAAATATATCCATTCCAATCGCGACACCAAAACAATCGACCACATCTTGTTCGGTTCGAAGTGGATTTATGTCATCATGGATTGCTATTATTCAGGGGCGATCAGCGCTAAAGAAAACGATGTCTCGTGGATTCACTATTTGAGCAAGAGAAAAAAACGCTACATCGACAATCCTCTTCGCATCAACGCCGACAATGTCAATCAGCTCTCGATGATTACCGATATTAATAAAAATATGATAATATCAATTGTTGTCATCAATGATGACTGCCATGTTGAACCGTTTGACAAAAGTTCAAAAACTAATTATCTCGTTTCGCGAAGTCAGCTTCGACGCCTGATTAAAGCCCTCGAGGAGCGCGATGTTGTTAACATCAACGAACAAGCCTTATCCAAAGCCGTCATGGACATACACGCCTTAAATCACGGTCGCAAAAAATGAGTATCTCAAAAAAAGCTTTCCTCACATATCGCAAATACTTAGCAAATAAATTAGCTATCGCCTTTTCGTTTACGGTATTTGTTTTGGCGTCCCTAGCCATCGGCATTATCGGAAGCTATCTCTTCTTGATTCTTGTTCCGATTGTCCTGCTTCCGCTTT
This sequence comes from uncultured Staphylococcaceae bacterium, assembly GCA_964471005.1. Lineage (GTDB taxonomy): Bacteria > Bacillota_I > Bacilli_A > RFN20 > CAG-826 > UBA1424. The sequence goes on along the minus strand of CAYYIC010000003.1, from coordinate 2,843 downwards.
TCATATGCCTCCAATTTACAAACAGCGCATTTGCCAAAGGCATGCCGTTGACGCAGAAAAACTTTTTTAGCTTTTATCGAACGGCATTTACCCCGCCCCTAAGCGGGGCCTATCAAGTCTTATCATCTTTTTTAAAGGCTTTCCTTACTTATCTTGGCCTTTCTTTTGTCGCCATCTTTATCATGCTTCAAATTTATATCACGAATGATTCTCTCTTCGCTCAAGAAATTGATAGCATCGCCGCTCTGGCCGCTGACGGAAATCTCACGGGAGCGCTTGATGCATATGAGGCCAATAGCGTGATCGTCTCTATCTCGAGCATAGCCATGATTATATGCGGTGGTCTTGCTCTCTTGTTTTTTCTCCATCTTGTCGGTCGCAATGCCATCGTCCCCCATTTAGCCCTGTCGATATCTTCGATGCCGGGTCGCATCGCTTCTTCGATTCATCGTGAAGGCCTACAGTTTTTTAAGCGGGAGTACAATGCTGATTATTACAAAGCGACATGGTTCGGCGCACCTCTAGTCCTCGTAGGTTTTGGCCTAGGAGTGCTGGCCACTTACTTTTTTAAACCAGACCCTTACCTCATTCTTCTTTCCGGATGCGCCGGAGCCTTTATTTTTTTGACGCCTTTTCTCCCATATTATCTCGATGTTATCGAAGAACTCTTTAAAAAATATAAAGAACGCTATGTCACCATCTCTATCGATCAAGCCAAAAAAGCTTATGAAGAAATCAAAGTCGCACAAAAATTAAGCGAAGAACAGCAAGAAGAACTCGATAAATTAATTAATGATCTGCAGAAAAAGTCCAATGACACAAACCGTGAAAACGATGAATCAGACGAAGATTTAGATGACAAATAGGCATAAAAAAAGCCGTTAATACGGCTCTAAGTGCATCTGGAGCAGGTGACGGGAATCGAACCCGCGTATCTACCTTGGCAAGGTAGTGTTCTACCATTGAACTACACCTGCATGAAAGCGATGCGAGTATCATTATAAAGAACTATCGCCGATTATTCAAGCACCAAAAATTGTGGTAAAATATGTTATTACTCTAAGAGTAAAGGAAAAAGGATATGGATGCCTTCAAACAACTAGCCGAACTTATCTTTCCCGAAACACGAGAAACGATCGACGACTTGGAAAGACGCTACCCGCCTCGCAATCTTAAAGAAAGCGCCCAGGTGACGCGATTTGCTCCATCTCCGACAGGCTTTTTGCATACTGGTTCACTTTTTACAGCCATGATCGCCAAGAAGGTGGCCAAAGATAGCGGCGGCATTTTCTTTTTACGGCTCGAAGACACCGACACCAAACGCGAAATCTCGGGCAGCGGTGAACAGCTCATAACCCAGCTTGCGGAATTTGGCATCACCCTTGATGAAGGATACCTCGGCGATCGCGACATTGGAAATTATGGTCCCTACCGCCAGAGCAAGAGAGCCGGCGTCTACAAAGTGGTAATAAAATATTTAATCGCTCATAATCTCGCCTATCCTTGCTTTTGCTCCACCGAAGAACTCGAAGTTTTGCGTAAAACGCAAGAAGCCCAAAAAGTCGTGCCCGGGTATTATGGCAAATACGCGACTTGTCGTTATTTATCGCCCGAAGAAGCGATGGCGAAAATTCAGAACGGACAACCCTATGTCATACGTTTTCGCAGCCGAGGAGACCACCTTCGCAAAGTCTTGATTAGCGATTTAATTCGCGGCGAAATCAATATTGCCGAAAACGATATCGATATCGTCATTTTGAAGTCCGATGGCCTGCCGACTTACCACTTCGCCCATGTTGTCGATGACCATTTTATGCACACGACCGTCGTCACGCGGGGCGAAGAATGGATTTCCTCGCTTCCGATTCACGTCGAGATTTTTAAAGCGCTTGGCTGGGCCGCTCCAGGGTATGCCCATTTACCCTTGATAATGAAAATGGAAAACGGCAGCAAGCGGAAGTTATCGAAGCGCAAAGACCAAGAAGCAGCTGTCAGTTTCTTTATCAAAGACGGCTATCCCCCACGGGCTGTTATGGCCTATTTAATGTCGATTGCCAATTCAAATTTTGAAGAATGGACCGAGGAAAGCAATATCTATGATATTGATAAGTTTACTTTCAACCTCAATAAGATGTCGCTAGACGGCGCTTTATTCGATCTTGATAAGCTGACTTTCTTCGCTAAGGAAGTCATCGCTAGAATGAGCGCTCATCGCCTGGCGTCGCTATCGAAAAAATGGGCGATTAACTATTCCCCCGAACTCCTCGATTTGATTAATCGCAACGTCGACTATTACGAGCAGATTCTCAACATTGAACGCGAAAAAGAAAATCCGCGCAAAGACTTCGCTAAGTATAGCGATATCTATTCCCATATCCGCTTTTTTTATCACGATCACTATTTAGATTTGGTGTCTGGCGTTTTGCCGTTTAATGAGCGAATAGCAAAAGAAAAGATTGCTACCTTTTTGCAAAGCTTTATGAGTGACAATGATTATGCACTTGATAATGATGGCTGGTTCGCCAAGCTTAAAGAAATTGCTGCGAAATGCGGTTTTGCTGCAAACAATAAAGAATATAAAACTAATCCCGCTCTATACGTAGGACACGTTGGCGATGCCGCTGAAATTCTTAGAATTTCTTTGACGGGAAGCAAAAATTCGCCTAACCTTTGGTCCATCTTACAAGTCCTAGGACGAGAAGAAGTTGAAAAACGTCTGCATTATGTTATTGAAAAGCTGCGTTAAAACTGCTTAACTATTACTCGCTGGTCCTATGGTCAAGCGGCTAAGACGCAACCCTCTCAAGGTTGAATCGCGGGTTCGATTCCCGCTAGGATCACCA
>CAYYIC010000002.1:0-32818 GCA_964471005.1 uncultured Staphylococcaceae bacterium | reverse complement strand
AAAAAATAAAGGAGTTTTCTATGAAAAAATATCAAGCCAAAACAATTGATGAAGCTGTCGAGATGGCGGCTCAGGAACTGGGTATAATACCCAGCGAAGTAAATTTCGCCGTCCAAGAAGAGAAAAAAGGACTGTTCAAAAAAGTTACCATCGAAGTCTATGAACTAAGCGACGCAATTGAATTTACTGAGGAATATCTTAAAAACGTCACCTCATCGTTGGGAATTCAAGCGGAGACGACAACCGTTTTAAAAGATGATATTATTCACATCTCGCTTAATTCTGACCACAACCCGATTCTCATTGGTAAAAACGGCAAAACCTTACAAGCCCTCAACGAATTAGCGCGGCTCGCTGTCTCATCCAAATTCAAAAAGCGGTTTAGAATCCTCCTTGATATCAACGATTATAAAGACGGCAAATATTCCCGCGTTGCCTTCGCTGCCCGCAAGGCCGCTAAAGAAGTTCAAAAAACGAAGATGGACGCCACTCTTGAACCGATGCCGGCGGACGAAAGAAGAGTCGTTCATAACGCTCTTGCTAACTTCTCACACATTAAGACCGAATCTTCGGGTGAAGGTTATCACCGCGCCGTTGTCATTAAATACGTCGATTAATAAGAGCCTTATGGCTCTTTTTTGCCATAAAGGAATAAGATGCACGAAACGATAGTCGCTCTAGCGACACCACCACTTAAATCCGCCTTAGCCCTCATCCGCCTCTCCGGCGATGATTGTTTTGAGGTTGTCTCAAAGGTTTTTAACCACGATTTAAGAAACATCAATAAGAGAAACGTTTATGTTGGTTATATTTTAAACAAAAATGAAATCATCGATGAAGTCGTCTTAATCGCCTATCTAAATCCGAAATCCTTCACCGGGGAAAATGCCGTTGAAATCATCAGCCACGGCTCGATGTTGATCGCCGATGAAATCATCGAACTCCTCATTTCCGCAGGAGCTCGCCTCGCGCTTAACGGCGAATTCTCGGCCCGCGCCTATCTAAATGGAAAAATCGATTTGATACAAGCTGAAGCCATCGACGATTTAATCAACGCCAAAACCCATGAGGCCAAAAACCTCTCCCTCCACTCTTTAAAAGGTGAGACGAGCCATCTCGTCACCCCAATTAAAAAAGAAATTGCTGACTTACTAAGTCAAATTGAAGTGAATATCGATTTTCCGGAATATGAAGACATCGAAGAAGTCAGTCGTTCGCAAGTCATTTCCGTCGCTAAACGGATAATTGCCGACGTCACAAAATTGATCCATGACGGTAAACAAGGGCAGATAATAAAAGAAGGCATTAAAGTCGCCATCATCGGCAAGCCAAATGTCGGTAAATCATCACTTTTAAACGCCATGATTGGGCAAGAAAAAGCCATTGTGACCAACATTCCAGGAACGACTCGCGACATCGTCGAAGGCGAGATTAATTTAAAAGGGATAACTCTTCACATTCTCGACACTGCCGGAATTCGCGAAGGCCATAACGAAATCGAAGCCATCGGCATTCAAAAAGCCAAGGAAGCGACCAAAGAAGCCGATTTAGTCATTCTTGTTCGCGACGCAAACGAACAGGATGACAACTCTTTTCTTACCCTTGTTCAAAATAAGAAATACATTATCGTCTATAACAAAAGCGATATTGCCAAGAACAAAAAACATAATTCTTTGTATATTTCGGCACTAAATAAAGATATTGAACCGCTTTTAAAAGAGATTACACAGACGCTTTCAATTAGCGGTGAAGCATATGAACAACCCAGTTTGAATAACGCCCGCCAACTCGGATTGTTGGGTTCGATTCGCGAGAGCTTACAACACGCGGTTGAAGACGCAGAAAATAATCAGCCTATCGATTTAGTAAGCGTCAATCTTCTCAGCGCCTATAACGCCACCCTTGAAATCCTTGGAGAAGGGAATAAAAACGACATCAGCGAAGAAATATTCTCGCGGTTCTGCGTCGGTAAATAATTATGATTGATTCGCACTGCCATCTAAATCACAACTCCTTTTATTCTAACCCTCAAAAATACATCGATGAAGCCATGTCAAAAGGCGTCGAAGCTTTTCTCGTCGTCGGCTATGATCTGGAATCTTCGAAACGCGCTTTAGCGCTTGCAAAACGTTTTGATAATGTTTATGCGTCAGTCGGAATTCACCCCACCGACATTAAGAAACGCGGCCCAAACGATTTCAAAGAAATCGAAGATATGTTATCGCATTCAAAAGTAATCGGCTATGGCGAGATCGGCCTCGATTACTACTGGGACAAAGACGAAGAGACCCAAAAAGAACAAAAACGTTTTTTCATCGAGCAAATAAAATTAGCCAACAAATACCAAAAACCGGTCATCATCCACAATCGCGACGCAGCTTATGACACCCATAAAATTTTAGTTGATAATCCACCTCTAAGCGGCGGGATTATGCACTGCTATTCAGGCAGTGCGGAAATGGTATCTAACTACACGGCCCTCGGACTATACATCTCTCTAGGCGGGCCTGTCACTTTTTTAAACGCCAAGTCACCAAAAGAAGTCGCAAAAGTAACGCCCTTAAATCGCCTATTGATCGAGACTGATTCCCCATATCTAGCACCACATCCGCTACGCGGAACACCAAATAGTCCCGCTAATTTACCGCTTATTCTAAGCGAGATCGCACGCCTGAGAAACGTCGATGATCGAGTTATTGAAGACGCGACCAGCGCCAACTTTAAGCGTCTTTTCAGGCTGGAAAAATGAAGAAGACAACAATCAACGCCATCATTGTCGTCGAAGGAGTGACCGACATCGCCTTCTTAACTTCTTTTATCGCGGCCGAATTCATATCAACCAACGGTTCAGATGTGCCTGCCTCAACCATCGCCTACTTAAAAGAGCAGAGCAAAAACAAACCGATCATCGTCCTTACCGATCCCGATTCACCGGGACAAAAAATACGTGTTAAACTCGATGAAAGTATCCCTGGCTTAAGACATTGTTTCATCGACAAAAAAGCGGCGATAAGAAATGGCAAAGTCGGTGTTGCCGAAGCTCGTGAAAACACAATCTTAAAAGCCCTCGAGCACCAGTTGATTTTTAAAGCTTGTCCGCAGAGTTCTTTAAAGCAAATTGACTTGCTTAATTTAGGCCTCTCTGGAACCCTTCAAGCGCAGAGAAAGCGCAGTGCTGTCGCCGCGCATTTCCACATGGGATATGTCAATGGCAAACAGTTTTTAAAAAGAGCCAAATCGCTAAATTTGACCTATCGAGAAATCGAGGAAGCAATCAGTGAAATTTGCTAGTCAGCAATTATTTTTTGATTTTATCAAAACTCTAAAGTTTTTGGCGTCCAAAGATCTTGGCCAAAACTTTTTAGTCAATGATTATTTGGCAGATTTAATCGTTAAAAAAAGCGCTCTTAAAAATAAGGAAAGCGTCCTAGAAATCGGATCTGGTTTTGGCTCTCTTTCTTACTTTCTTGTGAAGTATGATGCCGAAGTCACCCTCCTCGATGTCGACCCGAAAGCAATTGCTTTTTTAAACGAACAATTCGGCGCGATGACCAACGTCAAAGTCATTCAGGAAAGCATTCTTAAACACGACGTTTCAACATATCATAAAATCATCGGAAATCTCCCCTACTATATAACCAGCGACACAATTGAATATTGCCTGCTCAATGCCCACCGCGCAAAAAGCATGGTATTTATGATTCAAAAAGAAGTGCTGCCTCGCCTCACTTCCAAACCCAATCAAGAAGGTTATGGACCGCTTGCTATCCTCGTGGCGTTTCTCGGAGAGGCCAAACGCGTCGCGAATGTCGGCCGGAGCAATTTTGTCCCCGCCCCGAAGGTCGATTCAGTGGTTGTGGAAATCGGCCTGAAAAACGATATCGATTATGAGATGGCCAACCAACTTGCGAAAATTACCAACAAGCTTTTCCATCATCGCCGTAAAACCATTCGCAATAATCTCGGTCTATTATTAAAAAGTAGTGAAAAAGCCGATGCCCTCATCGCCGAGCTTGGAATCGACGGTTCCAAAAGACCGGAAGAACTCGAATTATCTAACTATTTAGCTTTGACAAAACAATTGAAGTTATAAGACTTCAAAGATACAATGTATATCGCCAAAAGGAAGCCCTACATGTATATCAACGCCCACGCCAAAATCAATATTGCCCTCAACGTCCTCGAAAAGGACGATAATGGTTATCATCAACTCGATATGGTGAATCTCCCGCTTGAGCTTCACGACACGATCGAGATTACTATTTTGCCAAATTCTGTAGACTCCTTCATCACTTGCGATGATATTGAAATAGAAGATACAAAAAATAATTTAATTACGATTGCGATTGCTAAAGCTCGCGAGAAATACAACTTCAAACAACAGTTCACGATTCACGTCTATAAGGAAATTCCCATCTCGGCCGGCTTAGCCGGAGGAAGCGCCAACGCTGCGGCAGTCCTAAACGCCCTTTTTAAATTGCTAAAAATTAAACCTACTTACGAAGAAAAACTTGAACTTGCCAAATCGATTGGAGCCGACGTTCCCTACTGCCTTTTTAGTGTTCCGGCCCGCGTCAAGGGAATCGGAGAAATCATCGAGCCCGTCAAAATGAAAAAAATCTACCAAGTTTTGATTGTTAAACCGTTAAAGGGCTTATCGACCAAAAACGTTTTCGAAAAAGCCGATTCGATGGAACTAGAAAACGGCGATAATGATATTGTCATCGAAGCTTTGGCAAAAGGCGATGACGAACTGCTGTCAAAATCAGTGCATAACGCTTTAGAAAAACCATCCTTTTCAATGCTTCCCGACATTGGAAAAATCAAGCAATTACTGATGCAAGAAGGACTTAAAACGGTTCTGATGAGTGGCTCGGGAAGTTCGATTATCGCCCTTGATAATGATGCCAAAAAGCTTGCAAAATTAGAGAAAAAGTACGCAAAAATGGGTTATGACACGAGATTAACCCGCACTTTAAGGAGCAGATGATATGAAAACATTCGCGATTATTCTAGCCGCCGGCAAAGGCACGAGAATGAAATCTCTTCTCGACGACAAATCGAAAGTCAGCTATCCCATTCTCGGCGTCCCCCTTGTCAAGCATGTCTTAAACGCTCTCCGACCCCTTAACGTCGATCGCAAGGTGACAATCGTCGGTTTCGGTGGACCGGCGACCGAAGAAATCGTCCGCGATGAATCCGAAATTGTCTATCAGCGGGAACAAAAAGGCACCGGGCACGCCATCATGCAAGTCGCCCCCTTACTCGCTAAAGAAGACGGAAGAACACTTATCGTCTGCGGTGACACCCCACTATTAAAAACATCAACTCTTCAAAAGTTGATTGGGCAGCATGAAAAAGACAAAAATAAACTCACCGTCTTATCTGCTATCGTCCCCAATCCTCGCGGCTATGGACGCATCATTCGCGATCGCGATGGTGGCGTTTTAGAAATCGTCGAACAAGCTGATGTAAACGAAAAGCAAAACGCCATCGATGAAGTTAACGCTGGAGTCTACGTCTTTGACAACAAATTATTGTTTGAGTATTTAAACAATCTCAAGCCAAATAACGCCCAAGGCGAATATTACCTTACCGACCTGATTAAGATGTTTAAGAATAGCGATCTAAAAATCGGAGCCTCAATCGCCCCTCATTATCAAGAGATGCTCGGCATCAATGATCGCCGCCAACTCGAGGAGGCCGCTGCCATCATGAGACGCGAGATTAACGAACGCCACATGCTTTCCGGCGTCACGATTGAAGACTCGGCTTCAACCTATATCGGACCGGATGTCACGATTGGACCCGACACCATCATTCGTCCCGGCACCCACATCCTTGGTAAAACTGCCATCGGCAAGCAAAACGTCATCGGACCTTCAACTTACCTTGATAATGTTGTTGTCGGCGACGAAAACCACGTAATTTTTTCCCATGTTGCTGATTCAAGTATCGGCAGCAACAACGAAATCGGTCCATACGCCCGCATTCGCGGCCATTCGATGATTGGAAATCACACCCGCGTCGGCAACTTTGTTGAATTTAAAACTTGCATTCTTCACGACGGAGCCAAATCCGCTCACTTATCATATTTAGGCGACGTCGAGGTCGGCGAAAAAGCAAACATCGGCTGCGGGACGATCGTCGCTAATTACGATGGTTATAACAAAACCAAAACCTTTATTGGTAAAGACGTCTTTGTCGGCTCTGGTAGCACGTTGATCTCGCCAATTACAATCGAAGATAACGCCTTCATCGCCGCCGGTTCGACAATTAATCGCAGCGTTCCTAAAGACGATATGGCGATTGCCCGCGCTCGTCAAGAAAATAAACCAGGCTACGGTATCGTCGTCAGAGAAAAAGCTCTGCAGAAGAAACTCGCCAGCCAGAAAAAATAAGGGATATAAAAAACGCCAGTCACATAGTGAAATGGCGTTTTTATTTGCTTTCGTTAAGAGTTATTTCTTAGCGGCTTTGGCTTTGATGGCAGCCTGAGCGGCGGCTAGACGAGCGACCGGCACACGGAATGGCGAGCAGCTCACATAGTCGAGGCCGGCGTTATGGAAGAATTCGACAGAGAGGGGATCACCACCGTGTTCGCCACACACACCGATATGGAGATCGGGGTTGGCTTTACGGCCGTTTTCAACCGCCATTTTGATCAATTGGCCGACACCGCGTTGATCGACGGTGCGGAATGGATCTTGTTCGAAAATCTTCTTCGCGTAATAGTCATTTAAGAATTTGCCGGCATCATCGCGCGAGAAGCCATAGGTCATCTGCGTTAAGTCGTTGGTGCCGAAACTGAAGAAGGCGGCGCCTTTGGCAATTTCGCCAGCGAGCAAGGCAGCGCGCGGGATTTCGATCATCGTACCGACGTGGTAGACGAGTTTTTGACCCGAGGCGGCGATGATTGAATCAGCGGTTTCCGTAATAATCTTTTTGACGTACTCGAATTCTTTGGCATCGAGCGTTAAAGGAATCATGATTTCGGGCGTAATCTTTTTGCCGGTATCCTTTTGGACTTGGAGAGCGGCTTCGATGATAGCGCGGGTTTGCATTCTACCGATTTCTGGGTAGGAAACGTCGAGGCGGCAACCGCGGTGACCCATCATTGGGTTGAATTCATGGAGATCGTCGATACGCGCCTTAATTTCTTCAGGCGTTTTCTTGAGTTCTTTGGCCAATTCTTCAATTTGGTCTTCCTCTTGAGGGAGGAATTCGTGTAGCGGTGGATCAAGGAGGCGGACGTTGACATTCAGTTCGCCCATAATCGAGAAGAGTTTATAGAAGTCATCGCGTTGATAAGGAAGCAGTTCGGCAAGGGCCTCTTCGCGGCCTTCGACGGTTTCTTCAAGAATCATTTTTCTCATGAAGAAGATGCGATCTTTTTCAAAGAACATATGTTCGGTGCGAGCAAGTCCGATGCCTTGGGCACCAAAGTTGAGGGCGGTTTGTGCATCGCGATCTGTTTCGGCGTTAGCGCGAACGTCGAGAGTGCGGCGTTCGTCAGCCCACTTCATGATGCGTCCGAAATCACCAGTCATCTGAGCTTCGACGGTTTTAATCGCACCCGAATAGACATTGCCAGTTGAACCGTCAAGGGAGAAGACGTCATTGACGCCATAAATTTTCTTGCCGATTTTGGCCGTTTTCTTTTCTTCATCGACAACGATGCCAGAGGCTCCGGCCACACAGGTTTTACCCATTCCGCGAGCGACGACGGCAGCGTGTGAAGTCATTCCACCACGCATGGTGAGAATACCTTCGGCGGCGACCATGCCTTCGATGTCTTCAGGTGATGTTTCAGTGCGGACGAGGATGACTTTTTCACCGGCTTCGTGGCGTAGTTTAGCTTCTTTGGCGGTAAAGGCTAATTTGCCTGTGCCAGCGCCTGGAGAGGCTGGTAAGCCAACGGCAATCGGCTCAGTTTTTGCGAGTTCTTTCTTATCGAAACTCGGGTGTAGAAGAGTGTCGAGAATGTTGGGATCGACTCTTAAGACGGCTTCGTCTTCGGAGATGATGCCTTCATCGACTAGATCACAAGCGATTTTAAGAGCGGCTTGAGATGTTCTTTTGCCATTGCGGGTCTGCAGGAAGAAAAGCTTGCCATCTTCGACGGTAAATTCCATATCTTGCATATCGCGATAGTAGTTTTCCATCCTGCTAATTGTCGAGACGAATTCCTCGTAGACTTTTGGCATTCTGACATTGAGCTCTTCGATGTGAAGGGGAGTGCGAAGACCGGCGACGACGTCTTCTCCCTGGGCGTTTGGTAAATATTCAGCAAAGACTTTGTCTTCACCGGTCGAGGGCGAACGCGAGAAGGCGACGCCGGTGCCACTGTTTTCGTTTTTATTGCCGAAGACCATCGATTGGACGTTGACGGCAGTGCCCCAATCGTAAGGGATGTTGTTCATCTTACGGTAGACATTAGCGCGTGGGTTGTCCCATGAACGGAAGACGGCGGTGATGGCTTCGATGGCTTGGCGATAGGGATCGCTTGGGAAGTCTTCGCCAAAAACCTTCTTGTAATATACTTTGTACTTCTTGACGAGTTCTTTGAGTTCATCGGCCGTGATCTCGGTGTCGAGTTTATAGCCTCTGTGCTCTTTTAATTCTTCAAGCATTTTATCCATTTCGGTGCGGGGGTGTCCCTTAGCGATATTGGTAAACATGACGATGAAGCGGCGGTAGCAGTCATAAGCGAATCTTTCATTGCTAGTTTCGCTGGCCATCGCCTGGACGGTGTTATCATTTAAACCAAGGTTTAAGATGGTGTCCATCATGCCCGGCATGCTGGCGCGAGCACCTGAGCGGACTGACACGAGCAACGGCTTATGGGAGCCTCCGAAATTCTTTCCGGTTTCTTTTTCGATAACGTGAATCGCATCGTAAATTTCCTTGACTAAAAAGTCAGGGAGAGTTTTGCCGCTATTGTAATAGAGCGTGCAAGCCTCGGTTGAAACAGTAAAACCTTGAGGGATGGAAATGCCGATGTGTGTCATCTCTGCGAGACCGGCACCTTTTCCTCCAAGGAGTTCTTTTCCAAGACCATGGGCTTCTTTAAAATTGTAGACGTATTTTTTTGCCATTTTTTCTCCTTTTATTATTTTATGAGCTGTCTTTGCTCACCGATAAAAGAATATCATAGATATTAGGCAAAAATAACTAAAATCGCTCTTGTAAGCGTTTTTATCGTTGATAAAACGGAATTATTTGATTTCGGAAATTAATTGTTCCCAAAGCGCGCCACGCACAGGCAAGGGCTTGCGCGATAAGATAATACGCTTAATTTTTTCGGCGCGATGAAGTTCGAGCAAAAAAGGCTTTTCATTAACTTTTCTAGAAATGAAGACATCGGCAAAAATTGAAAGCCAGTAGCGAAAGCCGCGTTTATGAAATTCGTCGATTATCGATTTATCGCCCGTCTGCTCGGCGAGATAGCGGACGGCAGCAAAACATTTGAGATGTAAATCAGTGCGATTGCTGGATAGATTGGTTGTCGTCGATTCGTTCGTGCGACGATAGAAATAAAGTGGTTCGGTGATTGTCACGGATTTCTCGGCTTTGACAAAGAGGGAAAAATTTATTAAGAAATCTTCAAACATGATGAGTTTGCTAGAGACAGGAAGTTTCGTGTTCTTGATTAAATCAGTGCGGTACATTTTCATCGGCATGTAGCCACGAATGTTTAAATCGCGAAGTAAAGTGCGAACGCCTTGAACGCGGTTCAATATGCGCCTGCGAGCTAGAACATTTCGACTTATGCGGCCATTTGGCTTAATTTTGACATACGAGCAATTGATGATATCGGCGCCATTTTGTGTGATTGTCTCATACATCTTTTTTATGAAAGAAAGTTTGTACATGTCATCGCTATCAAGAAAGCAAAGATACTGCCCTCTAGCTTCATCAATGCCTCGTTTTCGGGCGAATCCGACCGATAGGCCATCGGTGATAATCTGACGAACAAACTTGTATTTTTTTGTGCATTTTTCGATTATTTCGCGGCTGTTATCGGTCGATCCGTTATTGATGATAATAACTTCATAAGGTAGGGAAAAGTCCTGCGAAACAACGCTAAACAGGCAGGAAGAAAGATATTTTTCGGAATTCCGAACGGGGATGATAACACTTACTGCGATGGGATTTGTCATGGTGACTCGTAAAGCAATTTTATCATATATAAACAAATGTATCTCGGCGCTTTTTAAGAAAACGCCTTCTGGAATTCGAAAGGCGTCTGTCGATTGTCTTTAGGCCGTTGTCTCTTGCTTAAGAGTGTTTTCTTGTTCTGGTTCAGCAAGAGGATTGCGACCCGAGAACTGGGCGTTATATAGCTCGGCATAGAATCCGTTGTTTGCCAGCAACTCGTTATGATTGCCGATTTCAACGATTTGACCTTTTTGCATGACGATGATGACCTTGGCGTTTTTAATTGTCGAAAGGCGGTGGGCAATGATGAAACTCGTCTTACCGACCATCATTTTGTTCATCGCATCCTGAATCGCTTGTTCCGTACGGGTATCGACGCTTGATGTCGCCTCGTCGAGGATTAGAATTTTTGGTTTTGAGACGATCGCTCGAGCGATGGTGATGAGCTGGCGTTGGCCTTGTGAGATGTTTGTTCCGTCTTCATTTAAAAGGAAGTCATAACCGCCAGGTAAAGTCTTGATAAAGTGGTCGGCGTGAGCTTGCTTGGCCGCTTCCTCGATATCTTCGTTGGTCGCATCGGTGCGGCCGTAGCGGATATTCTCGCGAATTGAATCCGCGAAGAGCCAAGTGTCTTGCAGGACCATGCCGACAGCGCCGCGCAAAGTCGCGCGCTTATAATTTTTAATGTCGATACCGTCGAGAAGGATGCGGCCACTGTTGACTTCGTAGAAGCGCATGATGAGGTTGACAATCGTCGTCTTGCCAGCGCCGGTCGGACCGACAATCGCGATGCTGTCGCCAGTGGTAACTTTTAAGTTAAAGTTTTGAATTAATGGTTTATCAGGGCTGTAAGAGAATTCGACATTATCAAAAGTAATCTCGCCTTTAATCGCATCTTCGCTAGCGATTGCGTCTTTCGAATCCAACTCCATCTCGGATTCGTTGATAAGCTCGTAGATGCGCTCGCCAGAAGCCAGGACCGATTGAATGACACTTGAGATTTGACCGATTTGTTGAAATGGTTGCTGGAACATCTGCAAAAATAAGAAGAAAGCGACCATGTCACCAGGGTTTTGCAATATGCCACCGACGACGCTGACACCGATGAAACCGAGATTGCCAATAAAGCGCATCGTCGGAAAAATAAAGCCGGAGAGCCACTGCGATTTCCAGTCGGCTTTCATCATCGTCTCGTTGACGTTTTCAAAGGCTTGGGCGACATCGTCTTCTTTGTTGAAAAGTTTAACAATTTTAAAACCGGAGTAATTCTCCTCGGTGATCGAATTAAGCTTGCCGAGATGTGTGCGGTATTTTTTAAACTCTTTTTGAGCGTTGATAGCAATTAAAGCGGTAAAGAGAATTGTAAAAGGTAATATTGCAATCGCGACAAGAGCCAGCTGCCATGACGTTATAAACATAGCGATGACTGTTCCGATGAACGTCGCGATGCCGAGAATTGACTGGTTGATAATATGGCTCATATTCCGCGATACATTATCGACGTCGTTTGTGCCTCGAGATAAAATCTCGCCGTATGTGTTCTTATCAAAATAACTTAGGGGCAGACGATCGAGTTTATCTTTGATTTTAGCGCGGACATCATAAGCGTAATCAGCGGAAATCTTCACCACGATCCAGTCGGCGAGCCACATAAACAGAGCTGAACCGACGTAAAAAGACATCATGATGGCCACTTGTTTGAATACTTCCGGCCAATCGATTTGATAGATACCGCCAACTTTGATGGCTAAATTTTTAAAGTTATTGACAAAGTCGCCAAGAAAAATCGGCAATAAAACCGACAGAGTTGCCGAGACAAACAAAATGAAAATGACGAAGATAAAGACGCCTAGCAAAGGACGAAAATCAGCGAGGATATGCGAAGCTGCTTTTTTGATATTTTTGGGTTTAGCCCCCATCATCGAATCGGTTGAACGTGGCATTATTCGTCACCTCCTTCCGCGAGGAGAACTTGCTTCTTAATCTCAAGAGTGCGCTTGATTTCGCTTTCGTCCATCTGCGAGAAAACGATTTCTTGATAGACTTGGCATTTTTTCAATAATTCTTGGTGTTTGCCCTGCCCGACAATTCGGCCTTCATTAAGGACGAGGATATTATCGGCATCCATAATGGATGACACGCGTTGAGCGACGATGATTACCGAGGCATTTTTGGTATATTCTTTTAAAGCCGTGCGAAGGCGGATATCGGTCTTAAAATCGAGGGCCGAAAACGAATCGTCAAAAATATATATTTCTGGTTTTTTAATAAGGGCGCGAGCGATGGCGAGACGCTGTTTTTGCCCGCCAGAAAAGTTCTTGCCCCCTTGTGCGACCTCGGCATCGTAGCCATTTTCCTTTTTGGCGACAAAGCGAGCGGCCTGCGCCACTTCTAATGCGCTTCTGATTTCTTCATCGGTGCTGTTTGGTTTGCCGAAGTTCAGATTGTCGCGAATCGTGCCGGAAAACAAGAGGGCTTGCTGCGGCACGAAACCAATTTTGTCGCGCAAATCTTTTTGCTTGTAATCGCGGACATCAATGCCATCGACCAGAACCCGTCCGCTCGTAACATCATAGAAGCGGGGAACGAGATTAATAATTGAGGATTTTCCACTGCCGGTAGAACCGATAATGGCGGTTACTTGACCGGGTTTAGCTTCAAAAGAGATGTTTTGCAAGGCCGGTACTGTCGAATCTGGAAACGCAAAAGTGACGTCCTCAAAGCGTACGCGACCGTATTCTTTGTTAGCGTTTTCGAGGACGACATCAGGGTCTTTAATAATAACTTTGGTATCTAAAACTTGATTAATTCTTCGCGCACTGACACCAGCTCGCGGAATATTGATTAGAAGCATCGAAAACATGAGAAATGACATCATAATATGCATAGCATATTGCGACGTGACTAGAATATTGTCCAGCCGCGCGTCATTGGCGGTTCCATCGATAATCGCAAAGCCAAAGAGGAAGATGGCAAAATATGTGAGATCAAAGAAAATCGAAATTAAGGGGCTGGCAAAAGACATGGTGCGCCCGACTTTGGTGATGATATTTGTCTGATGCCGATTGACTTTGGCAAAACGCTCTTTTTCTTTCTCTTCTTGGTTGAAGGCACGGACGACGCGAACACCGGTTAAGGAAGCGCGCAAAACCTTCGTCACTTCATCGATTGCCACTTGCAACTTTTTAAATAACGGCATGGCAATTGCAAATAAAATAATGATGGTGATGATAATTAAAGGAAGCGAGAAAGCAAGGATGATTGCCAGCTGCAAATCAGTCCGTAAAACTTGAACGATAGCAATAGCCATGATGACCGGTGACATGACCATGATGCGCAGACCCATGACGATGACGGTTTGCACCATCTCGACGTCATTGGTTGTCCTCGTCATTAAAGAAGCCGTGCCGATGCTGTCGTAATCCCCTGGCGAAAAGGTAAGAACCTTCTTAAAAACCTCAGCGCGCACTTTTTTGCCAAAATAGGCACCGACATAAGAGACGATTATCGAAGTGGCAAAAGCGATAATAATAGTCGCACCGGCATACGCCAACATCTCGAAACCCTTATTTAATATATAAGCGTTATCAGCACCTTCTGGCCGCGTGATATTAGCGACGATTTCGCCCATTAGACGCGGCAGCATCAACTGGGCAAACGACTGAGCGCCGATCATGAGGAAAACGATGATGATCAGCCACATTTTCGGTTTCAAAAAACGAAACAGTTTGAACATCAGTAGCTCCCCTTTCTAATAAACAAATTCATAATGATATCAGGACTAACGCGTGTTGGAGACCTATCAACCATGTTTAATCGAGTGTAACATAATCCCTTGATTATGGAGTAATAAATAATGGCGAATTCTTTAGGATCTCCACCAGACACATCGCCTTCTTTTTGGCCGCGAGCAATCAAATCGATAAAGAATTGGAAAAACGGTTTATTGGGTCCATTAAGCTTGTGTTTTGGCGGCGGCGGCAAAGTCTTCTGCAAGTGCATATTGACGAACATATATAAAAAATATGGCGACTCATCCTCGCGATAAATATCTTCGAGCATGAGAAAGACAATCTTACGAATAGCCTCGATTGCCAGCGCTTTGTCGAAATTGTGTTCATCGCGTTTTAACAAAGCACGTTTCTCTGAGGCTTTCATCAACTCGGCAAAAACATCAGCTTTATTTTTAAAATAGTGATAAAAAAGACCATGTGAGCATTCGGATGCTCTAGCGATGTCGTTTACAACGACGGAATCGTAACCTTGCAAAGCAAAAAGGCGTAAAGCGGCATTGAGAATACGCGTTTTTCTCTCATCTTTAATCTGTCGGTATTGTTCTGGGGTTTTGGGCATGATTGTTTCAATTGACACATTTGTCAATGTAAAAAAGTATAGACTCGTCTACGCCGATTATCAAGGTCTTTGATTAGCGTGTTGTGTCAATAAAAAAGAGCAACGGATGCTCTTTTTGTCATTTAGTTTTATTGTTCGACCTTTTCTCGATCTTTCTTTGTGAAAATTTTAACGAGGAGATTCATTACTTTTGGTTCAAGGAAGCGCAAGAGGTAGAAAAGCCCGATGGTTATGGCGACTGCAAAGATGGTTCCAAAGATGACGTCGGTCGGCCAGTGGACGCCGTGCCATAATCTCGTAAATGCGATAAGAGCGGCCAAAATAACGGCGGGAATGCCAATTTTGCGACTGTGCAAAATCATCATTGTGGCGCAGGCGACCGAAGCGACGGTGTGACCCGAGAAGAATGAGTAGTCATCTGGTATCTCGCCGAAGCCAAGGAATAAGCCATCGCCAAAGAAAGTGGCAACTACATACTCTTGTAAAGCGCGAGCGCTTGGATATCCTAACGAAATTGTCGTGTCATAAAAGGGACGAGCGCGGGCGGCGATTTTTTTGATGATATAGTTGTTCATGCCACCGACTAAGACGTATGTTAATATGACATAGATGCCAATGCGTCTTGTTTTTTTAAAAAACAACATGACGACACCAGATGTAAGCCAAATAATACCCTTATCTCCCAGCAGCGTGATGACTAGGAATACTTTATCGATAAATGTTCCATGGAGGCTATTGAGCCAGAGTAAAAACGACATCTCCCATATTCCCAAATCCCAAAAGCGTCCGACGTTTTCTAAGCCTTCGACGGTTTCGGCAAGAACGACCAATAATGAATTCATGAAATAGTGACCTCCTTATTCAGCTTACTCTTGCGGCTGTAACGCACGATCATGTACGAAACGGCAATCCCGATAACAAGGGCGATGCCAGAAATCAATACTTCCCACCAACGGACGCCTACTGTTACATAGTAGTCATAAATCTCGTAATTGTAATAGATGGCAATTATCGAACCGATGATGATACCGATAATTGCATAAAAAGTTCCGGTGTGGAAATGGCTAAGGAGATAGGCGATTACTTTCGATGCGAGCAAAACACCGATGACGACGCCGACTGCTAAAGTGGCAAGAATTGAAATCGATGCCCAAACATTTGTCCAAGCCAAGAAGTTGTCGATTAAATTGAGCGTCGGAGTATAAAAACCCAAGACAATCAAAATCATCGATCCGGAAATGCCGGGCATGACAAGGGCAAATGAAGAGACAATCCCAGCTAGCAACACGAGAATATAAAGCCACCAGGGGCGAGAATCGTACAGAGATTGAATGTTTAATTCAAAAAGGACGGACAAAGCGCCGAGTCCGACAGCGAAGATAATTGAAATTACCATCACAAAGATATGAATAGGCTTTATCTTAACGCCTTTGATTTCATCAAAAATGCCAGGCATACCACCTAAAATAAAACCGGCGAACAAAGTGACCATGACAATCATGATGTGTTCAAACGCTAATTTAAAAGGATACCAACATATTAATATCGCCAAGACAGCCCCAAGGGCGATTGGAAGTAGCGTTTTAAACGATTCCAAAAATTTCTTTGTGAGATTATTGATCGAATTAATTATTTTGTCGTAAAGATTGAGTAAAACCGCCATTGTCCCGCCGCTGACGCCCGGAATGATAAAAGCGACGCCAATTGCCAAACCTTTTATTAAATCTAAACCTTTTTCTTTTATGTATTTTTTCATATTTCATAATAAATATTACAACAATAGCAAGCAGGAAGGAATAAACAAAGTATTTTTACATGCTACACCAGCCATAGATTGATATAATAATAAAAGTAGGATTGAAGCATGAAATTAATTGTTGGACTAGGGAATCCTGGCAAGAAATACGAGAAGACTCGCCACAATCTCGGGTACCGCGTCGTCGATTTTCTTGCTGATTCACTCGGCCTTAATATCGACAAGGAAGCTTTTGGCGGTCTATACGCAAAAGAGAACATCTTTGGCGAGCAAGTTATCTTATTTAAGCCGACCACCTTTATGAACCTCTCAGGGAACGCCGTGCAAGAAATCGTCTCATACTTCAAGATTGATCTTCAAGATGTTCTAGTCGTTTTTGATGATATGGCTCTCGAACCCGGGCGAATTCGTTTGCGTCCATCGGGCTCAAGTGGTGGTCATAACGGCATTCAAGACATCATTAAAGCTTTCAAAACGGAAGAAATCAAGCGGATGAGAATTGGCATTGGAGAACCGGAGAATGATGGCGTTGATTACGTTCTAGGGAAGCCAACTAAAGAACAAGCTCAATCCATCGACATCGCCATAGGTGAAGCGAGCGAAGCAATAAAAGATTATCTGAGAAACGGGTTCACTTCTGCGATGACGAAATATAACTAGAGGCTAACTATCTGAACGAATTATTAAAGCGTATCGCCAAGACTAAAGCCGCCACCTCCCTCCTTGAAAAAAGAGGGTCTTTTGTCGTTGATGACACGATTGGAATTTCCTTGCTATTTGCGGGACTTTTCCACAAAAAAGCCACAAATTACGCGATTATTACTTCGAATCTATACAATGCTCAAAGCGTCTACGAACTTCTCGGAGCCTTAATTGGCGACGAAAACGTTTTGCTTTTTCCTAATGATGATTTACTGCGAGCCGAAACGATAACTTCCTCCAAGGAATTGATGGCTCAGCGCCTGTATGTGATGAGTGAACTCCAAAATAACAAAAACAAAATTCTCGTCGCCCACACCTCTTCTCTGACGAGATTTTTGCCATCACCCCAACTCTTTAAAAGCTTGACGTTTAATCTGCGGATTGGACAGAAAATTAACTTGGCTGAACTGCGTCGAAAACTAGCAAGAGGTGGATATGCCCGCGTCGGCAAAATCGATCAGAGCATGCAGTTTGCGTCCCGCGGTGACATCTTAGACATATTTAGCGTTAACAATCCCAATCCCGTCCGCATTGAGTTTTTTGATGACGAAATTGAATCAATCCGCACCTTTGATATCGCCACGCAAACATCAAATGGCCATCTTTCCGAAATTATTATCACTCCGGCGAGCGACGTCTTATTTTCAGAAGAAGAAATATCTCGCCTTGAAGTCAATGTCGAGCAACAAGCACTTAAAGACGGAATGTTGCTTTCAAGTGATGAAAAAGACTTTTTATTATGTGCTACGAGAGAAGACTATGAACGCATTAAAAGCGGACAAAATCACCCCCGCAATTATAAATATTATGGATACGCGCAACGCGAGCACCATTCGATTTTGGATTATGCGGATTTCGATTTATTTTTTGGCGTTAACAAAGAAGCGATCATGGCATCGTTAGAAATATCGCAAATTGAAGCGCGCGAATATTTAGATGAATTGGTCGGCGAAGGCAAAATCATATCTCATCTAGAAATCTATCGGAATTGGGATGCGATATTTAAAGGAATTTTCAAGCCACTTTTTAGTAAAAAATATGTGGAAAGTAGCGACGACATCGAATTTAAAGTGCGGCCTATCTTGTCATCCAGCACCTCATATATGAATATCTTACCCACCGTTCAATCGTATCTTTCGACAAACGACAAAGTTGTATTGGCCCTATCGAACAAACAGCAGTTCGATACCGCCAAAAATTTGTTAACAGATGCTGATATTGCCTTCGAAGTAGTTCGGGATCTTGAACTTCCTAAAGAAAAATTAGGAATCGCGATCTTTGACATCAATGAAGGTTTTGAGATCGCCGACGAGAAAATCTGTTACCTATCAAGTAAAGAATTACTTGGATACAAAACGCATCGTTCGCGCTTCATGAACCGCTTTAAAGAATCAACAATATTAAAATCTTTTGATGAATTAGAAAGTGGTGATTACGTCGTTCACGAATACAACGGGATTGGTCAGTTTATCGATATAGTAACTCTTGAAATCGATGGTAACAAACGCGATTTTTTACATATTGCTTATGCCGGCACCGATGTTTTGTACGTTCCGCTTTCACAATTTAGATTAATACGCAAATTCGCCGGAAAAGAAGGGGCGTCTCCAAAGCTTAACCACCTCGGTGGAAACGAGTGGGAGAAGACAAAATCGCGAATAAAAAATCGCGTCAACGAATTAGCAGAAAGATTGGTTGCTCTCTACAAGGAAAGAATTCAAATTCCCGGTTATGCATTTAAAAAAGACGATGAATTGCAAAGGCTATTTGAAGACGAATTTCCCTTTGAGTTGACACCTGATCAAAACGAGGCGCTTGCCGAAATTAAAGTCGACATGGAAAAGCCAGAATCGATGGATCGCCTATTGTGCGGAGATGTGGGCTTTGGCAAAACCGAAGTCGCTTTTCGAGTCGCCTTTAAAGCAATTTCAAACGGCAAGCAAGCTGCAATTCTATGTCCCACCACTCTTCTGGCTAGGCAGCATTATGAACGCGCTATCGAGCGTTTTTCAAATTTTGGTGTGCGAATTGCAGTGTTTTCTCGACTAATTACCGAAGCTCAGCAACGCAAATATTTAAAGCAAGTCGAATGCGGAGAAGCTAATCTCATCATTGGCACTCATCGCCTTTTATCTAAAGACATCATATTTAAAGATCTTGGTCTTTTGATTGTCGATGAAGAACAGCGTTTTGGGGTCGAACAAAAAGAGCGGATTAAGGAAATCAAAACAAACGTCGACGTCTTAACCTTAAGTGCGACTCCGATACCGCGTACCCTACAAATTTCGCTATTGGGCATTCGCCAACTATCGCAAATCAATACCGCTCCGATCAACCGCATGCCGATTCAAACTTACGTCATGCAATATCGTGAGGATATTATCAAAGAATTAATCGAGCGTGAATTGAGTCGTGATGGCCAGGTTTTTTATGTTCACAATCAAGTCTCATCTATCTATCAGACCGCGAATCGCCTTCAACGAAAAATTAGCGATGCTAGAATCGGCATTGTCCACGGGCAGATGGGTCGTGAAGAAATTGAAGATGTGATGATGAACTTCTACGCGGGAAACTTAAATATTCTTGTTGCGACATCAATTATTGAAAACGGCATCGACATTGCCAACGCAAATCTTATCATCATTGAGGATGCTGATCATTTCGGACTTTCACAGCTTTATCAGATTAAAGGTCGAGTTGGTCGCGGTAGCCGAATCGCCTACGCTTATTTATTTTATAAAGAGTATAAAACGATTAATGAAAAGGCCGTCAAGAGACTCAAAGCTATTCAAGACTTTACCGAACTTGGGAGTGGCTACAAAATCGCACAGCGCGATTTGATGATTCGCGGCGCTGGCGATATCCTCGGCCCCGAACAAGCGGGCTTTATCGATTCAGTCGGCATTGACCTATATCTCAAGATGTTATCTGAGGCAATTGAAGAGAAGAAAACCGGCAATCCAATTGAAGAGCCCAAAGCCGCGCACCTTTTTAACGTCGAAGCTTATATTCCCGCAAACTATGCCGAAAAAAAGGACAAGATTGAACTCTATCAAGAAATCGAGTCGGCGAAAAATATCGAAACGCTTACGAAAGTTAGCAATCGGATGCGCGATGTTTATGGTCGTATCCCCCATGAGGTTGAGACACTCTTAAGACAAAGGCGAATTGACTTGCTGTCATCTGGAAAGGCTTTTTCTGAAATTCTTGAATACGACGATGAGATAAGCGTTATACTCTCAAAAGAATTTTCAGCGATCAACGGCATCGGAAATGCTCTCTTTGAACGAATAATGCCTTATCTTACTAAAGTAAAAGTATCATATATCCAAAGAATCTTGAAAATTCGCATAAGAAAAAGCGGCGAGTGGATGAATGATGTAGAAGAACTTCTAACCATCATCAGCGAACTATACAATGTCAGTGTTAAAAAACACTAGGGGTTGTAAAATATAAATATGAGATTGGACCGTTATCTTAAAGTATCACGCTTAATCAAGCGCCGTTCCGTCGCTAAAGAAGTGGCGGACGGAGGTCGGATTTTAATAAACGGCAAGACCGCCAAACCTTCCAGCGAAGTCAAGATTGGTGATGAACTTGAATTGCACCTAGGTCGTAATACAATCGGAGTTAAAGTGTTGCTCCTCAATGAGTGCGCTAACCTCCAAGATGCCGAAGACATGTATGAAGTTCTCTACCAAGAGAATACTCTGGAAAGGAGATCCTAAATGATTATCAACTATCCGTTTGAGAAAGATTCCACCTATCTCGTCGCCTGTTCACATGGTCCTGATTCGATGGCCCTCCTTCACCTTATGATGCAAAAAACAGCGAAGATCGTCGTTTGCCACGTCAATTATCACAAGCGGAATATCAGCGACTTTGAGGAAGAATCAATGCGCGCTTTTTGCCTCCAAAACAATCTCGGTTTTGAAAAGTTCGATGCCCCGAAAACCTCTCGAGGCAATTTCCAATCATGGGCCCGCGAACTCCGCTATCAATTTTTCGCTGATATGTACGAAAAACACCAAGCCAAAGCCCTTTTTGTCGCCCACCAACAAGACGACCTCATCGAAACATATCTCATTCAAAAACAGCGCAAAAGCCGCGTTAATTATTATGGCATTGAACCTATCATTCATATGAAAAACATGACAATTATCCGTCCTCTGCTTTCTTTTTCAAAACAGGATCTCCTCGATTATTGCCACGAAAACCGAGTGCCTTTTTCAATCGACATGAGCAATTTTGAAACCAAGTATTTACGCAACAAAATCAGGCTCGAGGTCGTCGCCAAACTAACAGAGATTGAACGCTACCAAATCCTCAAAGAAATCAACGAAAACAACGATGCACTCCTCGCTAAAAAAACCGAAATCGAGAAGAACGTCCGCGGCAAGAAGGAATTGCCGATAAAACCGCTTATGCCTTTATCAGACAAAGATTTTGTTTTGGCGATTGAACAATTTCTAAAAAATAACAATATTTTCGTGCCTGTCAGTTCGGCGCAACTGCTTGAAATACGCAAGGCCTGCCAGTCGAAGACGCCAAATATCAAAATTGAGCTCAACGCCCAAACGGCAATCGCCAAAGAATATGACGTCTTGGCGCTATCAAGGAATAAAAATTTCGCTTATTCTTTTGTCTTAGAAAAACCGGGAAAACTCGACTCGGAATTTTTCTCACTCGACTTCAGCCAGGGTGCGTCAGACCGCAATATTCATCCTGAAGATTATCCCTTGACAATTCGCACCGCCAAAGCGGGAGACCGCTATGAAGTCGGAGGCCATCTCTGCGAAGTCAGGCGCCTTTTTATCGATTGGAAAATGCCGACTCGTCTTCGCGCTGTCTGGCCGCTTGTCGCCAACAAGAGTGGGACAATTATATATGTCCCAAGATACCGGAAAGATTTCGTGGGTGACAAAAAGACCAAATTCGAGATTAAGGTAGTATAACTACCTTTACTCACGACAGAAGAATTTTACTTGAATCAAGCGGTCAAAATATTTATTTATTTTGTTATTATTAATTGCGTTCGTTGTTTATAATTTATGCTACTTACGGTCAAATTACTGCTTATCAGTTTAATAAATTAACAAGACGTAAATAACCTCAGGAGGTCATATGAACGAAGCTAAACCCAGAAAATCGATCTTTGGATACATCCTGCCATACCTATTGATGGCGGTGGCGATTTTTGCCTTTGTCTGGCTCATTATTTCGATGCAAGGCAAACCAGAAGTTTGGTACTTATCAGGAAACCCAGCCGCCGGCAACGACTTAGACACCAATCTCAACTCTTATGTCATAAAGACGGCGACCAGCAGCTCAGGGTATCAGACTACCAAGGTCAGTGGCATCTATTATAACAAAGACAAAGACAAAGAAGGTTCATACGAAGTCATGATTCCTAACGAATTATTTCACAATTCATTTGAAGTCGTTGGCGAAGCCGATCCCCACCCGAGCTATTCGTCATTATTCAAAGCTGAAATTCAGCAATACAACGCCCTTCGTCCGAACGCCGATAATGGTGCTTTCTTCGTCGACACCGATGCTTTTGAAGTCAGTTGGTGGCAAAACTGGGGACCGACCATCTTGCTTTTGGGCGGTGTAGTCGTCGTCTCCTTATTCTTTTTCTCCCGTTTAAATAATTCCGTTAATAACTCAAATACCAAAGCTATGGATTTCAATCGTTCGAGGGCTCGACGTGAAGACAACGCCAAGGTCCGCTTTAGCGACGTCGCCGGTTGCGATGAAGAAAAAGCTGAGATGATTGAAATTGTTCAGTATTTAAAAGAACCTCGTAAATTCGCCAAATTCGGCGCGAAACTTCCAAAAGGTGTCCTCCTTGTCGGCCCACCTGGAACTGGTAAGACGCTGTTGGCCAAAGCCGTCGCCGGGGAAGCTGGCGTACCTTTCTATTCTATTTCGGGTTCCGACTTTGTCGAAATGTTCGTCGGCGTCGGCGCTGGTCGCGTTCGCGATATGTTCCGCAAAGCCAAACAAACCGCTCCGTGTCTCGTCTTCATCGACGAACTCGATGCCGTCGGTCGCCAAAGAGGCGCCGGTCTCGGTGGGGGCAACGATGAGCGCGAGCAAACTTTGAACCAACTTTTAGTTGAAATGGATGGCTTCTCTGATAACTCCGGGATTATTGTCATCGCGGCGACCAACCGTGAAGACGTTCTCGATCCAGCGTTGCTTCGCGCCGGCCGTTTCGATCGTCAAATTACCGTCAATTTACCCGACCGCAAAGGCCGTGAAGAAATTTTTAAAGTTCATGCTCGCGGCAAAGTTATCGATGAGACCGTGGACTTTGGGCAACTCGCTCGCCGCACCGTCGGTTTCTCGGGAGCCGATATTGCCAATATTTTAAATGAGGCAGCAATCCTTGCTGTCCGCGGCGGGAAAGATAAAGTTTCTATCAAAGAAATTGATGAGGCGATTGATCGCCGTATCGCTGGTCCTGCCAAGAGCTCTAGAGCTCTTAACCCGCACGAGCGCCGCGCCATCGCCTTCCACGAAGCTGGCCACGCGATTATCGGCCTCAATTTAAAACATTCAGATAAAGTTCAGAAGATAACGATTATCCCTCGTGGTAGAACGGGAGGTCACGTGATGATGACGCCCGAAGAAGACCGTTTCTTGCTGACGAAAAAAGAACTTGAAGCGCGCATTATCGGCTACCTCGGCGGCCGCTCATCTGAAGAAATATTCTTCGATGATATTTCCACCGGCGCCCATAACGACATCGAAGTCGCAACGCGCATCGCCCGTCTGATGGTCACCGAATATGGAATGAGTTCACTTGGACCGATTCAATATGAAAAGGATTCGGGTTCTGTTTTCTTGGGCCGCGATTACACTTCGACACAGAAAAACTTTTCGACGCAAATCGCTTATGAAATCGATACCGAAGTCCGCCGTATCATCGACGATGCTCACACGATCGCCAAAACTGTTATCACCGAGCATAAAGACGACGTAATTCTCATCGCCGAGACGCTTCTCGAGCGCGAGACAATCACGGCTGAGGAAATCGAATACTTATTGAAAAATCGTTCGCTCCCAGTCGATGAGACAAAAAATCAAGCACCAATGACCGTGGCGCCGGCGGCCGAAGGAGAAAGCAAATAGGAAGGGAAACCTTCCTTTTTTCGTATGTGGAAAATTGCTGATGCAATAATCGAATCGCATGTTGTTTTGGGCCCGATGGCCGGCGTGACTTCGGAGGCATATCGGAAATTTTTAAAACCCTTTGGCGTCGGTCTCAGCTTCACCGAGATGGTCAGCGACTGCGGGCTCTTTTACGGAAACGAAAATACCTTTTCTTACCTACCCACTAAAAACACGGATCGACCAATTGGCATCCAGCTATTTGGAAGCAAGATAGAAAATGCGCAAAAAGCCATCGAAATCATTCAAAAAGCCGATATTCCCCATGATTTTATCGATCTAAATTTTGGGTGCCCAGTCCCAAAAGTGACCAAGACGGGCGCGGGATCTTCCTGGCTAAAAAACCCCAAAAAAATTGAGGAATATGTCAAGCAAATTGTCGCTTTTTCAAAGAAGCCAGTCACCGCCAAAATCCGCCTCGGTTGGAATGCGCAATCAATCAATTTTTCTGAAGTGGTGGAGATGCTGGAACGAGCCGGATTGTCAGCTGTCACCATTCACGCTCGGACAACTGAGCAGATGTACACGGGTAAAGCCGATTGGGAAGTCCTTATAGGGCTTAAAGAAAAAATGAAGATACCGCTTATCATCAGCGGCGATATCTTTAGCCTCGACGATGCTATTCGAGCCCTGCAAATAACAAAAGCTGATGCGGTGATGGTTGCTCGTGGGGCAATGGGCAAGCCTAGGCTCATCGAACAGATAAATGCTTATTTGAAAGCCGGCGTTCGACTCCCCGACGCAACGCTCTTTGAGCAAGTCGAGTTTTTGCGGACTTACTCTAAGCTTTTAATTGAAGAAAAAGGCGAAAAGCAAGCGATGATGATTTTGCGTGGAATCGCTCCTCGCTTCTTTAATGGTTTTTCAGGGATGAAGACGGTCAAAAACGCTCTCTCCACCAATCTCAACACGCGAGCCGACTTGGACGACATTTTGTCGCACATTAACTAATGTATTGTTCGTTTTGAAAACGAAAGAGTAAATGATATGCTTATATAAGCAAAAGAGGAAAAATGTATGATCGATGAGACCTTGACAGACCAAGAACAAGTACGACGTGAAAAGCTCGAAAAATATCGCGAATTAGGCGTTGATCCCTTTGGTCAAAAATATGAAAAGAGCCACGATGTTTCGGAAATAATAGAACTTGTAAAAGGCAAGAATAACGAAGAATTAGAAAAATTAAATTTGCATGTTAAAGTTGCGGGACGCATCATGGCCATTCGAAGAATGGGCAAAGCCTCCTTTGTTAATATCAAGGACCGCAGCGGATTGATTCAAGGCTATATTGGCATCGATATCGTCGGCGAAAAAGCCTATGAAGTATTTCGCCTCGCTGACCTCGGCGACATCATCGGTCTCGCCGGACGCATTATGCTCACCCGCACCGGCGAAATTACTGTCCGTGTTGAAGAGTATGTTCACCTCACCAAGGCCCTTCGACCCCTGCCAGAAAAATTTCATGGTCTGACGGACGTCGAAGAAAGATATCGTCGCCGCTATGTCGATTTGATTGTTAATGATGAATCGCGGCGCATCGCCTTGCTGAGACCTCGCGTCATTCGCGCGATGCAAAATTATTTTGACAGCCAAGGATTTGTCGAAGTTGAAACGAGCGTTCTTTCGCCGATTCTCGGCGGTGCCAACGCCCGCCCATTCGTCACGCATCACAATGCCCTCGATAAGAATTTTTACCTACGCATCGCCACCGAATTGCCACTTAAGAAATTGATGGTCGGTGGCATTGAGCGCGTCTATGAGATAGGCCGTCTCTTTCGCAATGAGGGAATGGATACGCGGCATAACCCCGAATTTACGACGGTCGAATTATACCAGGCTTTTGGAGATCTCCAAGACATGCGCCATCTCGCCGAAAATGTCCTCCGCGAAGCAGCGCTAAAAGTACTCGGCGCCACCAAAATTCCATGGGGCGATAAAATCATTGATTTAGGCTCTCCTTTTAGATGGGTATCGATGGTTGATTTAGTCAAAGAGAAGTCCGGCGTTGATTTTAATCAAACGATGACATTTGAAGAAGCTAAAGCGATCGCCGCAAAACACGGTATCCACATTGAAAAACACATGACGGGAATCGGCCACATCATCAATGAATTCTTCGATAAATATTGCGAAGACGATCTGATTCAGCCGACCTTTGTCCACTCTTACCCAATCGAAATATCACCACTTACAAAAAAGAGTCCTGATCCGCGTTTCGTCGAACGTTTTGAATTATTTGTCAATGGTACCGAATTTGCTAACGCCTATACCGAGCTCAATGATCCCCTCGATCAAAAAGAACGCTTTTTAGCCCAACTAAAAGCCAAAGAACTAGGCGACGAAGAAGCCAATGAAATGGATACCGATTTCCTTGAAGCTCTCGAATACGGAATGCCTCCAGCTGGAGGTATCGGGATGGGCATCGATCGCATCATCATGTTGATGGCTAATCAGACCTCCATCCGCGAAGTAATTCTCTTCCCTTGTATGAGGGATAAATAGTCTCTTTTTCGTTGTCACCCCTTATATATCTTCTAGGGAGGAGAGACAAGCAAAAGCGATCTGACCCAGTCGCTTGCGTTTGAGCTTGGTCGCACAAGCGTCCGGGCGCATTAATACTTTACTTTACGTATATTATAGAATAACATTGTTATGCGATATTTTGTCGCATGCTCTCCGCTACTAGTAGATAGTAGCCGAATGACCAAAAGGGAGGTGTACTAATGAACAAGTACGAAATCATGTACATCTTGAAGGCTGACCTCGAAGAGGCCGCCCGCAAAGATGAAATCTCCAAACTCCACGCCATCTTAACAAACAATGGTGCTGAGGTTACGGATGTTAAAGAATGGGGATTAAAAGATTTTGCCTATCCGATCGACGATTTAAAGAAAGGCTATTACGTTGTCATCAAAGTGACGGCGGATCAACCAGCCTTGCTCGAATTCGGTCGCTTAGCCAGAATTGATGCCAACGTAATTCGTCATCTGATCACAGTTGACGCAAGCTGAGGCAAGGAGGATTAAATTATGATCAATCGAGTCGTTTTAGTCGGTCGCCTAACACGCGATCCCGAACTTCGGAGGACGTCCAACGAAACAGCTGTGGCTTCCTTCACCATCGCCGTCGATAATCGCATGAAAGGACCTGATGGTCAAAAGACCACCAGCTTCATCAATTGCACGGTGTGGGGCGCCGCCGCCGATAATACCGCCAAATACACTCGCAAGGGTTCATTGGTCGGTGTCGAAGGCCGTCTCAACCAAAGAAATTACGAACGTCGCGACGGCACCAAAGCTTCTGCTCTTGAAGTGGTCTGCGATTCCGTTCAATTCCTGGAACCAAAAGGCGAAGCGCGCCCTGAAGAAGCGGGCTTCACACCTGATCAACAGCCAGCTGAAGACAGTAAAAACTTAGACGCCATCAACATCGTTGATGACGACCTACCATTCTAGAAAGGACAAACAATGGGTTACAAAAAAGTTAGACCTCGCAAAAAGGTTTGCTATTTTACAAAAAATAAAATCACTCACATCGATTACAAAGATGTCGAACTTCTCTCCAGATTTATCACGCCGAACGGCAAAATCTCGCCTCGCCGCTCAACCGGCACGGCCGCTAGATATCAAAGAGAACTCGCCAAAGCCATTAAAAACGCTCGTTTCATGGCTCTCCTCCCCTTCGTTATCGACTAAACAAAAATGGGCTCCCCAACGAGAGCCCTTTTTTATCTCTTGTCGCCGAATAATGGCCCATCGCATTTATGCGACAACGGCTTATATTAAAACAAGTCAAGATTACTTTTATATTACTTTATACTTTTTTATATATGTTATTTGTTATAATTAGAGACAGCCGAGGCAAATATGACCAAAGAACTTCGAAAAATGAAAATCCGCGCTTTGTTTATCGTGGCGCTGGAATTAATAAGCGCCGCCGCTTTAGCGTTCATCTATTTTTATAATTTCTTTAATTTCCGCGATCTTTTTATCATCGAATACCTTTTTGCTACCCTTGCCGGCTTTGTCATCATCAACGTCTTATTCATCTGGGTGATGCTCCTTCGCCTATCTAAGATTCGCAAAAAGAGCGACTTAAAGGCCGCTGAATTAATCGGCAACGACGTTCAGGAAGCATACAAGTTTGGCATGATCGGCCTCGTTGTTGTCGACGAGAATGATATTGTTCTATGGACGAACGATTTATTTCAAGAACGGCAAATCGATTTGCTCGATATCAACATTTTAGATTGGCAGCCCAAACTTCGCGAACTGCATGACGCCAGTCCAGATGTGGTGGTCAAAATCGAAGTCAACTCGCGTAACTACGATGTTAAATATCTAAGCGATGCTGGTCTTTATATCTTTAAAGATATGACTGAATATGAATCCATTTTTGAGTATTCCCGCGAGCAAGCCCCAGTCCTTGGCATCATCATGCTCGATAATTATTCTGACGTCGCCGGCAACCTCGATGACGCAAACGATGTCATCTCGAAAGTTAAAAACTTAATTTTTGATTATGCCAAAGAATACGGCGTCTTGTTACGTCGTTATCGCAATGACGCCTATTTTGCCCTCTGTAACTTCACCTCTTTATCGCGGATGAAAAAAGATCGCTTTTCGCTCCTTGAAAAAGTGCGTGAATTAGGGGCCAAAGAAGAAACCCCGCCAACCTTATCAATCGGCCTAGCCCACGACTTTCCGGATGTTATTAAACTATATGAAATGGCTGGTAACGCCATCGATATCGCCATGTCGCGAGGGGGCGACCAAGTCGTCGTTTCCAAATATGGTGACGAACTCATTTTCTTCGGCGGCAAAAGCGAAGCTCAGGAAAAGCGCAATAAAGTCAAAGTCCGCGTTATGGCCGACTCTGTTTTATCTTTGATAAAGAACTCCAGCAACGTCATTATCATGGGCCATACGGCGATGGATATGGACGCTTTGGGCGCCTGCCTTGGTATGCGCGCCATCTGTGAATACTGCAACAAATCATCACACATCGTCTACGATCCAAAATTAATGGAACGCAAAGCAAAATTTGCATTCACTGGTGCCTTCTCTCGCGAAGAACTGGCCCGCATCACCATCTCCCCGAGCGATAGCATCGATAAAGTTCGCTCGAACACTTTGGTTATCATCTGCGATGTCCATCGACCGAGCCTCACAATGGCTCCTAAGTTGCTTGAGAAAGCTACCAAAGTAATGGTTATCGACCATCATCGTCGGGCTGAAGAATTTATTGAATCACCAGTCTTTAGTTACGTCGAACCTAGCGCCTCTTCGACTTGCGAATTAGTCACGGAGTTGATTCGCTATTCATCGGCTAACCCGCGCATTGAAATCACGCCGACGTATGCGACGATTATGCTCTCGGGCATCTTCCTCGATACGACTTACTTTAAGTCTAAAAATACCGGTATTCGGACCTTTGAAGCCTCGATGGTCCTTAAAGAATATGGAGCGGATAACTCGATCGCCGACGATTATTTAAAAGACGAATTTGAAGAGTATTCCCTCGTCACCAAGATCATCTCGACGCTCAAGACACCGCACTACGGTGTCGTCTACTGCGTCGCTGAAGAAGGCGAACTCATCGAAACGGCAACACTTGCTAAAGTCGCCAATCAATGCATGCAGATGAAGGGCGTTAACGCGGCCTTCGTCATCGGCAACACCGATGAAAAAGAGACCCGCATCTCATCTCGCAGCGATGGGACAATCAACGTCCAAATGCTCGCCGAAAAGATGTTTGGCGGCGGCCACTTTGCTTCCGCGGGTGTGACTTTTAAGAATGGCACAATTAAGAAAGCCGAAGAGAAACTTCTCGAAGTGCTGAATGAATATTTAAACGACGCTCGTTCGCAAGAGCAGAAAGCGAGAGTTTAAGATGCGCGTTATTTTATTGCAAGATGTTAAAAATGTCGGAAAAAAAGGCCAGTCGGTGGAAGTCAGCGATGGCTACGCCAGCAATTTTTTACTTCCCAGGCGCCTCGCCGTCATCGAAACCTCGAGATCCATTGAAGTTTTAAACAAACAAATTCAAGACAAAAAAGACGCCGAAACTCAAGAAAAAGAAAACGCTTTAGAAGTTGCTAAAAAACTCGCTTCTATCACTCTTGAATTTATCGTTCAAGTCGGGGCCGACCAAAAGATGTTCGGCTCGATTTCCGCGAAGCAGATTGAGGCCGAACTCAAAGGCAAACACCATGTCGTAATCGACAAGCGTCGTTTTATCGATAAAGTTGCGATTAACAACCTAGGTTATAGCCGCCTGCGCATCGATTTGTATAAAGGCGTCGAGGGTATCGTTAACGTCCGCGTCATCAAGAAGGAGTAACTATGGCCAAAGCACGTAATTCACTTCCCAACAATAATGAGGCCGAAAAAGCCGTCTTGGGCTCGATGCTCCTTTCTTCTCAAGCGGTGGTCGACGGTCTAGGCTCTCTGAGCATCG
This sequence comes from uncultured Staphylococcaceae bacterium, assembly GCA_964471005.1. Lineage (GTDB taxonomy): Bacteria > Bacillota_I > Bacilli_A > RFN20 > CAG-826 > UBA1424. Next base: position 2,208 of record CAYYIC010000002.1, on the reverse strand, counting down.
AAGAGTTTTTTGATGGCAATTACGCAAATCGCACCGTTTTTAAAGCGATGCGTCAACTGCAGGATAAACATATTCCCATCGACGTCCAAACCGTGACCGAAGAATTAATTAACTCTAAAGAGTTAGATTCAATTGGTGGCACTGATTTTCTCCTTGAATTATCACAATCCGCCATCTCGCTATCAAACCTTGAATTCTACATTAAAATCATCAAAGACCAAGCCGTTCTTCGCAACCTTCTATTAACGATTCGCCAAATCGACGACGAGTATTTAGAGAAGCAAATCGAAGATATCACCGACTTTGTTTCCGATGCCGAAGTTCGCGTTCGCAAAGTTACGGAGAAGCGGCGCATCTCCAATTTTATCGGTAGTGGTGAACTAGCCGATCGCGTTCGCGAAAGTATCAATTTGCAAGCCAAAAAAGCGACAGAAGATGGCGTTACTGGCATGAACACCGGCTACACTAAACTGAATGCTCTCACTCAGGGCTTGCAAAAGGATAACTTAATCATCGTCGCCGCCCGCCCCGGTATGGGCAAGACGGCATTTGCCTTAAATGTCGCCTTTAACGTCTCGCTTAAAAACAATTTACCGGTCGCCATTTTTTCGCTCGAAATGTCCTCGGATTCGCTCGCCAAGAGATTGGTGGCCAACCGCGCTTGCGTCCCTCTAGAAGATATTTCGCGCGGCTTTCTGCCGCCCAAGAGTCGCGTCGCCATCGAAGAAGCGATTAATGTCATTTCGCGCTCGACAATTTTTATCGACGACACGCCCGGTATTAAACTTAACGACATCATCGCCAAGTCACGCAAACTTCATAATACGCACGGCGAATTAGGATTAATTATTATCGACTATATCGGCCTGATCACATCGGGAGCCAAGAAGTTTGAAAGCCGCCAGCAAGAAGTGAGCGAAATTTCCCGTTCTTTAAAAGATTTGGCTCGCGAACTAAAAGTTCCCGTCATCGCCGTTTCACAGCTCTCTCGCGAAGTTGAAAAACGCGACGATAAGCGTCCGCAACTTTCGGACCTACGCGAATCTGGTTCGATTGAACAGGATGCCGACTTAGTCTTGCTCTTATTCCGCCGCGATTACTATGAAGATATGGGTATTAAATTAGGGGCCAGACGCCGGAGATTTCCCCAAGATGGTCAGCCTGAAGAAAAAACCAAAGAGGACAAGATCCGCGAACTCGACGCCAAACTTCCAGGTGACGCTTCCTTGGTCGAAGTATCAATCGCTAAAAACCGCAATGGTAAAGTTGGAATGGTTCCCCTCCACTTCTTTAAAAGCTATGGACGATTTGACAATCCGACGCGCGAATACGAAGAAGATTTGGCACGCATTGAAGCCGAGGATGGCGGATCAGCCTGATGCGCTTTTATATTATCGCCAGCGGCTCCAAAGGCAATGCCACCTTACTAGAACACGATGGTCGTGTTCTTTTAATCGATATGGGCATTACCCTTGTCAGGCTTAAAAGCGAACTGGAGGCTATCAGTTACAAATTTCAAGACATCGAAGCTGTCTTATTTACTCATGAGCACACCGACCACGCGAGTGGAGCGCGCTTTTTTGATGATGAAATCATCTACGCAACTGAAGGAACACTTGGAGGAAGTAAGCACCACCTTCTCAAACCTTACGAAAAAGTGAATATTATCGGTTTAGATATCACCCCTCTAGCGACTTCCCACGATGCCTTTGCCCCGATTGGTTTTTTGTTTGAAAACACAAACGAGAAACTTGTCTATATGACCGACACCGGCTTTATCAGCGAAAAAAATCTCGAAGTCATGCGCGATGCCGACTACTATATAATTGAATCCAATCACAATATCAAAATGCTGTTGCAGACCAATCGACCCGCAGATTTAAAACAAAGGATTCTCAGCGACTTTGGCCATCTATCTAACGAAGACTCAGCTCTATATATGAGCGAACTCGTCGGTGAGAGAACGAAAGAGATTGTCCTGGCTCATATATCCGAAGAAGCCAACACAAACGAAACAGCCTTGAGCACGTATTTACGAATCTTAAAAAAGCGTTTCATCGATGTTAACAAAATTCGCATCTATTGCGCGGATCAATGGTCGATGATTCAAGGAGGGCAAGCCCATGAAAATTAAAATCGTCGCTGTCGGAAGTATCAAAGAAGATTATTGGCGCGTCGCTCTTACGGAATACACAAATCGCCTTTCAC
>CAYYIC010000001.1:0-44125 GCA_964471005.1 uncultured Staphylococcaceae bacterium | reverse complement strand
ATCGTCCTTGAAATTGCAAAAGCCATACGCGCTGAAAGCGAATTGGAAATCAAGGAGCTCGAAGGATCGGAATATCTTTTGACAAAAGAAGAAATCGCCCGTTTGTATACCGAGCAAGAAATCAAGAGCACAGAATCTTTAGCAAAACTCAACACTTTTCGTTTTGATCAAAAGCGCGGTCATCTGCTCCGCTATCAAAATAGCGCGCAGATATCGAGTGATGATTTTTTAAAAAGCAAAGCTCTCGCGGGTTTGCAAACAAAAATTTCTAATCCGAGCCATGAATATCTCGAGCGGCTACATTACGAATTAGAGGTAATCGCCAAGATGGGATACAGCGACTACTTTTTAATCGTCGCCGATTATGTCGCTTTTGCCCATGAGCGCGGCATCTCCGTCGGTCCCGGAAGAGGCAGCGCCGCCGGTTCGCTGGTCAGCTATGCCCTTGGCATCGTCTCGTGCGATCCCATCAAACACCGCTTGCTCTTTGAGCGCTTTCTTAATCCTGAAAGGCAGTCGATGCCGGATATCGACATTGACTTCTCCGATGTGCGGAGAAGCGAGATCATCGATTATCTTCGTCTTAAATATGGAAAAGACAAAGTTGCCAATATCATGACGATTCAGACCATCGGCGCCAAGCAGGCTCTTCGCGATATCGGCCGCGTCTATAAAATTGAAACCCGGGAAATCGATTTGATTTCTAAATTGATTACCGACGCCAATTCTTCACTTCGTGAAAACTACCGCAAAAATCCCGCTTTTAAGAAACTTATCGACAGTGATAAGTACTATCTTAACATCGTAAGTCTCGCCGCTTTAATCGAGGGTTTACCCCGCCAATCCGGCCTTCATGCCGCCGGCATTGTCCTCAATGATTCTCCGCTTGAAGAAGTTTTGCCGGTCAATGTCGATTTTAATGGCGATTACATTGCTGAGTACGAAATGAGCTACCTCGAAGAACAAGGATTTCTAAAGATGGACATTCTCGGCCTTCGCAATCTCTCAATCGTCGACGAATGCCTATCCTTAATCAGACGAAATCGCGGTGTCAATCTCAATTATCAGGAAATACCATTCGAAGACAAAAAAGCGATTCGCATCATCAAAGAAGGACGGACGATGGGTCTTTTCCAACTCGAATCAGCCGGCATGAAAAAAGCGATTGCGACCTTAGAGCCCGAGGCTTTTGAAGATATCGTGGCTCTGCTCGCTCTTTTTCGCCCCGGACCGATGGATAACATTCCGAGTTACGCCAGGCGCAAAAAGAAGAAGGAGCAAATCATCTATCCTTCTAAAGCTCTCGAAGAGATATTGGCGTCGACATACGGAATTATCGTCTATCAGGAGCAAATCACGCAGATCGTGCGCAAGATGGCCAATTTCTCTTATGGCCAAGCGGATGTTTTTCGTCGGGCGATTTCGAAAAAAGACAGCGCACAACTATCGAGTTTAGAAAATGATTTTATCGCTGGTGCGACGAAAAATAGCTATCCGCGTAGCGAGGCCAAATCCGTTTTTGATCTCATCTACAAATTCGCCGATTACGGTTTTAACCGTAGCCACTCGCTTTGCTACGCTGTTTTAGCTTGTCAGATGGCTTATTTAAAAACCTATTATACTCCGGAATTCTACGCCGCTATCCTCGGCAGTTCCTCGGGCAGTAACGATACCAAATTCAACGAAACGCTCAACGAAGTTCGCAAGATGGGGATTTCGATTCTCAATCCCGACATCAACCGTTCCGGGCAGACTTTCATCGTTCAAGAGGGAGCCCTCATCTTTCCCTTATTCGCCGTTAAAGGAATTCTTGGGACATTAGTCGATGCGATTATCAAAGAGCGCAATAATGGCGGTCCTTTCGTCGATTTCTTCGACTTTGTCGCGCGGATGATAAACTCCAAAATCAATCAGAATCAAATTGGCAAATTAATCGATGCCGGGGCTTTCGATAACTTCAAAATATCAAGATCGTCGCTACGCGCCACCATCAACAGCGCCCTTCGCTACGGCTCGATGCTCTATTCGAAAGACGGACAGACAATCATCGATTTGCCATTTTCTAGCAAACCGCGCTATGCCGAGGCGTTTGACGATCCATTAGACAATCTCGACCGCGAATTCGAAGCTTTAGGCCTCATGATTTCCGGTTCGCCCCTCACATATAAAAGCGATGTCATCAAAAAGTATCCGATTATCGCGATTAGCGATGCTCGCGAGAGTCAAAGTCCAAACGTCCAAATCGTCGGTGTCATCCGCACCGTCAAGACCATCAATACGCGAAGCGGAATGCCGATGGCTTTTATCAATATATACGATAATAGCGGTGACATCGATGTCACCATCTTTTCCAAGACTTACGCCTTAACTTACGAAATTCTACAAAAGAAAAAAATCGTCCGCGTCATCGGCTACATCGACCAAAAACGCGAAAATGTCTTTATCGCCAACGAAATCACGAGCTTGGAGGAATAAGAATGTCAAAAGTATATGTCATCGATGGTAACTCCTTGCTCTTCCGCGCCTATTACGCTACCGCTTATGGCCCTAACGCCAAGGTTATGCGCACGAAAGACGGCATACCAACAAATGCTTTATTTGCCTTTGGCAATATGATTAACAAAATCATCTCCTCTTTTAAAGGAGGGGAGCATGTAATCGTCGGTTTTGATGTCGGGAAAAAAACCTTTCGCAATGGCGAGTATGAAGCCTACAAAGCTAATCGGAAGCCGACCGACGCCGATTTGGTCGTGCAGATGCCCCTCGCTCGCGAACTCCTTACTTCGCTCGGCATCTTTGTCTACGAACAAGAAGGTTATGAAGCCGATGATGTGTGCGGGACGATCGCCAAAGTGGCAAGTCGGGCCGGACATCAAGTTATCGTCTACACTTCTGATCGCGATTTTTTGCAGCTTATCGATCATAATATCGCGATTCACATCCTGAAGACGGGAATGTCGAATATCACGGTTATGGACGAAGTGACGATGCCGCAGGAATTCGGCATCTCGCCGACGCAGATTCCCGACTATAAAGGGCTTCGCGGCGATGCGAGCGATAATCTGCCGGGTATCCCTGGAATCGGGGAGAAGACGGCGATTAAACTTTTGCAGGAATACGGCACTTTCGAGAAAATTCTTGAAGAGGCTGCAAATATTAGTGGCAAGATTGGCGAAAACCTCATCACCCATCAAAAAATTGGGGAGATGTCGAAGCGCTTAGCGACGATTAAAACGGATATCGAGCTGCCATTTTCTCTCGATGATCTTATCTATCGAGGCTATGCCTTTGACCGCATCAACGAGTTTGGCCAGCGCTACGAGCTCAAGCAATTGCTCAATCGGCTGCCGAGCAAGTTTAAGATTGACTCGGAAGGCGATGAAAAAATTGAATACAAGAAGATATCGTCGCTTACAGGAGTAAACCTAGGACAAAAAATAGCCATCTATGTCGATATGAAAGAAGAAAACTATTTTAAAACGCCCATTTTTGGCCTCGCTCTCAGCGACGGGATGAACCATTATTATGTAAGCATTGATGATATCGCTGGCGATGATGCGCTAAAAAATCTACTCGAAAACGCAAAAGTCGGCAAATCTTGTTTTGACGTCAAAGCCACCACCGTCGCCTTACACCGCCTCGGCATCGCTCTTTTAGGTGTCGATTTCGATTTGCTTTTAGCCTCTTATCTCCTCGATTCTTCTTTAAAAAATAATGTCGATTCAGTCCTTAACTATTTTGGTGTCGACGCTCAAGGAAAAGATAATCAAGAAGTTTCGCTTTTTGATGAATCAAATTCGTTAAAGGCGGTAAAAATCGCTTATTTGACTTCAAAATTAAAGAATCGCGTTCTCGAAGAACTAAAAAAACACGCGGCATATGAACTTTACAAAGATATCGAATTACCACTGGCTAACGTGTTGGCGAAGATGGAAATCGAAGGTTTTCCGCTCGACGCTAAAGCCCTTGAAAAAATCGGCGCGAACTATCGCGAGAGCCTCAAGAATTTAACGGCTGAAATATACGCTCTAGCCGGCGAAGAATTTAACATAAATTCGCCCAAGCAGGTCGGTGAAATCCTCTTTGTAAAACTCGCTCTTCCGGGCAATCGCAAAGATTCGACTTCGGTCGATACCTTAAAAAAATTGACTGGAACTCACCCCATCGCCGCTAAAATTCTCGAATATCGCAAATACGCTAAGTTGCTTTCAACCTATATTGACGGCTTAGTCGTCCACATTCACGAAGATGGAAAACTCCACGCTATTTTTAATCAAGCCTTGACGACGACCGGTCGCCTTTCGTCAAGCGAACCAAACTTGCAAAACATCTCGATTCGCGACGAAGAGGGGCGATTGATTCGTCAGGCTTTTTACTATCCTGATGAAAACTACCAAATTCTCTCTTTCGACTACTCGCAAATCGAGCTTCGCATTCTCGCTTCTCTTAGCAAGTGCCAATCATTTATCGAGGTCTTTAACCGCGATGAAGACGTCCACTCGGCCACCGCTAATGCCATCTTCAACACGAGCGATTCCGGGGCCAGACGAAAAGCCAAAGCCATCAACTTCGGAATTATCTATGGCATCTCCGATTGGGGGTTAGCCGAACAGTTAGAAATTCCACCCAAAGAAGCGAAAGCGATTATCGAGGCCTTCTTTGCGACATATCCGGAAGTCAGCGAATATTTGCAAACGGTCGTCGATCAGGCGTTTAAAGATGGATATGTCTCGACGCTTTTCGGGCGCCGCCGCTATCTTCGCGAGCTCTATGATAGCAACTATCAAGTGCGCGAATTTGCCCGTCGGGCAGCGATGAACGCTCCCATTCAAGGCACGGCTGCCGATCTGATCAAATTGGCGATGGTAAAAGTGCAAGATATGCTCGAGCAGAAGAACTACAAGACGCGGCTGGTCTTGCAGATTCACGACGAATTGCTCTTTAAAGTTCATGTTGATGAAATAGAAATAGTTCGTCAGGAAATAAGCAAAATAATGGAAAATGTCATCGCTCTAGATGTCAAATTAAAAGTCGATGGCGGCGTCGGCCGAACCTGGTATGACGCCAAATGAAGGGGAAGACATATGCCTGAACTACCAGAAGTCGAAACGATTAAAAATATCCTCCTAAAATTTGTCGTCGGAAAGCAAATTCGCGATGTCATAATCCTCAATCGAAAGACGATCGAAGGCGACCATCTTGCTTTTAGCAAGAGTTTAAAGGATAAGACGATTCAAAATATTTCTCGCATCGGCAAATTCTTAATATTTCATCTCGATAAAGACGTCGTTTTTTTATCGCATCTCCGCATGGAAGGAAAGTATTTTTATCACGATCACTTATTGCCAGAATATGATAAGCACACCTGTGTCGCCTTCATCTTTTCCGACGACACTGTCCTCGAATATAATGACACTCGCAAATTCGGTTTGATGAAGCTATCCACGGCATCGACTTATCGCATCACTCCCCCGCTTTCGAACCTCGGCCCTGAACCATTCGAGGTGCGTGACAAAGCAAAATTAATGGCCAAATTAGCGAACAAATCGATTCCGATAAAAGCGGTATTACTCGATCAAACATTTCTTTCCGGCCTCGGCAACATCTATGTCGATGAAGTTTTATATCTGACAAGAATTCACCCCGAAACTCCCGCTAAACTTATTACTTTAGAACAGCTCGATTGCCTCATCGAAGCCAGCATCAGCGTGCTAAATATGGCAATTCAAAGTGGCGGTTCGACCATTCGCAGCTACCATCCGAGCCAAGGCATCGACGGCGGTTTCCAGACGAAGCTTAACGCTTACGGAAAGGCAAATTTACCGTGCCCGCGATGCAATCATACAATGCGCAAAATTTTCGTCGGTGGTCGCGGAACAACTTTTTGCCCCACATGCCAAAAAGATGTCTCTCTTCCTTATGTCCTCGGCATCACCGGCCCCATCGGTTCTGGCAAATCGGCAGTTTTGCAATTTTTTTCCGATAATGGATACGTCTCTCTAAGCGGTGACAACATCGTCAAGAACCTTTATGAAGAGGAAAAGATCCGTTCGAAGATTGTAAAATTATTTGGACAAAATGCGCTTTCCGATGACGGAAGTCCCGACAAGCGTTTTATCGCTGAAACCATCATCTCTGATCCCAATAAAAAGCGGCGCCTTGAAAAGCTCTTGCATCCCCTCGTCGAAGAAGCTGTCGTCAAAACCATCAAATCAGCTCGCAAAAATGACAAAATTGCCATTGAGATGCCGCTTCTTTTTGAAGCTAAACTCGACGATTACTGCGACGAGACAATGTATGTTGATATCACACCTGAGGTCCAAAAAAAGAGATTAGCAGAGCGAACTCTTCCTTACGCGACGCTTGTTGATCTCAACGCCGGCTTCGATGCGAAACGCAATAAAGAAAAGGCGACGTTTATCGTGGACAATTCGTCGACCTTAAAAAAGTTACACGTTCAACTTAAAAAGTTCATCCGTTAATAGACGGAGACTCCGCTTAAATCAAATTCATCTTCGGCCATTTCTTTTAACAGGCGAGATAACTGCTTGGCCCGTATTCCTCCAGCTTTGCTGGTGTCATATAGTTGGGCGATTTCATCAATCGAAAAATCGCTCGTAAAAAAGGTCAGCCGTTGATTTTTGGCTCTTTCGATGAGAATCGGCAGGACGATCGTATCGCGAATAAAATCATTTTTATATTCGTTGCCAAAATCATCCATGACAAGGAGCGGAACGTTGGATAATTCGACGATTTTCTTGGCGAAGGCGCTCTTATCGCTAAAAGATAGGTCATTTAGTTCCTTGATGCGATTCGCGCAGTTGATAAAGGCTGCCGGTGATTTGGTGATGGCGATGAATTCGTTGACCAAGGTCGCCATCAAGAAGGATTTTCCAACGCGATGTCCGCCTCGCGTGTAAACCCAACGATTCGTTTCCTGCTGCAAGATGAGACTGAAAATTTTTATGATGCGACTACGTTCGATGGTTTTATCAATCATTTTTAAAGTCGATTCTTTCCACTCTTCAGGGAAATCGGCATAGATGTATTTGCTGTCGATTTCAATGCGTTTTAAAATCTTGTCGCACGGAGCAAACGAGCGTTCGATGATGCCATCGTCGTTGATAAGGCGGAGTTGCAAGTGCGGTGTCGCTTTGCGACAGTTATCAACACCCGGACATTTGCGGCAATAATCATAATCTTCTTTAAAGGCGATGAATTTGGAAATATTCTCCCGCACCATCTTGAGGGTCGGGTTTATCGTCATCTTAATAAGCTCATAAACTTCGACATCTTGGCGAAGTTCGTCGATCATCTGGTCGATGTAATTATCGAGTTCCGTCTTCTCAAAAAACGGCACTTTAATCTTATCCATTTTTGCTAATCCTTTTTCGCTTCGATCGAAGCCAAGATTTTTTCGAGTTCGTCGTCGCTAATTTCCTCTGCTTGTATCTTATTATCGCCGCCTGTGGTTTTGACTAGGGGTGATTTGCTCGTTTTCCATCCGGTATTTATCTTATTAAGATAATTCATCGTATCGATGACCGTCGTAACATTTTCGCGGGCGAGTGATGAGGCGATCTTTTCGATGTATTTGCGCGATAAGACGTTATCGGCTTTAAATAGGACATAATCGACAAGAGCGTTAATCACACCATTCGAGAAGCCAAAGTTTTTTGATAGGTCATCGATGATGTCTAAATCGGCCCGGCTCGGAACCGTATTGTTCTGTTTGATGCGAAGGTAATCTCCAGGAGCCATCGAATCCATGAGTTTAATCTTGCTGGCGAGTTCACTATTACTAGTGACGCGGCTCTTTTCGCCCTTACTCTTTCGATGAAAGAAAGGAAATTTTACTTCTTCCTTGGCCCGATCGGAAACGCGCTGGAAATTGATTCGTTGCGCCTTATTGTCAGGTTCGTAGGCGTCGATGACAATCTCGGCCATCGTCGCTTCATCAAGCGAGAAGAGAGCTGCTAATCTCTCCACTTCCTTTAAATCCTTTTTTAGCAATACTTCGCGTTTAATTTGCCCTTGCTTTTCAAGCGCGAGAAAGAAAGCGTCAAAATCAAAGGAGGTTTCGACGCGACCGGATTTTCGTCCTTTGACATCGACTTTCAAATCTTTGCGAAAAGCCGGATTATCGAAATCGGGGCTAAAGGTATCGACAAACGAGGAAGTTATATCATCAAATCCCTTTGTCTGAAAATCAACTTTATATGTTAGGGCCAGCCGCTTCGCCTCTTTTTCTCCGACATACTTGATCAGCAAGCCTTTAAAGAGAACATCATCAAAAAACTCGCGTGGTGATTTTGGGGCGTAGAGAACATAGATGTAATAGCGAAGACCCCCTTCTTCTTTAAAGAACGTACGAATTAGTCCCACGGCTTCTAAGGCTCTACGCGCGGTAAAAAATTCGCCCGCTGAAATCTGCATCTTATCAAAGAGATGGGCATGATCGAAGGTGTCGATTTCGAAAGCTTTGGTCTTCTCGTAAAAAAGCGCGAGAAAGATGGCGATGCTCCGATGGCCAATCAAGGGTTGATAGAGTTCGCTTAAAACTTCGCGGTCGATGTCGCTTATCAAAGAAGCAAACCTCGTCTCGTAATAATCTTTTTCGCTAATATATTCCATCTTCTGTGCCCGACACGTCACAAATTATAGCATAGAAAAACGAGATGTTGAATCAAAAATGCCGACGGCATCGCTACTTTTTCTTGTATTGTGAATAGTTTTCCACCAGCGAAGAGATAAAACTATTGCGATACAATCGGCGTTTAGCGCCATTCAAGAGAAGATCTTGCAAGTTTTCCACAATTTTATGTAATCGTTTTCAACTCCACAAATTCCATACATTTACTCTTTTTTCATATATAATGAATGTAAAGCAACAGAGGTGATTTTAATATGGTTAAACGCGTTGGTGTCTTAACATCTGGCGGCGATGCACCGGGCATGAATGCCGCGGTTCGTGCCATCGTTCGCTCGGGATTAAAAAATGGCCTAGAGATGTTTGTAATCTACGAAGGTTATAAAGGTCTCATCGAAGGAAACATCGAAAAAGTCGATCGCAACTTTGTCAGCGATATCATCAATCGCGGCGGGACGATTTTAAAAAGTGCCCGCTCCCGGGAATTTAAAGAGGAAGCCGCTCGTTTAGTCGGTGTCGAGCAATTAAAAAATTTCGGCATCGACACCTTGATCGTCATCGGTGGCGACGGCACTTACATGGGAGCTAAAAAGCTTTCTGAGCTAGGAATTAATTGCATCGGCTTACCCGGGACAATTGATAACGACTTGTCATCGAGCGATTATACAATCGGCTTTGATACGGCATTAAATACGATTTGCGAATGCGTCGACAAACTGCGCGACACAACCGCCTCTCACCAGCGTTGCACAATCATCGAGGTGATGGGCAACAAGTGCGGAGATCTCGCTTTGTATTCGGGCGTCGCCGAAGGCGTGGAGATGATCATCACCCCCGAGCGTCCATATAGCGAAAGCGAAATTATGGAGCGGATTAAGTCGCTTGGAACCGGCAAGAAAAAACATTCTCTCATCATCGTCAGCGAAAAAGTCTTTCCCAACGTCATTTCCTTTGCAGAAAAAGTCACTCAAGAGACGGGTTTTGAAACGCGAGCTGAAGTTTTAGGTCGCTTGCAAAGAGGCGGTTCTCCATCCGCTTATGATCGCGTATTGGCGACGAGGATGGGCGTCTATGCCATCGAAATTATCGTTAAAGGTATCCGCGATGTCGTCGTCGGTATCGTCAATGGAAAAATCGTTCACTATACATTTGATGAAGCCTTTGCTCTACCACGCAAAAACCAAGACGACATCTATCGCCTTATCAGCATGGTGAACAGATAGCCATGAGCAAACAAAGAATGATTATCAGCGCCGATATCGGCGGCACCAATTCACGTTTTGCTCTCGTCAATGAAGATTACGAAGTCGTCAGAAGTGTCTCGCGGCGCACCATCCTTTATAAAAAAGATGAATTTGTCGCTTCAATTATCGCCGCTATCAAAGATTTGGGCGGCAATTTCGACAATATCGTCGGTCTTTCGCTGGGAATTCCTGGTCCGATTGGTGAAGGAGGATATGTCATCGATCTGCCCAACATCCATATCAAAGATATCCCTCTTGGCAATGTTTTGCGCAAAGAATTTGGGTTGCCCGTCTATATTCGTAACGATGCCGAGATGGCTTGTTTTGCCGAAGCGGCCTTGGGTAGCGGTAAAGATTACAAACGGGTTTTTTTCATCACGATTTCCACCGGGTTAGGGGGGGCTTTAGTCGTCGATAAAAGTTTCAAGGAAACGCCGTTTGAAATCGGACATACTCCATACGTTTATCGCGGCGAAAAGAAATATTATGAGTATTTCGCCAGCGGTACCGGTTTGACGAATCTCGCTAAAATGAACGATTTAAATATCAATAGCACCTCGCACTTTTTTGAACTAGTCGTCGCCAAAGATAAAAAAGCTCTCGTCGTCTATCAGGAGTGGCTCGCGATACTCGGCGATTTCTTGAGCTACATCAAAACTAATTATCACCCCGATATCATCGCTATCACCGGTGGCGTCTTTAACTCCAAAGATGTCTTTTGGAATGATTTAACCAAACACCATCCCAACCTCAATCTCCAAGAGTGCTATTTCTTTCAAAATGCCGGCATCATCGGTTCGGCAAGCTACGGTTTTACCATGTTAAATAATTGACTAAAGGATAATTAGTCAATATACTAAAAGGCGCTACGATGAAGACATGTCGCTTGTTTCTATCCGAGTAGAGAAGAGACCATTTGGTGAAAGGTTTCTGGATAAAAAAGCGAAACCACTTCTGAGCCTCCGATGAAAATTGGACGTTCCTCGCGTTAAGAGATTCGAGTGCATATCAAAGATATGAATTAGGGTGGTACCACGTGAAAGCGTCCTTATGATGGGCGTTTTTTATTTAAAAGGAGCAACTTATGAAATTAATTCTTCCAAGCGGCGACGAACTCGTCTGCGAAGCCGGGCTAAGCGGTTATGACGCCGCCGGCAAAATCAGTGTGAGCCTCGCCAAAAAAGCTTTGGCTTATCGCCTTGATGGCAAACTATATGACCTCTATTCCACCATCGCTAGCGATGGACATTTTGAAGTCGTCACCGAAAGCGACAAAGATGCTTTCGAACTCTTAAATCACTCGACTTCGCACCTTTTAGCTCATGCCATCATGCGCCTTTATCCCGATGCTCATATCGGCTTTGGGCCGAGCATCGAGGAAGGCTTCTACTACGATATCGATTTTCCAAGCGCTATCTCTGATGCCGATTTAACAACCATCGAAAACGAGATGCGGAAAATCGGAAAGGAAAATCATCGCATCATGCGGCGCGAAGTCTCCCTTGAAGAAGCGCTTAAACTGTTTGAAAAAAATCCCTATAAAGTCGAACTGATCAAAGCGATCGGAACAAACATTTCCATCTATACCCAAGGCGATTTCTTTGATTTGTGCACCGGACCGCATCTTCCCAATACGAGTTTGATTCGTCACTTCAAGCTCACTAGTCTCGCCGGAGCCTACTGGCGCGGCAACTCCGATAATAAGCAATTGACGAGAATTTATGGAACTTCATTCTTTTCGAAAGAAGATTTGGATAAGCATTTAGCGATTCTTGAAGAGCGCAAAAAGCGCGACCACCGTCGCTTAGGCAAAGAATTGGGTTTATTCATGATTTCCGAATTCGGACCGGGTTTTCCTTTCTGGCTCCCCAACGGTATGATTCTTCGCAATGAATTGCAAAACTTTTGGTACAAAAAACACGAGAAAGAGGGCTACGTTTTCATCAACACGCCCATCATGTTATCCAAAGAATTGTGGATTACGAGCGGCCACTATGAAAACTATCGCGAAAACATGTACTTCAGCCAGATCGACAATCGCGAGTTTGCCATCAAACCAATGAACTGCCCTGGCAGTTTGCTCGTCTACAAAAACGAACTCCATTCCTATAAGGATTTTCCTATTCGCGTCGGAGAGCTCGGCTTAGTTCACCGCCACGAAGCAAGCGGCGCCCTCTCGGGTCTTTTTCGAGTGCGGGCTTTTACACAAGATGACGCCCATATTTATTGCCGCGAAGATCAATCGGTCGCCGAAGTCGTCAGAATGTTGAAATTATATGATGAAGTCTATTCGATTTTTGGTCTTGATTATCACATCGTATTAAGTACGCGTCCCGAGAAAAAATATATCGGTACGATCGAAAATTGGGACCGCTCGGAAAAAGCCTTGGCCGAGGCCTGCAAAGCCATCGGTCGCGAATATATCATCAACGAAGGCGATGGTGCTTTCTACGGTCCGAAACTCGATTTCAAGCTCCGCGATTCGATGGGGCGGATTTGGCAGTGCGGAACGATTCAGTTCGACATGAATCTGCCTGAGCGCTTTGACATTACGTATATCGATTCTCGTGGCGAAAAAGTGCGGCCGATCATGCTCCACCGGGCCTTGTTTGGAAGCCTCGAACGCTTCATCGGCATTCTCATCGAACACTACGGTGGCGCCTTTCCGACTTGGCTCGCCCCTATTCAGGTCAACCTCATTCCCGTCAACAATAGCGTCCATGGCGAATACGCCCATCAAGTCGCTATTTATTTGCGTGAACTCGGAATCCGCGTCAACGTCGATGATTCCGAAGAAAAAGTCGGATTTAGACTGCGCAATTCACAAGTCAAGAAGGTTCCCTATACCGTCGTCATCGGAGATAATGAAATGCGCGATCAGACGCTCACTTATCGCCTATATGGGCAAGAGAAGCAAATCGCGATACCGCAGGCTGATTTTGCCAAATTAATCACCGATGAAATTCAGTCCAAACGGCATTACTAATAATGCTTGACGCGCTTGCGTAGCAATGTTAAAATTACCGACGTAGATTAAAACGTAGAAAGAAGATGCGCCTGCTTCTCACCAGATTAACAATGTTAATTGGTCAATGCTACAAAAACGAAAGTTTTTAAATAACGGGCGCTAAAAGCGTCCGTTTTATTTACATGAAAAGGAGTTGATCGACCATAGCTAACTTACCCATGAACCCTGGACAAAAACGTCCGGAGGCAAACAACGACCTCGTCAATGAACGGATTCGCTTTCCCGAAGTGCTCGTCATCGGTCCCGATGGCGGTTCACTTGGCAAAATGAGTTCCCGCGCCGCCAACGATTTGGCGAGTCGCCAAGAATTAGACTTACTTTGTGTCGCGCCAAACGCCAATCCTCCAGTATGCAAAATACTGAATTATGGAAAATACCGTTTTGAAACGCAAAAACGCGCCAAAGAAAGTCGCAAGAATCAAAAAATTATTGAAATTAAGGAAGTCCAACTTACACCCCAAATTGGCATTCACGATTTGATGGTCAAAGTTAAAGGTGCTATCGGCTTTTTCCAAGATGGCAATAAAGTAAAAGTCGGTGTTCGCTTTCGCGGGCGCCAATTAGCCCATCCGGAAGTCGGAAAAGAAGTTCTCGACAAGTTCATCGAACTCGTTCAAGAATATGCTAGCGTCGAAAAAGAAGGCGAACTCGAAGGTAAATGGATGACCGCGATTCTCGCTTCTAAAATCAAAAAATAGGAGAAAACAACATGCCAAAAATGAAGAGCAAAAGAGCTTTGATGAAACGCATCAAAGTTACTGGCAGCGGCAAAGTGAAGCGCCACGCAGCCTACACTTCACACTTAGCCCCGCGTAAAACAACCAAACAAAAACGCCACTTGAGAAAGGCGCGTCTCGTCTCGCACAGCGACTACAAACGAATTAAATTTCTCATCATCAAATAGGAGGTGCCCTGAATGGCAAGAGTAAAAGGTGGCACCGTCACACGTGCCCGACGTAAAAAAGTATTAAAGAGAGCAAAAGGTTATTTCGGCAGTAAACATCTGTTGTTCAAGACCGCTAAAGAGCAAGTCATGCATTCTTTGATGTATGCCTACATCGACCGCCGTAAGATCAAAAGAGACTACCGCAAATTGTGGATCAAACGCATCAATGCCGCTTGCAGAATGTGCGACATTTCATATTCGCGTTTCATCAACGGCTTGTCACTCGCCAAAGTCGAGGTTAACCGCAAGATGCTTTCCGAGCTCGCAATCAATGATTTCGAAGCCTTCAAACAGCTCGTTGAACTAAGCAAAAAAGCCAGCGCCAAATAAGCGCTTATCACTACAAAAAAGGTCGCTAATTGCGGCCTTTTTATATTGATTAATCCGTATTTATTGCAAAATATCTTGGCAATCTAGCGATATTATTACCGTTTGAGTGGAATTTATAGCCTCGACGATAAGGGTTTCAAAATCAAACTGTTGCTCGCTCCAGATGGTCGATTTGTAATTCGGTTTGGTCCGCGGATTATGCGGGTGAAAAATCGTGCAGCAATCTTCATAGGGGCGAATCGAAATATCATATGTTTTAATTTGCTTGGCAATCTTAATAATATCGTTTTTGTCATATGTAGCAAGCGGGCGGATGACCGGCATATCCGTCACTTCGTTGATGACGCGCATCGACTTGAGAGTTTGGCTCGCTACTTGTCCGATTGATTCGCCGTTAGCAATGGCTTGGCATTTGCGCATGTTGGCGAGTTTGCTGCTGAGGCGATACATCATCCGCCTCATCACCGTAATCGCATAACTTTCGTCGACGTGATCATAAATCGCTTCTTGCAGCTTCGTAAAAGGCACAATGTGGAGGCGGATGTTTTCCTGATAGCGCGCCAGAACCTTCAAAAGATCATAAATCTTATCGATGACGCCGCTGCTCGTATAAGGCGGGGAAGCAAAGTGAATACATTCAAGTGATACGCCGCGTTTCATCAAAAGATATGCGGCCACCGGAGAATCAATTCCGCCCGAAACCATCATCATGACTTTACCGGCAATGCCCAATGGATAGCCGCCTGCGCCTTTAAAAGTTTCTAACGATAGATAAGTTCCTTCTTGGCGAACTTCGATGACGAGAGTTAAGTCGGGATTGATGACATCGACTTTTAACGCGGTGTTAATAAGGATTTTCTTGGCGACGATGCGGTTGATATCATCGCTGATAATGGGAAAGGTTTTGTCGCTTCTTTTAGCGCGGATTTTAAAGGTTTTGGCCTCTTTATCGATGACCATTTCCAATGCTCTTTTTTTGATCGACTCAATATCTTTTTCAATTTTGCACACAAGCGATAAAGAGTTGATACCACTCACTTCTTGAAGTTCTTTGACCATCATGTAAGGGTCGTTTCCGCCGATAATCACATAAATGTGATCAAAACGTGTTTCGAGTTTAACATCGAAGAAACGATCGGCTAATTTAATGCGGATATTATTGGCGAGTAATTTGACAAAATCCATCTTATTGCGACCTTTTGTCGAAAGTTCGCCATAGCGAATCATGATGCGATCGTAAATCATGAGCGAATCCTTTCTATAATCTCGTCAAAGGCATTGATAAATGTCTGCACCTCTTCGATGCTCGAGTGGGAATCAAAGCTGATGCGCAAAGTATTTTTGGCTAAGTCTTCGCTTCGCCCAATCGCTCGCACAACGTGCGATATTGAGGATGCTTTCGCGTGGCAGGCGCTTACGGAGGAAATCATGATTCCTTGATTGGAAAGGGCTTCGACGATAACGCTGGCTTTCTTGTCGAAGAGCGAGATATTTAAAATATAATGAGAAGCTTTTTCAGGGCTGTTTATAATAACGTCATCCCTTTTAAGAAAATGGCTTCTAAGTAGAGAATTTAGTTCGGAAACTGACCGAGAATCTTTCGCTTCATTATCCACGGCTTCTTTTGCTGCGAGCGCTAAAGTGTAGGCGAGAGCCGGGCTGATCGTCGAGCTACGCAATCCATACTCTTGTCCGCCGCCGCTTAAAAGGGGGACGAGATCGATGGGTTTTTTAATAAGCAAAGCCCCACTGCCTTTGAGGCCGTTTATCTTATGTCCTGAAATTGAAAGGAGATCGATATCGGAATAGGGTAGAGGAACTTTTCCAACTGCTTGGCTCGCATCGACGTGTAACACCGCGCGCGAATGCTGATGGACGATCGCGGCGATTTCTTGAATGGGGTTGATGCTGCCAATTTCATTATTGACAGCCATGATGGAGACGATGATGGTATTTTTCTTTAGCGCGTTGCGCACCTCTTCAAGTCGCACAAAACCCTTGTGATTAACATTGAGAATCGTCAGTTCAAAGCCGAAAAGATCGCGAAGTTGAATCGCACATTCTAAAACTGAAGGATGCTCGATATTGCTGATAATTATGTGCTTTCCGCGCTGCTGATGCCTCAAGGCATAGCCTTTGAGGGCGAGATTATTAGCTTCCGTCGCCGAAGACAAAAAGATGGCGCGGTGCGTCTCTTCAACACCGAGGGCATCAAGGAGAATCGACCGGGCTTTGTTCAGATATTTTTCGGCCTCGCGACCAAAAGAGTGATTGCTGTTAACATTAGCGAAAATATCGCCTTCTACCTTTTGAAAAATATCAAGTAACTCGCGCCGCGGTTTAGTCGTGGCAGCGTTATCTAAATAAATCATATTCCTGATGTGAAAATATTAACTGCCGACACTTCCGCCTTGGCGAAGCTTGCGCAGGGCGTTGCTCGTATCGACATAAGCTTTTTCAAAATTGGCCTCGTAGAAATGGGCTTCGCTCTGCAGGACGAGATGATGGATATCGCTGAGGTGCTGGCGGTCGCGATTGGCGTATAAGATGGCGGATTCTGCAAGCGACATCATATTGTTTTCGCTTTCGATCTCATTGATGACTTTGTCACCTTCCTCGCTCAGCCATTTGGTGTTATCAATCACCGTTGCGATATCGATTGGCAAAACATTGAGCACTTCGTTGATCGTATTTAGGGCGCCGTAGATCTTATTGAGGGACTCGCCATACTTTTCGGTGAACTTATCAAGGGATATATCACGGACAATTTTTTCGGCTTTTTTGACGCGGTGATAGAAATCGTAAATCAGCTCATAAGCACCTTCTGCCGTCTCTTTTAAGGAATCGAGGTATACTTGAAAATCTTCCATCATCGAAAGGGCGAGATTTGATTCGTCGCGAAGCTCGTGCATCTTGCCGACCAGAATTGAATATGGTTGTTTCGTCGATGAGTGAATAAATGTGTCGAGTGAGCGCTTGGTGGCTCCGACTTTGTTAATCTCGTTTTGAATTTCGTTAACGCGGTTGGCATAGGCCGAGCTGATCACATAAATCTTTTTGACTTCTGGAATTGTGTTGCACAGGCGAAT
The DNA here is from genome assembly GCA_964471005.1 of uncultured Staphylococcaceae bacterium. Taxonomy (GTDB): domain Bacteria; phylum Bacillota_I; class Bacilli_A; order RFN20; family CAG-826; genus UBA1424. The sequence continues at coordinate 26,838 of CAYYIC010000001.1, read as the reverse complement.
AAATTTCTTTTCAAGGGTATTGACGACGACATAGATGTCTTCGCATTCGGCATCAAAGATGACGCGAGCTTTTTTCTCTTCTTCAAATAAAAGAAAGTATTCGTCGATGCGGGCGATGATGTTATCGAGGGCATTGTGGACGTTTGTCAGCTCAAAACTTTTTATTTTTTTGGTGAGAACTTCGAGTTCACGATTCATATCATAAATGTTATTTTTGACGATTAGATGATGAAGCGGATACTTGGCCTCGGCCATCTCTTCGTAGGCATTCATCAAAGAAGCTATTTTGTCGGGGATGACCGTCGTTACCAAAGCGCAGAGGTTTGGGAGTTTAGAAAGAACGCGGCCGACTTCTTTAATTGCTTTGGCAATCTGCGGAAGCAAGGTGTTGGCATCGTCGTACTGTGCGGATTCAACAAATTGCTCGAATTCGTCAAAAAGTCCATCGATATATTCATAGACGGCATCAAACGAGGAGATCACAAGTTGTAAATCACCCTGCTTTGAGTAGTAATCTTGCTTAATTCTCCTGAGTTCCTCTTTCAAAGAAAGAGAGGCTTGACGAGCTTCTTCTTCCGGTTTGACAACCGAGATTAAATCACCGTTGAGGGTGTTGACGTGTTTTTCATACGTTTCGATGATATCCCTACCTTCTGGATAAGCAACTTTTAAAGCTTTATATTTACCTTCATCGACCAAATCTTTAAGTCTATTAACGGTATTTTGAGCTTGGGCGTCAAAGCGATCGCGCAATTCTTTGAAGCGCTTCAAATACTGCGTGTGCAATTCGACATAGAGGAGGTTGGTTCGCGAGATGATTTCCAAGCGCTTGACATATTGGGCGTCTTGGCCGATCAAAAGAGCGTGAAGATATTCAAAGCGTCTCTCGAGTTCACGGACGCGTTTGCGGGCGGCGTGGCGGACGATGACAAATTTATATAATAAAAAGATGGTGACGCCGAGGATGAGGGCCGCTCCAATCGCCATAAAGATGATGCTGGTCGTACCTAATAAGAGAATCGTCGGGACTTCTGACATGAATTTTACCTTGTAAAGATTATAGCATTCATCGAGGGCTATTTCAAAAATAGTTTAGACTTTTTCTAACGGCATCCTTTTTAAACTTTTACGATTCCGAGGAGGCATCAAAACTTCATAGAAGATACAGCCTTAATAATAATTATTAATCACGCGAGTCCCCCCATTTCTTTTTGTTGACTAATCGCTATCTTTCCTTTATAGTAATCGTTGCATGTAATGCAGCATGTAAATACGCCTTGTCCGATGTCGGGAACAAATGTGATAGAGTAGCCAAAGCTCAACGGTGAAATAATATCTCAGACATCCGAAGGATGGAATTTGCACCTCTTGCTTTATATTGCAAAATATAAGGGAAAGGAGAATAGAACATGAAATTCACTGGTTCGGATTACAAACGCTCACGCCGACTTGGTTTTTCGACGCTTGAAACCGGCGAAGAATTAAGAAAGAGAGCATATGGTCCTGGTCAACACGGCAACGCTCGCAAAAGAAAACCTTCAGAATATGGCAAGCAATTAGTTGAAAAACAAAAGCTTCGTCACATGTACGGAGTTAATGAACGCCAATTCCGCCGCCTCTTCGCCATCGCGATTAAGTCGAGCGAAGTTACCGGTATCGCTTTCTTCCGCATTTTGGAATCAAGACTTGATAACCTCGTCTATCGTATGGGCTTTTCAAGAACGCGTCGCGGCGCCAAACAACTTGTCAACCACGGTCACATTACCGTTAACGGCAAGAAAGTCGACATCTCGTCATATCTTTGCTCGGTCAATGATGTCATCGCCATTCGCGAGTCAAGCAAAAACCTCAAAGTTATCAAGGAAGCGCTTGAAAGCAAACCATCGTCCGCCGGATATGTCAAAGTCGATTCTGCGAAATTAGAAGGTACCTTCCTTCGCGCTCCAGAACGCAACGAATTGCCGCAAGACATCGTCGAAGCGCAAATCATCGAATACTACAACCGCTTGCTGTAATAAACCAAGCAAAAATAAAAGACCCACGCGGGTCTTTTTTATTATTAATAAACTTTTAAGCAATATTGATTAAAAAGTAGTTTTTCTTGCCTCTCCGCAAGACATAGTATTTTCCGCAAAGAGCCCCATCAGCGGTTAATTGTCGCGCCCCATCAGTTACTTTTTGCCCGTTTAAAGAGATGCTTCCACCGCTTAAGAATTCGCGAGCCTCGCGTTTGGAAGAAGCCGCCTTTGCTAAAAGCAAGGCATCTTCGAGAATAATTCCCGATGAGGCCTTCACTTCTAAATCGCCCAAGACTTCAATGAGGTTTTTTTCGCTCATCGTTACAAAGTCGCCCGAGAAGAGGGATTCGCTCATCTTGATCGCTTCATCTGCTCTTTCTTGACCGTGAATGATTTTGACGACTTCATAGGCCAGCGTTTTCTGAGCTTGGCGAAGTCCGGGATTTTGTCCGTGGGACGTAGCGATTGTTTCGATTTCATCTTTGCTGAGGAAGGTGAATATCTTTAGGTAGCGAACGGCATCGGCATCGCCGACGTTAATAAAGTACTGATAAAGTTTATATGGACTTGTGATCTCGGCATCGAGATATAAGGCACCGCCTTCTGATTTGCCGAACTTTCTTCCCGCCGAATCGACGATCAGATGGCTGGTCATCACTCCGACTTTGACGTCACTGCCCTCGACTTTGCGAATCAATTCAAGGCCGCTGGTGAGATTGCCCCATTGATCGCTGCCACCCACTTGAATGCGACATCCGTGTTGACGAAAAAGGGTCAAGAAGTCAATCGCCTGCAAGAGGTTATAGGAAAATTCTGTATATGAGATACCGTTTTCTAGACGGCTGGCAATAATTTCTTTGTTCAGCAAATAATTAATCGGAAAATATTTTCCGTAATCGCGTAGATAATCGAGCATGCTAATTTTGCTCAGCCAATCGTAGTTATTGACGAGCACACCGCGCTTTTCGTCTTCGAGATTAATAAATCTTCCGAGTTGGCGGCGAATCGCTTCTGAGTTTTTCTTAAGTTCTTTTTCTTCTAAGAGGTTCCGCTCTTTTGACTTTCCCGAAGGATCGCCGATCATGCCGGTGGCCCCACCGACGACGGGAATGACGCGATGCCCGGCTCTTTGCAAGCGCATCAAAAGCGAAATCATGACAAAATTGCCGATGTGCATCGAAGCGGCACTCGGATCAAAACCACAATAGATTGTCTGCGGCGTCGCAAGGAGCTCTCGAAGCTCTTTTTCATCAGAGTAATCTTTGATTAAACCGCGGTAATTTAACTCTTCAATAATATTGATCATTTTCTTACTCCTTGGTGCTATTGCGGGCCGTATAAGCCGATTCAAACTTATAGGCCTTCTCGTTTAATTCGCCATTTGATAAATCGATCAACATATACATGGCTCGTTTTCCGACTTCTTGCATATTGATATAAAAGCTCGACAAAGTCGGGCGGATGATTTCCGCATATTTCGTGCCGATGATGGAGACGACTTCGACATCATCAGGAACCTTTAACCCCGAGTCTGTCGCAGCGTTGACAATGGCTGCGCCAATCGAATCGCGATAGGCGATAAAAAAGCCTTGCCGATGCTTCTTAAAATATTCCATAAAATCGAGATATGTTCGTTCTGAAGAGTCATCGACGTTAAAGATGCGATATGGGACTCCGATGTCGTTATGAAAATCGATGAAAGCTTTTTCAATGCGGGCGAGGAGACGGCCGGCATTGTGGACATGGAGGAAGACGGCCGGCTTCATGTCGTTTTTCTCGTAGCGGGCTTTTAACATGCGTTTGACCGCGTGCTCGTAGCCGAAGTTGATGCAGCCGATGCGATTGCCGACAATTTTGTTATTGATGACGATGGTCGGAACGGAATAGGAATTGATCTTCTCAATATCTTCCTTGTCGAGCTGGTCGTCGAAAATGATAACTCCATCGACATGTGAAGTGATGACTTTTTCGACCATAGCGAGAGCATCACTTCGCGAATAAGAAGTCACGAATAAGGTCAATACGAACCCTTTTTCTTTAGCAACCTCGGTAATTCCATTCAACATATTTGAGATGTAGACATAGTTGGCAGAAGGGATGACAATGCCGATATTTGTCGTCACATTCGTCGCTAAAGCGCGCGCTAGTCCACTCGGCTTATAACCTAATTTTTGAATCGTCGCCTCCACTTTTAAACGCGTCGCTTCAGTGACGTTTCCCTGCTTGTTGATGACGCGGGAAACCGTGGCGAGGGAAACGCCGCTAACTTTTGCGACCTCGTAAATCGTGACGCGGTCTTTTAAATAATCCATTTTCTTCTCTCCCATAACTTCTTCATAGTATATGAAAAAGTTTTCATAATCAACTGTAACATTTTCATTAATATAGCAATTTAGTAGATGGGATAGGGTACTTTTTGTAAACGGCGAGACGGAATATCGCGTCGGCCTTCTTTGGCTTCCGACTTGCCATCAAGGCGCACTAAATCGCCGGTGAAGCCCACGGTCGTGTTGTTGACAAAAGCTGTTCCCACGCCGTACATGTCGACTGGAACTCCAAGCTTTACCCACTCCGTAATCTTGGTGACATCGAAGCTGCTTGAGACGATGATTTTAACATGATTAAAGCCTTCGCTATCTAAAGCTTTTCGCAAAGCGAATATTAATTCTTTACACACGCCGTGAGCGTCAAATCCCGAGGTGTCTTTACCGTCAAAATAGTGATCGACTAAAGCTTTGGAGGTATCGACGCGAACGGCTTTTAAATCCATTTTTAAATGGCGGGCCAAAGCAAGTGAATCGTGGACGACATTATTATTGTAATCAATTAGCGCGGTTACTTTTTCATCGGGAAAGGTTTTCTGATAGAGGCTGGCGGCTTTAATGATGTCGCCACCACACACTTGAATGAGGGCATGCGGCATCGTCCCCATGCCTTTTCCACCCCACCAATAACCTTGGGCATCGGTACTCACTTTATCAATTCCGGCGACATAGGTGGCATATCCATCTCCGACTTGAGTGAGATAATCGTCTTGTCGATCAGCCATTGAAAAGCATGGCGTGCCGTTAAGCTTGGCGACGACGCGATGAACGTTTGTCGCGACGCTGCTGCGGCGGGCGAGAATACCGTCTATCATACTTTCAAGAAAGCCAAAGTTTTCATATTTCCCTGTAATTTTTAGAACCGGTTCATTTGCGGCGATGATATCGCCGTCGTGTAAGGCCTCAATAGTCAAGTTTTCTGGCTCGATGGCAAAATTATGAACGAGGGCGATGGCTTCATCGATGCCGCACGCCATCGCTTCTTCGGTCCTTTGAAAAAATTGCATGGTAACGATGTGGCCGGCATGATATTTTTTGACGATTTCGCGAGCTTTTAAGAAGTAATTAGCCGCATAAAACCCGCTTCTTAATCGTTCGTCAAAGCAAAATGTTTTGTTTGTCAGCCGCGCAATTTTCCCTTGTTTTTTTAAGACGATTTCGAGTTCCATATTCTACTCCCTTGCAAAGAAATCTTGGCCGATTTCCAAAAATTCTTCAACGATATATGCCTCGTCAACCCCGACTGGTGATTCGAGGTTTAAATTTCTATGAGTGCAAATCTTGCCTTCAAAGAACATGCCATCGCGCTCTTCCACCGCCACCACTTCGCCATCGAAAAGAATCGTGTTTGGAAGAGCGATGACAACTGAGGAAAATTGGTTGATGGCATATCCGATGCATTTGGCATAGATAACGCGCGAACCAACATCGACTTTGGCCACTTGATAGTCTTTGCCTTCTTCCTTATTTATTTCAAGCACCTGACCGACGATAAAGCCGGAAGAAGATTGCGCGGGTAGAGGATCGAGCCCGATATTTTTTATGACATGATTGATGACTTCAAGAAATTCTTTGGCCGGGCTCACAATCATCCCTTGCGCTTTGATGCGGACGATTTTCGAAATATTTAAAAGGTTGATGCCGATGAGCTCTGAATCGTTGTAGATAAGAGTGGCATCATCTCTTTTTTCGATGCGATTTGCTCGCTTTTGATTGTTAAAAACAATCATCAAAACATCTCCTAACGTATGATAATTATAAAATAGCCGATACATATTAGCGCCGATATCCTTTTAATCTATGAAGCTCTTCACTATTAAAATTGCGCAGGATGTGAAGCAGAGATTTCTTGGCTGCGAGATAATCGTCGACATCGATGATTGAGCTTGGAGAATGAATGCCTCGAGCACAGATGCAATGAGTGATGGTGAGGGTTCCGGAATTAGCTTTGTGAATGATGCCGGCATCCGTGCCTCCCGGAGAATCAAAATACTGATATTTCACACCTGTTTCTTGGCAAGCTTTAATCTGCCAATCGAGGAGTTCTGGAAAAGCGATCATCGAACGATCGAGATAGCGTATCAAAACGCCTTCGCCCAGCCGCCCATATTCATCTTTTTTCTCACCGAAATCACGCGCCGGCGAACAATCTAGGACAATGGCAAAATCTGGTATGATTTTTTGCGCCGCCGTCTGCGCGCCACGCACTCCAACTTCTTCTTGCACGTTGGCTCCGATGTATAAGTCGTATGGTAAATCCTCGTTTGTGAGCTCATCGAGAAGATCGAGAGCAAGAGCCACGCCATAGCGATTGTCAAAAGCCTTGGCGAGTAGCCTCCGGCCGCCATTTAATACTTTAAAGTCGCCGAGGACGACGATTGAATCTCCGATTGATAATCCCGCTTTTTGAGCTTCTTCTTTTGAAGCGAAACCGAAGTCAAAAAGCAATTCTTCAATATAGCGATCTTCGTCTTCGTGATTTTCGTTCTTAAGATGAGGGGGGATAGAAGCGATTGCCCCATAGAATTTATCGCCTTTTTGCGTTTTTAAAACGACGCGATGAGCGGCGAGTGTCTCTTTGCTGTGCCCGCCGAGAGCTGAGGTTTTAACGAAGCCATTGTCGAGGATATATAGTAGCATGAAGCCGATTTCATCCATGTGGCCAGACACCATGACTCTGGGAGCATTTTTCGCCTTGGATTTCTTCAAGGCATAGAGGCTTCCGAGGTTGTCGCTAACGAGTTCCAAACCTTTCGTGTCAAATTCTTTCTTTAGAAAGTTTCGCACTTCATTTTCATCACCCGCCACCGAAATGAGCTGGGTCGTTGTTTCGAGCAGAAATAATTGGCGATTCGTTAGTTTCATATTCATTTTCTCCTTGCCACGATGCGATTGATGTTTTTGCCAACCCCACGAAATTGTTTCTCATATTCGCTCATCGCATCGCCTTCTTCGAGAGTGCGATAGTCGCTGGTAAACGAGATGATTTCAAACGGACTTTCTTTGATGGTGGCAAGGGAATAAGCGAAGAGAGCGTCATTATCACTTTTAAAATATAGGTGGCCGCCTTTTTTTAACAGGCGAATATATTCTAGCAACTTTAAAGGAAAAGTGAGGCGTCTTTTTTCGTGTCTTATTTTCGGCCATGGATCAGAAAAATTTAAGTATATGGCATAGAGTGTTTCGCCTTTTAAAATCGGCAAAACCTTAGCAACATCATCGACAACAATGCGGACATTCGTTATTTTTTTATCGACAATTTTTCTTGCCGCCATAGCCGCGACCATCGCCGACACTTCGACCGCCAAATAATTCTTTTGCGGATTTTTTTCGGCAAGAGACACGATGAAGTCGCCTTTGCCACAACCGATTTCCATCTCGAGATTAGGGCTGGAGAAAAAACCTTGGCCGTCTTCGATTGTTTCGATGACGACTTCTCGATGTTCGCCGAGATATGGTTTAGCCCACGGTTTATAGCGAGTTCTCATTTGCGGTTTCCTAATGCGTGGACGGCGCGAGCGTAAATGGCCATCGCCATATAGAAATTATTCAATTTTAAGTGTTCGTCGGCTTCGTGCATGCGCGGATTATCATCGGGAAAAGCTGCGCCAAAGGCGACGGTGTTAGGCGCTTCTTTGGCATATGTTCCACCGCCCATCGTCAGCGGCTTGCTCCGCTTATCTAAAGTCTCTTGGCGGTAAGCGTTTAAAAGCGTTTGAATGAGGGGTGACTTGATGGGAAAAAGTAACGATGGGCTCCGCGAATAAATTTCGCTTGTCAGGCCGCTTGCTTCATCAAAAAGACGGACGAAATCAACATCGTTTACGCTTTCGGGATAACGAAAGTTCACCTTTAACTCCAGCACTTTGCCATCATAGGAAATAAGGCCGAGATTATAGGTGGTCTCTCCTAAGTCTTTGCTCTTTGCATAACCTTTAAAGGGCTTGCCGTCGAAATGACGAAATTGCGAAAAAATCTTTATAAGGATGTCATTTCGATAAAAAGTTCCGAGCGCTTCAAGGGCAAATAAGGCGGCGTTGAGTCCAGCTTGTGGCGTCGAACCATGGGCCGCTTTGCCATGAAAAGTAATCTTTGATATCCCGTTCGCGTTTTCAACGGTCGCCTCGTTTTTTAACCCTTTAAGAAAGGCTTCAAATTGCGCATCGCTTTTCATGACGATTTGCGTCGAGTCAATAACCGAGTTGACCGCCTCTCCGCCTGCTATTTTGATGATGCCCGGCAAGATGAGGTTGATGCGACTATGAAAATTGCTGATGCCTTTTTCACCATAGATAACGGGAAAATTGGCGTCGGGTGTAAAGCCGTAAGTCGGATGTTCTTTTTTTAAGTCTTGAAAATAGTAGCGAAGGCAGCTACTGCCTCGCTCTTCATCACCGCCGACGACTAATCGCACGCGATAATTGTTGATTAAATCATTGTCTTTGAGAGCTTTAACGGCGTAAAAAGCGGCGATTAGCGGGCCTTTATCGTCGCTCGTCCCACGGCCGAACATCTTGCCCTTTTCAATTTGGGCCGCAAACGGCTCGTGCTTCCAGCCACTTCCCACGGGAACGACGTCGGCATGAGCAAAAATGGAGATTAGCTTTTCTCCTTTTCCAAATGTCATCTCGGTCGCGCGGTTATCGCAATAGTCGACTTCAAAGCCGAATTGGCGAGCGAGACCGCCGATATATTTGAGAGCTTTATCGACACCAGATCCATAAGGGGCTGTGGATGAAATAGTCTTCTCATCGTATACCGAATTAATTCTGATGATTTCTTGCAGGGCTCGGACCGCATTAGCCCGGTACGGATTAGTAAGTTCAACGTAGTCGATATCTTTATTCATGTTGGTCTTCCTTTCTCGAAACTAAGCGTGGATATTTATGAAAAAGAGGCAGGGCGACGGCGGGAGTGATAATCGATGCGATTCCCGCTTCGACAAGGGCCCCAAGAACAATCGCCAAAAAACCGAGAAAATTGATCCAATGGAACGATTGTGAATCTTGAATTTCTAAAATCCGCAAGACATCGCTTCGATAGACAATCCATATCGCGGTGATGACCAAAAATGTATGTAATAAGGTGTTGAGAAACGAAAGGCCGGCGATATAGAGCCCTTTTTGATATAGGCGCGGCATTTTTTTGAGCAACTCAAAAGAAAGACCGGCCGCTAAGCCAAATATTACTCTTGGCAAAACCGAGACAAGGGGATTGATAAAAAGTGGATCAAACGCCCCCCGTGGCTGAGTCGCTGCCTGAATAAGAGTTAAAATGCCAAAGGCAAAACCATAGATAAGCCCCCGCTTCCAGCCAAAAAGAGCGGCGCCGATCAAGACGGGAATATGAAGTATGGTAAAAGAGATTAAAGGGCTGACGCTAATAAGCCCGATGTTAGGAACAAACGCCATCAGAGCGATGATGGCGATAAACATCGCGTCAAAAACAATGCTACGTATAATCTTATTTTGCATGGTTTTTGGCCTCGTTGCGTTCAAAGATGATCCGTAAACCATCGAGTAAGAGAAACTCATCATAGGTGAATTCCGGTAATAGTTCTTTGACATATGGTGCATCACCGCCGGTAATGATGTGCTTGGTGGGATAGCCTAGCTCTTCTTCAAATTTTTTAACGAGTCCCTCAATCATGCCCGCCGTCCCATAAATAGCCCCGGCGTTGGTCGAGTCTTTGGTGTTCTTGCCAATCGCTTTTTTGGGTCTGGTGAAGGACACGCGCGATAGTTGCGCGGCCCGGCCGATCAAAGCATCGACGGCGACATAGAGACCGGGATAAAACGCCGCTCCGACAAAAGCGCCCTTTTGATCAATCGCTAAAATTTTAATGGCTGTACCTAAATCGACGATGATAAGCGGCGGGGCATATTTAGCGATGGCTCCGACCGAATCAGCGACGAGATCGCTTCCTAATTCATTTGGATGATCGATAAAAATCGCTAAGCCGGTCTTAAGGCCGGGCGTGAGCACAACCCCTTCGATATGAAAAGAGATAAGTATGGCGCCCCGTATCACTTCCGTTAAAAACGGAACGACGCTAGAAATAATCGCTCCGCGAAAAGCTTTCTTATCAATTTTACGAAATTGGATAAACGTTTCGATTGTCGAGACGTATTCATCGAGGCTCTTCTTGACGTCGGTAGCGGTTTTAAATGACGCAACCAAACGAGAATCTTCAAAGACTCCAAAGGCAATGATGGTGTTGCCCACATCGACCGCTAACAGCATATGTTTACCTCCGCTACAATCTTGCATAGCAAGTATCGTGCAAAATGATTATAGAAAATTATTGAGAGATTGAAAAGTAAATCGACCGTTAGCGAACGACGATATTGACGATGCGACCTCTGACCACAATAACTTTTACGATCTCTTTTCCTTCAGTATTCCTTTTGACGCCTTCGAGGTCGAGAGCTAACTTTTTAAGTTCGTTATCTTCCATATCCAAATCAGCTTCAAAAGTGCCGCGCAGCTTGCCGTTAACGGAGACGGCCATCGTCACTTTTGAGCGCGCCAATTTGCTTTCATCATACTTTGGCCATGCAGCAAAAGTAATACCGCTTGAATGGCCAAGACTTTCATAAATTTCCTCGCCGACGAAAGGCGCGACGCAGGACATCATTTTGACAAAACCCTCAAGATATGGACGATAGAGGTGGTCAGCTTTATATGCTTCATTAACAAATATCATCAATTGGGCAATTGCCGTGTTAAATTGCAAGCTCTGATAATCGTCGGTAACTTTCTTAACCGTGTAATTGTAGACATAGTCTAAGGAGCCATCATTGATGTCGGTATGCCTCTTGAGAAATTCTTCTTCGCTAAATAGGCGAAAGGCGCGTTCAAGAAATCGTCTTGCGCCGTCGAGTCCGTTTTCCGACCACGGCAAAGAGGCTTCAAGAGGTCCCATAAACATCTCATAGAGGCGGAGGGTGTCGGCCCCATACTTTGCGATGACGTCATCGGGATTGACGACGTTGCCCCGCGATTTTGACATCTTTTCGTTATTATCGCCGAGAATCATGCCTTGATGAAATAACTTTTGAAATGGCTCTTCACATTTAACAATTCCTAAATCAAACAAAAATTTGTGCCAGAAGCGAGCGTAGAGCAAATGCAAGACCGCGTGTTCTGCTCCACCGATATACAAATCGACAGGAAGCCAATGCGCTAAAAGGGCAGGATCGCCAATTGCTTGGTCATTGTGCGGATCGATGTAGCGCATATAGTACCAGCAAGAGCCCGCCCATTGTGGCATCGTGTTCGTTTCGCGTTTGCCCTTTTGGCCATCGATTGTGACATCGAGCCAGTCGGTGGCGTGGACAAGCGGCGATTCCCCGGTCCCCGATGGTTTATATTCTTTTAGTTTAGGCAGGACGAGGGGGAGTTCGCTTTCGCTAAGCGGTTGAATCTTACCATTTTCCATCAAAGCGACGGGAATCGGCTCGCCCCAATATCTCTGCCGAGAAAATAGCCAATCGCGAAGGCGGTACGATATTTGAAACTGCCCGCGCCCTTTTTGACTTAAATAATTGACGATGGCTCTTGTCGCTTCCGCAATATTTAGCCCATCGGCAAAAGCGCTATTTGTGTGTTTTCCATCATCTTCCATGGCGCGCTCAGAAACATCACCTTCTATGACTTGGACAAATGGCAATCCGTGTTTTTGGGCGAATTCATAGTCGCGCTGATCATGGGCAGGAACAGCCATCACAGCCCCTGTTCCATAGGAGGCGAGAACATAGTCGGCGATGTAGATTGGAACCTCTTTGCCGTTGACCGGATTAATGGCATAGGCGCCGATAAAAACGCCGCTTTTATCTTTATTTAATTCGGTTCTTTCAAGGTCTGATTTTGCTGCAATTAAGTTCAAATAGTCGTTAATTTCCGCCAATTTGCTAGGATTTGCAATCTTTTTGACAAGTTCGTGTTCGGGTGCCAAAACGCAATAAGTGCAACCAAATAAGGTGTCGGCACGAGTGGTAAAAACATCAAATAGAACATCTTGATCTTTGACTTGGAAAGTAATTTTTGCACCTTCTGAGCGGCCGATCCAGTTCGTCTGCATATCGATCGTCGACTTTGGCCATTCGACTTGATTAAGCCCTGTCAAAAGGCGATCGGCATATTTAGTAATCCTTAGTAGCCACTGCCGCATCGGCAGGCGAATGACATCGTAACCACCGCGTTCGCTCTTGCCGTCGATTACTTCTTCGTTGGCGAGAACCGTTCCGAGTTCCGGACAGAAGTTGACCGGTATCGAATCGACATAAGCTAGATCGTTTTCAAACAATTTTAAGAAAATCCACTGCGTCCAACGATAATAAGAAGGATCGGTAGTGTTGACCTCACGAGTGAAATCATAACTTAAACCGATCGCTTTAATCTGACGTCGAAAGTTATCGATATTGGCGAGGGTAAAATCTTCAGGATGGCGATTCTTTTTGATGGCGAATTGCTCGGCGGGCAAACCAAAGGCGTCCCAGCCAATCGGATGCAAGACATTAAATCCTTGCATTCTCTTCATGCGCGCAATCGTATCGCTGGCCGTATATCCTTTGGGATGTCCGACGTGAAGACCGTCCGCGCTCGGATAGGGAAACATGTCCAAAATATAGTATTTGGGTTTGCTAAAATCGCGGGTATCGGTGTTGAATACTCCGCTTTCTTCCCACTTTTTAGACCACTTTTTTTCTATTTCCGAATGATCGAATTTCATTGTTATTTTCTCTCCCGAATAGCGCGATAAAGTTTGACGTATTCAAGCGCCGACTTTTTCCATTTGCGATCGAGCTTCATGGCGTTGCGACGCATTTTAAGCAAAGCTTCTTTATCTTGATACAAGGAAAGAGCCAGGTCAAGACCATATTGCATTCCATATTCGTCAAAATGCTCAAAGCCAAAGCCGGTGGCCTCTTTTACATTCCGACCATCATAGCTGAGAACTGTGTCTCTTAAACCCCCGGTGAGGCGAACGACTGGTAAAGTTCCATAGCGTTGGGCGATGAGCTGCCCGATGCCACATGGCTCAAAAAGCGAAGGCATTAAAAAGAAATCGCTGCCGGCATAGATGAGATGGGCCAGTTCGTTAGAATAACCGATGTATATGCCAACATTGCCGCTCATCTGAGCGCGCATCCACTCAATTTCTTGTTCTAATTCGCGTTCTCCGGATCCTAATATGATGATTGAACCGCCATTTCCGACGATATGGCGAGCCTTAGCCAGCACGAGGCGAATACCTTTTTGCCAAGTCAGGCGCGAGACTAAACCGAAAACTGGCTGTCCGCGATTAGGGAGATGGAATTGCTTTAATAGCGCCGCTTTATTATTACCTTTACCTTTGGTGACATTTACTCCGTTAAATTGATAAGGGATTGCTCGGTCAATCTTGGGATTAAACTCAGTGTAATCAAGACCGTTTAAGATGCCGACAAAATCATCGCTACGCAGTTCTAATATAGAACTCAAGCCATGCTCGCTATCCGGAGCCAAAAGCTCGTTTCGATGGGTGTATGAGACGGTCGCGATTTTATCAGAATAAACAATCGCGGCTTTAAGCGTTGAAACGACGCTTTCAAAACGCACTTTTCCGCTGTCATAAAGACTGTCGCTCAACTCGTAAAAATTGTTTAAAAAGTACTTGTCGAACATGCCTTTGAAGGCTGGATTATGAATTGTTAACACGAATTTGAAATCTTGAAAGAAAGGATCGTTTTGATTCTGTTCCTTGATGATGACGGGTAGCATACCGGGCTGCCAGTCGTGAAGGTGGACGACATCAGCTTTAAATCCAAGAGCTTTAAAGGCATTGCGAACAGCGATTGTAAAGAAGGCAAAGCGTTCTAAGTCGTCATTGTAACCGTAGATGTTTTCGCGATTGAAATAATAATCATTTTGTATGAAATAATAGGTGATCCCGTCGACATAAGTGCGATAGACTTTGGCGTGCTGATGACGCCAGGACATCGGCACATCGAATTCTGAAACATGCTGGAGCCGGTCGCCATACTGCCTGACGATTGATTGGTACAAAGGCATAAAGAGGGCCACTTCTTCGCCGAGCATGACAAGCTCACGCGATAAGGAGTAAGTGACATCGGCGAGACCACCGCTTTTGACAAACGGGTTGGCTTCGCTTGTGACCATCGCTATTTTCATTTAAAGCCTCTTCCCCTGATCGATATATTTGGGCGCGCCTTTCACGCCTTCGATGTGGACTCCGTCGGAAATATGGCAGTACTTGTCGATGACAGCATGGGTGATGATGGCGTTGTCCCCGACGACCGTGTCCGAGAGAATGATGGCGTTGCGGACAATCGCTCCGCGCCCAATCTTAACGTTGCGCGAGATAATCGAATTTTCGACTCGACCTTCGATGATGGCGCCGTTGGCGATAAAGTTGTTGTGAACGCTGGCTTTAGTTCCATAAAGAGCTGGTGTCGTGTCACGCGTGATTGTATAAATCGGCCAGTCTTTTAAAAATAGCTGATGGGCATATCGATAGTCGAGCAATTCAAAAGAGTAATCGACCAAATGTTCTAAAGAATCAAAGGAGCGCGCGTAGCCGAGATGTTCGACAGCGTGAGCTTTGAACAATTTGTTAGCATGCTTCTTTACAGCATCTTTAAAACTATGAGTTGGATTCGCCTTGAGTGTTTCTTGAACTAAATTGAGAAGAACATCGCGGTTAAAAATATATGTCTCCATCGAGACGCACGCATTTTTTTCCAGTTGCCGATTGCGCTTAAAGGAACGGATATAGCCGTTTTTGACATTGACGATGTTGTGCGTGGAAAACGACTTATGAGCGTTGGTGATGTGCTTATACAAAATTGTCACTTTTTCATCGCGGGCAATATGCTCTTTTAAAAGCGGTTCAAAATCGATTTTGCATATGACATGTGAGGGCTGAATAATGATGTACTTGGCTTTGCTCTCATGCAAGACCCAATCGTTTACCAAAAAGTTATTGATATCCGTGTTTTTCTTGCGGTTCATATTGCCCCGCTCATTGTACATGATGGTCTGCCTGCCAATCTTGGTGTTGATGTTCCAAGATTGCATGGAACCCATGTGTTTTAAAACGCTCCGCAGATGGGATTTTACTAAGATTCCGACTTCGTCGATACCGGAGTTAGAAAAATTTGAGAGGGCAAAATCCATAAAGGCAAAGCGACCCAAGAAAGATGTCGAGGCGAGAACGCGCGAACTAGTTAAAGGCCCTAGATCAGGGGAGTTGTGGAGGTCGAGAAGACCGAGAACTTCACTTGCCATTTTTTATCCTCCGTGAGGTGATTAAAACGATATCTTCTTGCTTTTCGTTAACAGTATCCCCGTGCGAAACAATTGCTTCAGGGCCGACGATGGCGCTGTAGACTTTAGCTCCAGCGCGAATGCGAGCCCCAGGCATGAGAACTGAATTTCTGACAACCGCGCCTTCCCCGACGACGACTTCGTTAGAGACGACGCAGCGCTCGACATCACCGAGGATGACGGCTCCTTGATTGATGAGACTATCTTTAACTCGGGCTTTGCGACCGATGTATTGTGGATGAGAATGTGTATCTTCGGAAAAGATGGTATTGCCGCCTTTTATCGAGTATATGTTTTGCCCTTTTGCGGAAAGCAGCAAATCCATGTTGGCTTCGTGGAGGCTTGAAATTGTCCCCACATCCTTCCAATAACCTTTAAAAACATAAGCGAACAACTTCATTTTTTTTGCGAGCATGGTCGGAATTATATCCTTGCCAAAATCGTGGGATGAATCTTTTTTGCGAGCATCGCTGACGAGCATGCGGCGCAAAACGGAATAAGTAAAAATGTAAACGCCCATCGAAGCGAGATTTGAAATGGGGTTTTTCGGCTTTTCCTGAAATTTGACAATCGCGCCTTTTTCGTCGGTGACGAGAATGCCAAAACGCGATGCTTCTTTCGGATCCACCTCGATTACCGAAATCGTGCAATCGGCTTCTCTTTCGATGTGCTGATTAAGCATCTCATTATATGTTGTCGAGTAAATGTGGTCGCCCGATAAGATTAAGACGTAGAGGGGATTGATCGAATCGAGGAAATCTAAATTAGCGTAGATGGCATCGGCTGTGCCGCGATACCAGCTCAATCCATGTTCCGTCTGGCGAGGGTGAAGGGTTGTCGTCAGCGATCGGACGCCATTGAGACCCCATTTTTCGCCATTACCGATGTAAGTATCAAGAGCGACTGATTCGTATTGTGTAAGAACTCCGACAGTATCAACTCCCGAGTTCGCACAATTGGATAAGGGGAAGTCAATAATCCGATATTTGCCTCCGTAACTGACGGCTGGTTTTGCGATTTTTCTCGTCAAAGATTCAAGGCGTGTGCCTTTGCCCCCCGCAAGAATCATCGCCACGATTCTCTTGTTCATCTTTTTACCTCGCGATTATGTCGATTTGGGCCAAAATATATTGCCCTATCAAATCTTTAATAATTTTATCACATATATCAATATATATGTAGTGCCTTTTGAATCGATGTCGCTTTTTGCTGTATTCTCGGGCGTCAAAGTCATAAGTTCCAGATGTTACCTCGCCCCCTTTCATCAATGTCTCCTTTCATCTATCAATTTTCATATTCTCTTGATGTCGAAAGTTGATTTTCACGATGTTTTCGCTCCTTCGAAAATACTGTTTTTTGATGAAGATAGAATCATTATCGAACTGCAATTGAAAACGCCAGAGCGGGCAGCAGAGAGAATTTCGCCATTCACTTTTCAAACATCAAGCTGTCGTTCTACGAAGCCTCGGCAAGAAAACTATTTACATCCTCTATTAACTCATGTTAAACTCAAACTTGCGTTTTAAGAAAATGAGGTCCTAGTTATGTCAAGAATATGTCCCGTCACAGGTAAAGGTCCGCTAAGCGGCAACAATCGTTCTCACAGCCTTCGTGCCACCCGCCGGCGCTGGAATGTTAATATGCAACCTTATCAAGTCGAAATCGATGGCAAGGTGCAGACTGTTCGCATGTCCGCTCGTGCTCACCGCAGTTTGATGAAGTCCGAAAAATAACCTTTCAACATTCAACAAAAATAAGCCCTTTTAAAGGGCTTTTTTATTTTACAAGTAAGCGATTAAAAGGAGAATTTGAACGGCAAAATTGATAAAAATGACGAGCCATTCGCTCAAAGCCAAGATGAAAACGCGCGGTCTTTCGACGACCACCGTCCCATCTTCGCTGGTCGTCGAATTCATCTTCGCCCAATCGCGTAGACGTGGATTAAGCATCAGGAGCAAGGTGGCAAAACCAAACATCGCCTCCATAACTCCGATTAGGAGAAACTTTGAATCGACGTAATTATTCGAAATATAGAGGTTGATTAAAACAATTGAAATAGCGCCAGCAGCCAAGGCGCTGACAGCAAAATAGGTGGTTGCGACAATCGTGTGTAGGCGTACATATTTGGCTTGAACAATATGCATGGTAAGAAAAGAAATGGCGGAGATTACAAATAGGGCACCGACCATGATCAAGTATGAAACATACCCGGGAAAATGATAGTATTTGCTAATCATTAATAAGGCCGGAGAAATCGAAAAAGCAGCATAGACATATAAGAAGAAACGATAGATGGTTATCATCATTCCTTGATTGTGATAAGAGAGCTCATAAGGAAACATATTAAGGAGAGAAAACTTTGCCTTAAATGTCTCTTGGTAGTTAGATATACCAAAAATAAACGTGCCGAGAAAGGCGACGAGCAAGACGCTCAAAGAGGCGATCCACAGTCCCATAATTATCTCAGTTTGTTAACTCTTTCTTTAAAATCATCGTGGCCGAATAGATAGGTTCCGGCGACGAGAATATCAGCCCCGGCCTGGCGGGCTAAAGCTCCTGTGACATCATTAATTCCCCCGTCAACTTCAATTAGAACATGGTATTTTTGATGGTCGATTAAGCGCCGTAAGTATTTAATTTTACGCAGAGCGCTTCTCATAAAAGGCTGACCACCTTTTCCGGGTTCGACCGACATAATTAGCACTAAATCAATGTCTTTTAAAAAGGGATCAAGGGCGTTGACCTTTGTACCCGGCTTAATTGATACCCCGACTTTAACGCCATAATCATGCAAACTCTTAATCGTTTTAGCCATGCATCCTGAACAAGGTAGAGCCTCGAGGTGAAAAGTGACGATGTCAGCCCCAGCTTTGGCATACTTAAGAGCATGTTCATCGGGATCTTCTATCATGATGTGAACATCATTGATCATCTTGTGGCTCTTGCTGATTTTGCTTAAATCTTCAAGGCCAAAGGATATATTAGGAACGAACTTGCCATCCATCACGTCGAAGTGCAAATATTCGGCGCCGCTTTCTTCGGCGAGTTTAATCTCTTCAAACAGCTTATTTTTATCGGCGGCTAGAAGGCTTGGGGCCACATAATTTTTCATTTTTGGAACCTCCTATTTTTATATTGTAATTCATCGAGCAATTTTTGATAAATCAAATACGCTTCTTCGCTCACTGTGCCGCTCTCCATCATCTTCTTAACTTCGCAGCCCTTTTCATTCAGATGCATGCAGTCGCGGTAGAAACATTTGCCGGTGGCTTTTGAAAATCCGGGAAAGAAAACAGCCAAATCTTCTTTGAATAAATCGAGTTCCAAAGAAGAAAAACCTGGCGAATCGATGATATATCCGCCAGAATATGGCAGAAAAATGACTTCTTTGGTTTTGTGTTTGCCACGCCCTAGGGCTTGCGAATATTCGCCGATCGCACGATTAAAACTAACATCCAGCAAGTTAATTAAAGAAGATTTCCCAACTCCGGTTTGACCGATGGCTAGAGTCAGCTGCCCCGCCAATTTCGCTTTCAATTCTTGAAGGCCGACTTTTGTCTTCTTTGAATACAAGATTACTTCAAAGCCAATTTGTGAGAGTTGCTCTTGAAAATGATGCATGTTTTGAAGGTCTAACAGGCGGTCAATCTTGCTGATGACAACAAAAGGCTTGATATCATACATCAGAGCGTAAGAGAGTGTTTTGTAGATAAGAAGAGGCGAGAATTCCGGTTCCACCGCCGAGGCCATAATCATGATTTGCGTGATGTTGCTGACGCGAGGGCGAGGCAGCTTAATTGACCGTGGAAGAATTTGTTCAATCGTCGCTTTTTCTTCGTCAAAAAGGACGTGATCGCCCGGCAGGACTTGTCCGCTTTTAAAGCGAACGGCACCGCGAGGGGACAACTCAAAAAGTTGTTCTTCGGCGCTGGCTACAAATTTGCCGCCATAGGCGGAAATGATGATTCCTTCTTTCATTTGAAACCGAAAATGCGCGATAAAAGGTTCTTTTTTTCTTTGAAATTATTACGGTTTTTCATGACGTTTTCAATATCGTCAGCCATCGCTTGAGCACTCTGATAGCGATCGAGAGGATTTTTTCGACAGGCTCTTATGATAATTTTTTCGACTTCGCGCGAAATTGATGAATCGACTTTTGAAGGCATCGGAATAGGTCTTTTGATATGAGCGACGGCAATATCGACAGGCAGGGCCTCATCAAACGGAACGTGGCCGGTCACGAGTTCAAAAAAGGTAATTCCGAGGGCGTAAATATCGCTAAGGGGCGTCGGTTTTTTACCTTGGCAGAGTTCTGGGGCGAGATAATGGACGCTACCTAAGATATGCTCTTCAGGATTGGTCTTGCTCATCTCCTCATTGGTGGCGATACCAAAATCGCCGAGCTTAATCGTGCCATCAGCCATGTAGTAGACATTTTGCGGTTTGATATCGCGGTGGATGACGCCGTGATTGTGAATGTAGACGGCAGCGCTTAAAATTTGCAGCATGATCTCGCAAGCTTCATAAGGTTGCATCTTGGTCAAAAACAACAATTTCTCATGTAGTGTTTGACCTTTGACATACTCGTTAGCCATATAGGGGCGACCATTCACTTCGCCGTTATTGTAGACTTTAATAATATTTGGATGTTGAAGGCTCGCCACCGCCGCGACTTCGTGTTTGAAACGGCGGATATTTTCATAATCGCTCATCAACTCTTCTTTCATGATTTTGATGGCGACGACGCGCTTGGAAATGACATCGGTCGCCTCATAGACTTCCGACATGCCTCCGGTGCCTAATCGGCTCGTGATGCGATAGCGATCATCGATTTTATCACCGATTTTGATCATTTTTGCTGACCTCCCAATAAGCGATGGCAATGTTATCAGAACCGCCGTTATTGTTTGCTACTTTTATAAGCGTCTCGACCTTTTGCTCAGGGCGTTCTTCGGTCGTCAAAATAGCATGCAACTCCTTTTCGCTGATGTTGTTATATAATCCGTCGCTGCAAAGCAATATCGAAAAACCGACGTAAGTGGACGAAGTAATGTCGAGGGTTAAGGAAGGGTAGATGCCAAGGGCGTTCATCAAGACATGGCGTTTGGGATGAGTGGTAATTTCTTCTTTGCTGATTTTTCCCGTCCGGTAAAGATAATCGACATATGTCTGATCGCTGGTCAAACGTTCCATGCCTTCATAGCGAACGGCATAAGCTCGCGAATCGCCAATGTTAGCGATGATGATATAATCCTCGATAATCAAGGCCGCGACGAGAGTTGTGCCCATGTCTTTATAGGCTTCGTTAGCATAGGCCGCATCGTAAATTGCCCTGTTGGCGAGATGAATGGCTTTTGAAAGCCATCTTCTTGCAAAAAATGGATGGATAAATTTGGGTTTATTTTTAAAGGCTTCGGCGAGGATAGAGACGGCGCTACGAGAGGCATAATCGCCTTTATTGTGACCGCCCATGCCGTCGCATACCACCATCAAAACATCACCGTCGGCGTTTATCAAAACGGTGGCTTGATCCTCGTTTGTGATGCGGACGCGCCCAATGTCGATGCGAAAGGCGAAATTACCTTTGATTCTCATGCTTTTTCCTTCGCCCTAAGCTGCCCGCAAGCGGCGTCGATATCGGCGCCGAATTCTTTGCGGACCGTCGAAGTAATACCGCGTTTTGTCAATTGATTTTGAAAGGCTTTAACCGCCAAATCGTCGCTGCGACGATAACTTTTTTCGTCAATCGCATTATAGGGAATTAAATTGACATAAGCCTCGATTCCACGGATTAAATCCGAGAGCTCGTCGGCGTGAGCCACGGCGTCATTGACCCCCGCTAAGAGAATATATTCAAAAGTCACGCGGCGACCAGTTTTAAAGACATAATACTTAACGGCTTCGATAAGTGAATCAAGCGGATAGGCCTGATTGACTCTCATAAGTTTACTTCGTAAAGCATCATTGGGAGCATGGAGGGAAATGGCGAGATTTACTTGCATTCCAACATCGGCATATTCATAGATGCGCGGCACGATGCCGCACGTCGAAACGGTGATGCGGCGCGCCCCGATGGCAAAAGCTTTCGGATGATTGGCGATGCGGACAAAGTCCATCACGTTATCAAAGTTATCAAAGGGCTCGCCGGTGCCCATAACCACGATATGCGTCACGACTTCGCCGCTACCTTCGTCAGCCAATAAATTATTCATGACGATTATTTGCCCGACCATCTCATCAACTTCGAGATTGCGTTGTTTTTTAAGCAAACCGGAGGCGCAGAAAGAACAGCCCATGTTGCAACCGACTTGACTTGAAACGCAGAGGGCATTCCCATAATTGTAACGCAGCAAAGCAGTCTCGATTTTGTTGCCATCTTTAAGTTCTAACAACAGTTTGATCGTTCCGTCTTGCGATTTTTGGGCTTTGTAAACGCTTGGCAAAGCAAAATAGTATTCGCTTTTAAGAATATCGCGAAAGGTCAAAGAAACATCGCTCATCTCATCAAAAGACTGCGCTTTTTTCTCGTAAATCCACGAAAAAAGTTGCGTGGCCCGATATGCTTTCTGACCCTTAGCAAGCATAGCTTGTGTGAGTTTTTCGTGGCTGATGCCGTAGATGTTATTCACTAGGCAGAGCCTCGACTTTTCGTTTCATGATCGCATAATAAAGCGCCGTGTCGAGGGTGTCAAAAGGAAATCTCTGCTTTTCTTCAATCAGCGTAAAATCGCGGTGGCGATCTAAGAAATCCATGACAAGGGAGTGGCCTTCCTTGCGGTTGATGGTCGAAACCATGTAGACGAGGTTACCCTCATCGGCGACATAAGTCGCGCAGCTTTCGAGCGTCTCTTTTTCCTTGGCGACTAACTCGTCGATGCTCTCGCGTTTAAAATGCAATAAATAATCGGGGAATGCCCGAATCAAATCAAAATTGGAACTGCGAGGATGGGCGATGACGAGATCCTGGGGTCGCGAGATAGCGGCTTTCATATCCGTCGGTTCGGCTTGAAAGAAGTTGACATTAGTCAATTGGTTATAGCGAATAACTTTTGAAATATCGAGTCTTTCATCGACGTTTGGCACGCCGAGATTAAGGCCGATAGTCTTCTGGTATTTAAACAAAAATTCGCGAACCACGGAATTATCTTCCGCGGAGTACAAAAAAGCCTCGGTAACGTTGTCAAGGCAAACTTTATCCATCAATTCTTTGACGCCCATCTTCATGAGGAAAACATCAAAACTCTGAAAGAAAGCGTTTTTGCGAATCGGCGCCTTGCCTTGGTAAATCACGACGTCGGAAAGAGGTGATTCGCGAAATTCTTGATTGTCTTCAAGCACTTCCTTGACCGAGGTGACCAGCGTGTTGACGCGGCAACTCTGCAGCTGTGGCTTATTATTCTTTTTTAGCAGTTTATACGTCACGCCACGGCCAAAGTGCTTCTGCCACATTTTGATAAGCCATTCAGGGGTGTTAAAACGAAGGGATAAATACTCATACGATTCGATGGGAATCGATTCCGGAATCAACTCGCGCGGAGAATCTTGAAAGGTCAGCAATTTCTCGATTATTTCCATTTGTTCTTGGCTGAACATGATCCGCAAATAGGCAATCATCTCATCGTTTTCGATGCGCTTTAAAAACAAATTATTGGCCAGCGAGGCGTAGAGTAGAGCTTTTTGTTCGTCGGTGTATTCGCCACCTAGGTCCTTGACGATTCGCTCAAAAAGAAAATGATGGCGAAGTTCGCAGCCGACTGTCGCCGAGACGAGGCTCGAGTGCTCTCTATCCTCAGGATGGTCTTTAAAAGCTAATCGCAGAGCATTTTGAAATTCCACATCCTGATGGAGGATTTGATGCAAAACATTCTTGGCGATTTCCAGTGCTCTCATATTTTCTACCCCAATACATAGTATAGTAATAGATTAGTGCTGTTTCTACTATAAAAAACGACAAAATGTCGTTAAAAGTGGACTAATTTATTTGTTTCCGTCATCGAATTCGGCAAAGATGTCGCCATAATAAACATCCTCATCATCTGCTTCAGAAGGCTCGTCGACAACCACGGCATTTTGCTCGGTGATGAAGCGCGGGTAATCGGGATTGATAAAACTGTGACGATGGATCTTATCATAATAAAAGTATTCGACGCTGATATGGATGGCCATCTTATTTAAAGTTTTGAACAGATAAGCGGTCATCTTATCTTCGAGAGTAGCACACTCTAAAGGCGCGTGAATGCGGACGAGAACATTCCATGAGGTTTGGTCGACACCCTCGTGAAAGTAAAAAGAATTGGGGGCATAAAAATTGATTTCGCTCGTCTGAGCTTCGTAGAGATTAGCGATTTTCTTGGTGTTTTCTTGAGAGTAGGTACCGACCATATACTGGTCGAGGCCGAGGATGGAGATGGTTATCATAATTTTTTCCTTGTTGCTGTTAACGCCAATATTATAACACTACAGTAAACTTTTTATTAAAAGTTATAGGGGTCAACGTTGACCACGACGTTAATTTGTCCCTTGCTTTGCAAAGCGATCAGCAGCTTTCGCAAGTGTTCTTTGATCTCGACATCACTCTTGTATTTTAGTAGCAAAACGCGATGATGAATATCCTTCTCAAAATGGATATAAGGGGTCACGGGACCAAGTATTGTCACATCTTGATAGTTCTGCTTCTGCACGTCCTCGGCAATCGCATGGATGGTATCGATGGCTGTGGCTTCGTTTTTCGAGGAAATTTGCACGCTCGTCAAATAGGTGTAAGGAGGATATTGCTGCGCCTTTCGAGCCAGCATTTCTTTTTTAAAGAATGTTTCGTAATCTTGAGCTGCTGCCAGGCGAATGGCGTAATGGGTAGGATTATAAGTTTGAATAATCGCTTCGCCGATTTTGGCTGCTCGTCCGCTTCGTCCCACGGCTTGCGTGATAAGTTCAAAAGCCCGTTCGCTGCTACGAAATGACGGCAGGGATAAGCCAATATCGGCTAGGACGATGCCCACCAATGTAACATCAGGAAAGTCGTGGCCTTTAGCAATCATTTGCGTGCCGACTAAAATATCGGCTTCTTTGTGGCGAAAAGCCTCGATGGTTTTGGCGATGTTATTGCGAACGCGACCGACATCGCTATCTAGGCGCAAGGTTTTGGCGCCAGGGAAAAGCTTCTCGATCTCGCTGGCGATGCGCTCGGTGCCAAATCCGCTTTTTGAGAAGTATGTACCACCACATTCCGGACACGTTTTGGGAGCGAACTCGACATGATTACAGTGGTGACATTTAAGCATTTCGTCATGCTGATGATAAGTCAAAGTGATGCCGCAGTCTGGGCACTTGAAAATGTGACCGCAAGCGCGGCATGTCACATAACCGCTAAAACCCCGACGATTAATAAGCAATACAACTTGTTCTTTCTTAGCCAGTCGGTCGTTGATTTTTTTGATTAATAAATCAGAAAATAATACCGATTGACGCGTTAAATTGCGCGGATTTGATAAGTCGACAATCGTCACTTTGGGCAAGACCTGATCATTAATTCGATGTGGCAGTTCCGCATAATGGTAGACACCTTTTAAGGCTCGGGCTTTGCTTTCAAGAGAGGGAGTGGCGCTTCCTAAAACGACTTTAGCGCGATGGAATTCCGCTCGTATGATGGCGATTTCACGAGCGTGGTAAAAAGGGGCGATATCCTGCTTGTAAGACTCAACATGTTCTTCGTCCAAAATGAAGAGGCCGATGTTTTCTAGCGGCGCGAAAATGGCGCTTCTGGCACCGACGACGACGCGGCATTCGCCTTTGGCGATACGCCGGTATTCATCGTATTTTTCGGCTTCGGTTAGCTCACTGTGAAGAATAGCGACATTGCCTTTAAACCGGCGTTGAAAGTACTCGACCATAATCGGCGTCAGAGCGATTTCGGGAACGAGCATCAAGACATTTCTTCCCTCGTCGATCACCGATTCAGAAAGGGAGAGATATACTTCCGTTTTACCGCTGCCCGTCACGCCTTGAAGAAGGCTCACTGTCTTATCGGTATTCAGGATACTTTTAACAGCGGCTTTTTGCTCGTCATTCAGTATTTTTATCGTTTCTTTTTGGTATTCAGGGATATCTAGGCGAAAACGTTCAATTTCGATGACTTTGAGGTGATTGCTGGTGATTAACTTATCGACGATGCTCGGCGAGCCAGAATCTCTTTTTAGAATTTTGCCATTCGTTTTGATAAAGCGTAAAAGATCAATTTGCCGAGGAGTTAAACCCGTCTCATCGCCATCGATGACGACGAGATATTTATCAAAGTAAGCTTTCGGCCCGCTAAGCGATGATAGCCGTGGTTTTAGCGACTTGGGGAGCATCGTCTGTAAAACGCTGATTTTTGTCACCAGATAGTGATTGCAAATCCGCTCGGCCAAATCTCTTAACTCATCATTTAGCAGTTCGCTGTCATCGAGGACATCGATAATTTCTTGAAGATTGAAACCTTTTTCGCGTTCGTATGCATCGAGCGATAAATCGCTTTCTTCGACTTTTGTCACATAGCCGACGAGTTGCTTCTTATTAAACATAAGCAGCACTCGAAAGCCGACGCGAACATCCTTAGTGCCAAAATAAACATAAGAAAAAGGGCGATTAAGCGCGTTTACTCGATGTTCTATCAACACTTCTAAAATACGCATTTCGACCCTTTATTATTTAATGAGTTTGGCATTTAATTTATTTTTAATTATATCCCTAATTTCCTTTCCGGCGCGATCCGGACGATCGTTTAAAACAACGTACTCATAGTGGTATTTAAGATGCATCTCCTTGCGGGCTTTATGCAGCCTTTTTTGAATGACATCTTCTGGTTCGGTCGAGCGATGGCGAATTCTTTTTTCCAAATCTTCATAGCTCGGGGGAATGACAAAAATCGAAACGACATTACTGCCCTTGCAGCGGCTTAATACTTGTTTTGTTCCTTCAACTTCGATTTCGAGAACGACATTTTTGCCTTGAGCGCGCAATTCATTGACATAGTGTTTGGGCGTGCCATAGCGATTGCCGACAAACTCAGCCCACTCAAGAAAGTTGCCTTCTTTGATGTTGCGGTCGAATTCTTCACGGGATACGAAAAAATAATCCACGCCTTCAACTTCTGTTTCGCGTCTCGCTCTCGTCGTCATCGAGACGCT